>NZ_DBHKYV010000011.1:0-172520 GCF_057315035.1 Cupriavidus sp. | reverse complement strand
CAGATCTTCGAGGCCTACCGCGACAAGGTCGTGGAAGCCCGCACGCTGGTCGGCAACTGAACCCGGCATGGCTCGCATTGCCCTGAAGGTAGACGTCGACACACTGCGTGGCACGCGTGAAGGCGTGCCCGCGTTGCTGTCGATGCTGACGGCCCAGCAGGCGGAAGCCACGTTCCTGTTCAGCCTCGGCCCGGACCACACGGGCTGGGCGCTGCGCCGTGTGTTCCGGCCCGGTTTCCTGAAAAAGGTATCGCGCACGTCGGTGGTATCGAACTACGGCTTGCGCACGCTGATGTATGGCGTGCTGCTGCCCGGGCCCGATATCGGCCGCAAGGGCGCCGCGGAAATGCGTGCTGCCGCCGCGGCGGGCCATGAATGCGGCATCCATACGTGGGATCACGTGTACTGGCAAGACAACGTCCGCGAGCGCGATGCCGCATGGACGCGCCGCCAGATGCAGCAGTCATTCGAACGCTTCGTCGATATTTTTGGTGCGCCGCCACCGACCCATGGTGCGGCGGGCTGGCAGATGAACAACGAGGCGTTTCGTCAGATCGACGACTGGGGCATGGTCTACGCCTCGGATGGCCGTGGCACGGGACCGTATATTCCAACCGTGGATGGCAAGCCTTGCCGTCACGTGCAGATGCCTACCACGCTACCCACGCTGGACGAACTGATCGGCGTGGACGACCTGACCGAAGACAATGTGCATGAGGCCGTGCTGAAGCTCACTGAAAGCGATGCCGACCACGTCTTCACGCTGCATACCGAACTCGAGGGCGGCAAGCTGGCACCTGTGTTCAAGCGGCTGCTGGCAGGCTGGCGCGCACAGGGACACGACCTTGTGTCGATGGCCACGTACTACCGGCATCTGGACCGCAACGACCTGCCGCAGTTGCCGGTCACCTGGGGCGAAATCCCGGGCCGCAGCGGTGAGTTGATTATCCAGCCGTAGAGTTCCCCGACTGGTTTCGCTCCCCTCTCGCGCCATGCGGGAGAGGGGCTGGGGGAGAGGGCCGGCGCATCGGATACCGCCGCCGTGCCGGAACAAACCGACGGCCTTGCTTGATGTGGTTCCTTGCTGTACCACCCCTCTCCCCCACCCTCTCCCCATGCGGGGCGAGGGAGCCAAGACACTACAGTCTGTTTGCGCTTGGGCGTAGCTTGCGGTGCTGGTGGTCAAACAACCGACAGGCCATCGACGGCTCAAGCAGTCTTACGCGTTAGCCGCAGTCCATTAAACACCACCAGCAAGCTCGCGCCCATATCGGCGAACACGGCCATCCACATGGTGCCCATGCCCATCACGGTCAAGGCCAGGAACACGGCCTTGATGCCTAGGGCCAGCGCGATGTTCTGCTTCAAGATCGATGACGTACGGCGCGACAGCCTCACGAAGGTCGGGATCTTGCGCAGGTCGTCGTCCATCAGCGCCACATCGGCGGTTTCAATCGCAGTATCGGTACCGGCCGCACCCATTGCGAAACCGATATCGGCACGCGCCAATGCCGGCGCATCGTTGATGCCATCACCAACCATGCCAACCTTGCCCGCGTGCGTATGAGCCTGCCCGGTCAGCGCGGCGATGGCGTCTGCCTTGTCCTGCGGCAACTGATTGCCGCGCACTTCATCAATACCCACTGCTGCGCCAATTGCCTGCGCCGTGTGCGGGTTATCGCCCGACAGCATTAGCGTCTTCACGCCCAGCGCATGCAGTTGCTCGATGGCCTGGCGGCTGGTGTCGCGCACCGTATCGGCAACAGCAAACAACGCCAGCGCGCGCGGCGTGTGGCCTGGCTGTTGCGCCATGGCTGCCAGCATCACGATGGTCTTGCCCTGCCGCTCGATGGCCTCCAGCCGCGCTTCGAGCGCCGGCGAGCATGCGCCGAGGTCGTGAATCAGGCGAT
This sequence comes from Cupriavidus sp., assembly GCF_057315035.1. Taxonomy (NCBI): domain Bacteria; kingdom Pseudomonadati; phylum Pseudomonadota; class Betaproteobacteria; order Burkholderiales; family Burkholderiaceae; genus Cupriavidus; species Cupriavidus sp. Next base: position 170,610 of record NZ_DBHKYV010000011.1, on the reverse strand, counting down.
GGTTACCAAGGCAATAGGTCACCCCATTTATCACGCCGCGCACGCCCTGCCCCGGCAATGCTTCGAAATCCTGCACCTCGGATAGCGTGATGCCTGCGGCCTGGGCGGCCGTAGCCACCGCATGCGAAACCGGATGGTCGGAGCGCGCGGCCAGGCTTGCGGCAATCGCGCGTGCGTCGGGCGCATCGTCAGTCAACAGCGCCATATCGGTCTGCGCGGGCTTGCCGTGCGTCAGCGTGCCGGTCTTGTCCAGAGCCAGCCACGCCAGACGATGGCCCTGCTCCAGATAGACACCGCCCTTGACCAGAATCCCCTTGCGCGCCGCCGCCGCGAGGCCACTGACAATGGTGACCGGTGTCGAGATCACGAGCGCGCACGGGCAGGCGATTACCAGCAGCACCAGCGCCTTGTAGATCCATGCCAGCCACGCACCGCCCATCAGCAGCGGCGGCACCACGGCCACGCCAAGCGCGATCGCAAACACCACCGGTGTATAGATGCGCGCGAACTGGTCCACAAACCGCTGGGTCGGCGCGCGGCTTCCTTGGGCGGCCTCCACGGCGTGGATGATGCGCGACAACGTCGAATCGTTGGCCGGCGTCGTCACCATGTACTCGAGTTCACCCGACTGGTTGATCGATCCTGCGTAAAGCGCGTCGCCCGTGGTCTTGTCGACTGGCACGCTCTCACCGGTAATCGGCGCCTGGTCGAGCGCGGACTGACCGCGCAACACCCGCCCATCAAGCGCAACGCGTTCTCCTGGGCGCAACCGTACCGTGGCACCGACGGCCACACCACGCGCCGCTACCGCCTGCCAGCTTCCGTCCACCTGCAGCACGGTGGCCTGCTCCGGCGCCATCGCCATCAACCCGCGCACCGCATTGCGCGCACGATCCAGCGATGCCGCCTCGATGCGTTCCGCAAGCGCGAACAGCACCATCACCATCGCCGCTTCGGGCCACTGCCCGATCAGCAGTGCGCCGGTGACCGCAATGCTCATCAGCGCATTGATATTCAGGTTGCCGTTGCGCACGGCAATCCAGCCTTTGCGATAGACACCAAGCCCCGCGACCAGTACCGCGGCCAATGCCAGCGCGGCTGGCAGGTAAGGCGTAGCGACCTGGAACCATTCGGCCACTTCCGCGCCGACGGCGGCTACCCCTGCCAATGCCAGCGGCCACCAGGGCTTGGCCGGTTCCGATGCTGCGGCGGTGGCGCCTTCGTCGCTCAGCGGCTCGGCTTTCATGCCGAGCGACGCAATCGCCTTGACCACCGGGTCGAGGGTGTCGAGCGTATGGTGCACGGTCAGCACGCGCTGCATCAGGTTGAAATCGAGCGCCGCGACCCCGGCCATATTGCCGATCCGGTTCCGAATCAAGGTCTCCTCGGTGGGGCAATCCATGGCGTCGATGCGGTAGGCCGCCGCGCGCGTGCCGGCCGGCGCCGCTACCGGCTCGCTGATGGTGACCGTGGACCCGCACACCGAACCGCAGCAACTGGCGGCGTGGTCGTGTGCGTGGTCGTGTGCGTGGTCGTGATGATGGTGGGCATGCTCGTGTTCGTGGCCGTGATCATGCGAATGGTCGTGATCGTGCCCGTGACCGTGCGCCGCCGACGAGGGCGGCATGACGTTCTCTGGGGTGGAGCGAGCCATGACAGATTCCATTTTTGCGTTGTTGCCTGCCATTGAAGACCCTGTAGCCACTTCAGGGTCAAGCGCGGGTGCAATAACCCTGCGCCCATGACAGCAAAGTAATGTCCGACTCGGATGCCCCCGCTATAATCGCTGCCCATGCGCCGCCTGCTGCTCGTCTTCCTGTCGATCTTGCTGCCGCTCCAGTTCGCCTGGGCCGGTGCAGCGGCCTATTGCGCACACGAGACAGCGGACCAGCCGGCCGCCGTGACATCGCACTTCGGTCATCACACGCACGAGCACAAGGCAGAGAGTCATCAAGGCGCCGGCAAGGCGGCCAAACTGCCTGACGCCGACTGCACGGTCTGCCATTTCCCCGGATCGCATGGTGTATTCGCCGAAGTCAGCCTGCCCGGCGACTACCACTACGTGACCTTGCGCTACCAGCCACGCCTGTACGCATTCGGCTCGATACCCTCCCCAGTCCCGGACCGCCCTCAGTGGTCACGTTTCGCCTAGCCGGCGAGACGCAGACCTGCATCCGCATTCGCTGTACCGCTGACCGGTACGGCGGCCGTCTCGCCGATTTTCTCCTGCCTGAACTGGTGAATTTCGATGAGAAGCCTTCTATTGCCGCTGGGGTTCGCGGTCGCATTGCTGAGCCCGATGGCATCCGCCCAGGATGCCGCCTTGCCCACCCAGGAACCGGTCGGTCGCCTGAGCCTTGACGCCGCATTGGCCCTGGCCGCGGCGCAAAACCCCACACTGTCCGCTGCACGGATCGAAGTCGATGCCAGCGAAGGTGGCATCACGCAAGCACGCGTGATACCGAACCCTGAAGTCGCGGTGCTGATGGAAGATACCCGGCAGGCCACGCGCACCACCACGGGCCAGATAAATCTTCCAGTGGAGCTTGGCGGCAAGCGTGGCGCGCGGATTGGCGCGGCGCAGCGCGCCCGCGACGTCGCGCAGGCACAGCTAAGTACCGCGCAGGCCGATTTGCGCGCCAGCGTGATCGGCGCATTCTTCAATGTACTGATCGCCCAGGAGCGCGTGCGGCTGGCGGCCGGGTCGGTCGACATCGCCACCCGCGGAGCGCAAGCCGCGGCACGGCGCGTGGCGGCAGGCAAGATCTCTCCCGTTGAAGAGACCAAGGCCCAGGTCGAACAGGCCAACGCCGAACTGGAACGCGCCGAAGCCAACGCCGCACTGGCGGCCAGCCGCCAGACCCTGGCCACGTTCTGGGGCAACCCGTCGCCGCGCTTTACCGATGCCGACGGCAGCCTCGACGCCCTGCCCGCGCGTCCCGAGGCCGCGCTGTTGCGACAGTCGTTGGACAGTGCACCCGCATTGCAGACCAGTGAGCGCGAACTGGACCGACGCCAGGCCGAAATCAATGTGCAGCGCAGTCGCCAGTACCCGGACGTAACGGTTAGCGTGGGGGCCAAGCGCGACAACGGTGCGCCCGAGCGCGGCACCTTCCCGGTGCTTGGCGTAGCCATTCCTCTGCCGCTGTTCGACCGCAACCAGGGCAATCTCTACACGGCCATTCGCCAGGCAGACAAGGCCGCCGACGAATTGCGCGCCACGCGCCTGCGCCTGGACCACGACCTGCAGCAGGCGTCGAGCCAGCTCACCGTATCGCGCGCCTCCGCATTGACGCTGCGCGAAACCGTACTGCCCGCCGCCGAGCGCGCGTTGCAGGCCGCCACACAGGGCTTCGAGGCCGGCAAGTTCAACTATCTCGACGTGCTGGACGCGCAGCGCACGCTGTTCCAGGCCCGCATCCGCTATCTCGGCGTGGTTGCCGGCAGCTGGCAGGCAGCCACCACGATCGATCGCATTCTTGGCCGCTGAGGCGCCAACGCAAGGAACACCGTCATGACATTGACTCGCAAACAGGGCGTGGCCATTGCCGCCATCGTGATCGCCGGATTGATTGCCGCGCTGGCGCTATTGCTGTCCGGCCGCAGCGACGAGCATGCCCACGAAGGCCACGAGGATGGCGAAGCCAGCCACGCCAGCCCCGCATCATCCGCAGAAGCCGGACACGCCAATGAACCCGCAGGCCTGATTGCGCTGACGCCGGAACAGATCCGCAATGCCAATCTCGTCATCGCCACCGCCGGTCCGGGCAAGATCCGCAGCGCGGTGGAATTTCCCGGCGAGATCAAGTTCAACGAGGATCGCACCGCGCATGTGGTGCCACGGGTGGCGGGTGTTGCCGAAGCGGTGGTCGCCAACCTGGGCCAGCGCGTGAAGAAAGGCGACCTGCTGGCCGTCTTTGCCAGTACACAACTGTCCGACCAACGCAGTGAACTGCTGGCCGCGCAGCGCCGACTGGAACTGGCGCGCACAACCTACGCACGCGAGAAAAAGCTGTGGGAAGACAAGGTATCCGCGGAGCAGGACTTCCTGGCTGCGCGTACCGCGTTGCAGGAAGCCGAAATCTCCGAGCAGAATGCCCGCCAGAAGCTGACCGCGATTGGCGCCACCACGTCGGCACGTGCGATCAACCAGTTCGAGTTGCGCGCGCCGTTTGACGGCATCGTGGTCGAGAAGCACCTGGCCCTGGGTGAAGCGGTGGCGGCGGAGACCGCGGTGTTCACCATCTCGGACCTGACCACGGTGTGGGCCGAGTTCGTGATCGCGCCGAAGGACCTCGGGCATGTCAGGCTTGGTGAGGCCGTGCGTGTGGCCTCCGCCGCGTTCGATGGCAAGGCGGACGGCAAGATTTCCTACGTGGGTGCCCTGCTTGGCCAGCAGACACGTACCGCCACCGCACGCGTGACATTGTCCAATCCCGAGATGGCCTGGCGTCCAGGCCTGTTTGTCACGGTCAGCGTGTCCACGGGCGAAACCGATGCCGCAGTGGTGATCGACAGCGAAGCCCTGCAAACCGATAGCGACCGCCCGCAGGTGTACGTGGAGGTGCCCGGCGGTTTCGCCGCCCGTGCCGTCAAGACCGGCCGCACCGACGGCAAGCGCATCGAGATCGTCGACGGACTGGCGCCCGGTACGCGCTACGTGGCCGGCAACAGCTTCGTGCTGAAGGCCGAACAGGGCAAGGCCAGCGCCGAGCACGCGCATTGATCGGGGGCCACCATGTTTGAACGCATCCTCCGGTTCTCGATTGCCCAGCGCTGGCTGGTCATGCTGGCCGTACTGGCCATGGCCGCACTCGGCCTCTACAACTATCACCGCTTGCCAATCGATGCGGTGCCCGACATCACCAACGTCCAGGTGCAGATCAATACCGCCGCGCCTGGATACTCGCCGCTCGAAGCCGAACAGCGCGTGACCTACCCGCTGGAAACCGCGATGTCGGGATTACCGGGGCTGGAACAGACGCGCTCGCTGTCGCGCTATGGCCTGTCGCAGATCACCGTGATTTTCAAGGACGGCACCGACATCTACTTTGCGCGGCAACTGGTCAACCAGCGCATGCAGGAGGCGCGCGAACACCTGCCGCCCGGTATCGCGCCACAAATGGGGCCGATTTCGACTGGCCTGGGCGAAATCTACCTGTGGACCGTGGAGGCCGAACCCGACGCGCGCAAGCCGGACGGATCGGCCTACACGGCCACCGACCTGCGCGAGATCCAGGACTGGATCATCAAGCCGCAGTTGCGCACGGTGCCCGGCGTTACCGAAATCAACTCGATCGGGGGCTTTGCCAAGGAATACCTGGTAGCGCCGAACTCGGAGAAGCTGGCCTCGTACGGCCTGTCGCTGCAAGACGTGGTGCAGGCGCTGGAACGCAACAACAGCAATGTGGGCGCCGGGTATATCGAACGGCGTGGCGAACAGTATCTGGTGCGCGCACCGGGACAGGTGAAATCGATCGACGATATTCGCGAAGTCATCGTCGGCACCGCGCAAGGCCAGCCGATCCGCATCCGCGATCTTGCGGAAGTGGGACTGGGTCGCGAACTGCGCACCGGCGCCGCCACCGATAATGGCCGCGAGGTCGTGCTCGGCACCGTATTCATGCTGATTGGCGAGAATAGCCGCGCGGTCTCGCGCGCGGTGGATCTCCGCATGGCCTCCATCAACAAATCGCTGCCCGCCGGGGTCAAGGCCGTAACGGTCTACGATCGCACGACGCTGGTGGACAAGGCCATTGCCACGGTCAAGAAGAACCTGCTCGAAGGCGCGGTGCTGGTCATCGCCGTGCTGTTCCTGTTCCTCGGTAACCTGCGCGCCGCGTTGATCACCGCCATGGTGATACCGCTGTCGATGCTGTTTACGTTCTCGGGCATGGTGACCTACCGGATCAGCGCGAACCTGATGAGTCTGGGTGCGCTGGATTTCGGCATCATCGTCGACGGCGCGGTGGTCATTGTTGAAAACTGCGTGCGCCGCCTGGCCCACGCACGCGAGCGGCTCGGACGGCCGCTCACGCGCGAGGAACGGTTCGAGGAAGTGTTCGCCGCTGCCACCGAGGCACGTCGTCCGCTGGTGTTCGGCCAGTTGATCATCATGATCGTCTATGTGCCGATCTTTGCGCTGACCGGCGTCGAAGGCAAGATGTTCCACCCGATGGCAATGACGGTGGTGGTGGCCTTGCTTGGCGCGCTGCTGCTGTCGGTCACGTTCGTACCGGCAGCGGTGGCGTTGTTTATCGGGAACCGCGTGGACGAGAAGGAAAACCGCGTGATGGCCTGGGCCAGGCGCTGGTATGAGCCGGTGTTGAAGCGAGCGCTTGGCAATACCCCGGTGGTCCTGACCGCGGCAACCGTCGCGGTACTGCTCAGCGGTCTCCTGGCGACACGCCTGGGCAGTGAATTCATTCCGAACCTCAATGAAGGCGATTTCTCGGTGCAGGCATTGCGCATACCGGGCACCAGCCTGACGCAGTCCGTGGCCATGCAGCAGCAGATCGAAACGCGGCTCAAGGCGAAGTTTCCCGAGATCGAGCGGGTATTCGCGCGCACCGGTACCGCGGAAATTGCCTCGGACCCGATGCCACCCAATGCGTCGGATGCCTACATCATGCTCAAGCCACGGGATCAGTGGCCCGACCCGTCACGCACGCGCGAATCGTTGCGCGCGGCAATGCAGGCCGAACTGGAGACCATCCCCGGCAACCGCTACGAGTTCTCGCAACCGATCCAGCTACGCTTCAACGAACTGATTTCAGGCGTGCGCAGTGACGTCGCGGTGAAGCTGTTCGGCGATGACAACGCCGTGCTCGATGCCACGGCGCAGAAGATCGCCCAGGTATTGCAATCGGTGTCGGGCGCCACGGAGGTCAAGGTGGAGCAAACCACCGGCCTGCCTGTGCTGACCGTTGATGTCGACCGCTCGCGCGCGGCACGCTACGGCTTGAACATGGTCGACGTGCAGGATACCGTGGCCATTGCCATCGGCGGTCGTGACTCGGGCGTGTTCTACCAGGGTGACCGCCGCTTCAATATCGGCGTGCGCCTGCCTGAGGGGGTGCGTACCGATGTGGAGGCATTGCGCCGCCTGCCGATTCCATTACCGAAGGGCTCCAACTCCGGCTCCGGTGCCATCGGCACCAGTTATATCCCGCTCGGCGAGATTGCCACGCTTGATATCGCCCCCGGCCCGAACCAGATCTCGCGCGAGAACGGCAAGCGCCGCATCGTCATCAGCGCCAATGTGCGCGGCCGCGACGTGGGTAGTTTCGTACCGGACGCGATGGCGGCCATCGACTCGCGCGTAACCATTCCGAGCGGCTACTGGATTGCCTGGGGCGGTACGTTCGAACAGCTGCAATCGGCCACCGAACGGCTGCGGATCGTGGTGCCGGTGGCGCTGCTGCTGGTGTTAGTGTTGTTGTTCGTGATGTTCGGCAATCTGCGCGATGGCCTGCTGGTATTTACCGGAATTCCGTTCGCGTTGACCGGCGGCGTGCTGGCACTCTGGCTGCGCGGCATTCCGCTGTCGATTTCGGCTGCGGTCGGGTTTATCGCGCTGTCGGGTGTTGCGGTGCTCAATGGGCTGGTGATGCTGTCATTCATCCGCAGCCTGCGAGAAGAAGGACGTTCGCTCGACGAAGCGGTATTCGATGGCGCACTGACACGGTTGCGGCCGGTGCTGATGACGGCGCTGGTGGCTTCGCTGGGCTTTGTGCCGATGGCAATTGCCACTGGCACCGGGGCCGAAGTCCAACGTCCGCTGGCCACCGTGGTGATCGGCGGGATACTGTCGTCGACCGCGCTGACGCTGCTGGTGCTGCCGGTGTTGTACCGGTTGGCGCATGGCCGACGTGCTGGCACGGCTTGAAAGGCTTGCCCTCACCCCCAGCCCCTCTCCCGCATCGCGGGAGAGGGGAGCAAACACCCGCTATGCGCCAGCCTTGTCGGCGGAGCTATCAGGAAACTCCAGCTCGAACCGCGTCTGGTCTTCCACGCTGACCACCGACACGCTGCCGCCGTGCAAGCGCATGATGGTGTCGACGATGGCCAGTCCCAGACCCGTGGAGCCAGCCGAATTACGTCGTGACGGATCTGCGCGGTAGAAACGTCCGAACAGGTGCGGCAGGGCTTCGGCGGCGATTGCGGGACCGCCATTGACGATGCTGATGGCGGTATGCGTCGAATGGTTGCGCGATACCGCCATACAGACCGCGCTGCCCGGCGGCGCATGGCGTAGTGCGTTGTCGAGCAGATTGATGATCGCGCGCCGCAGCAAGGTCTGGTCGGCCATCACGGTCGCATGGCCGGTCACCGATACCACGAGGTTGCGGTCCGCCGCCACGGCCTCGAAATACTCGGCCACCTTGTCCAGTTCCGCGCGGGCATCGAGCGGCCGCGCACCAAGTGCCACCTGCGCATTGTCCGCACGCGCCAGGAACAGCATGTTCTCGATCATGCGCGATAACCGCTCGTACTCCTCCAGGTTCGATTCGAGCAGTGCTTCATACTCTGCCGGCGTACGGCGCTGTGCCAGCGTTACCTGGGTCTGCCCAACGAGGTTGCTGATCGGCGTACGGAAATCATGCGCGAGATCGGCGGAAAACTGCGACAAGCGCGTAAAGCTGTCCTGCAGCCGCGCCAGCATGCCATTCAACGCCCCGGCCAGATCGCGCAATTCCTCGGGCGCCCCGCCAACGTCGAGCCGCGTGGCCAGCCGGCTGGTGGTCACCGCCGCCGCGTCGCTGGCCATGCGTCGCAACATGCGCAGGCCGCGCCGCGCCAGCAGGAAGCCCAGCCCGGCCGCCACAATCGCGCCGCACAGCACCGCACCCAGCAGCTCGCTGCGATACTCGCGCATCAGTGCCACGCGGTATCCGGCATCGCTAAGCACAATGATTTCCACCGTGCGGCCCGTATCGCCAATCTGCCCTTGTGCCGCCATGCCGCGCGACGGCACGCCGTTGCGCGGATGCCAGGTTTGCAACTGGGATTTGTCAGGCGCAGTGCCTGCCGGCAGCACGCGCAGCGGCGGCAGCGGTTCGTTGTGCGGGTTCAGTGAAATCAGCGGATCGCCCGAGGGCGTGCGCACCACGAGGATCAGGCCCTCGTGACCCATCGCGATATCGGCAAAGCGGTGCGTATCGGTACGAATCTCGGTTTCGTCGGCCACCTCGCGCAGCAGGTGCCGCACCAGCAGCACCTCGCCGACGAGCTCGCTTTCGTCGCGCGACTGCAACTGGCTGCCGAGTGCGCTCGCCAGATAGGTCGCCACCCCGACCAGGATTGCGGCCGTGGTCAGCCCGTACGCTAGCGCGAGCCGCGTAGTCAACGACGATGGCATCCACGCGTCGAGCGCCCGGCGTGCGCGTAGCAGATGTCTCAGCGCTCGCCGCTCAGGCTTCATCGGATTCGTCGAGCACGTAGCCCATGCCACGCCGGGTGTGGATCAGCTTGTTCGGGAATGGGTCGTCGACCTTGGCACGCAGCCGGCGGATGGATACGTCCACGACATTGGTGTTGCTGTCGAAGTTCATGTCCCACACCTGCGACGCAATCAGCGAGCGCGACAGTACTTCGCCACGCCGCCGCGCCAACAGTTGCAGCAGCGCGAATTCCTTCGAGGTCAGGTCGATCTTCTGGCCGGCACGCGTGACGCGGCGGCGGATCGTGTCGATTTGCAGGTCCGACACTTCCATGAACTCGCTTTCGCGCAACGGCCCGCGGCGCAGGATCGTGCGGATGCGCGCAACCAGCTCGGCGAATGCGAACGGCTTGACCATATAGTCGTCCGCGCCCAGTTCCAGCCCCTTGAGGCGGTCTGACAGTTCGTCGCGCGCGGTCAGGCATAGCACCGGGGTGTCCTTGTCACGCCGCAGGTCTCGCAGCACCTGCCAGCCGTCGATGCCCGGCAGCATCACGTCCAGCACGATCAGGTCGTAGTGCTGTTCCAGCGCGTGGGCCAGCCCGTCCACGCCATCGCGCGCCAGGTCGGCCACGAAGCCGGACTCGGTCAAACCCTTCAGCAGGTAGTCGCCCGCTTTCGGTTCATCTTCGACAATCAGGATGCGCATGGTCATTCACTTCACACGCCTGGCATCGGGCCAGTTCGCGTTTCCGGTTTATTGCAGAACCCAGACACTATCCGAGGTTCGCCGCATTTGGGCGAACATTGCACGAATGTCATCTTGACCTTGCGGTTTGCCACAGGCAAACCCAGTACAATGCCGGCTGCTCCGAATCCGGCAACCTGCCGGTCCAGGTCCACCCGCGGTTCGACTTGAGTTCGACCCAAATCCAACTTAAGTTCGCCCGAGGTCCAGATGAAACGCCTGTTCGCCAGCTTCCTGTTGTGTCTTGCAATGCTTGCGCTGCCTGTGCCGCGCGCGGCAGCGGTCACGATGGCTTGCAGCGTAACGCAGGCAGTCGGATTGTCGATGCCCGAACGCCATGCCGCCATCAAGGCCGAGGCGGAAGCCGAGCTTGGCCGCGTCGACCACACGCGTTGCCAGGGGCGCGCGAATGGCGCGGGCGATGACATGCCAGTGTGGCACGATTTGCAGCCCGGCTGCGATACCCCCAATCATTCCAACGGTCATCAGCGTCGCCCTGCCGGTAGCACGTGCAACGCCTGTGCCGCGTGCGCGGCCAATGCGCTGGTCGCTTATTCGACGCGATAGAAATCGATGGATTGTCCGGCGTTGACAGCACGCTGGAGCCAGTCAGGATACTCGCCGGTACCGTCCCACGTTTGCCCCATGGCATTGCGGTAGATCACGCGCGGCGCGGCGGGAATCGCCGGCGCTGCGGGTGCGACGGAAGCTGCAGGCGCGTGGGCGGCATCGTTCAACGACAGCTCGCCTTGGCCATCTTCATCGTGTTCGGCAAAGCAGCCTGCTTCGACAAGATGGTCGAACGTCAGGCCATGGAGATCCATCTGCTCGCGGATCCATGCCACCGCGGCTTGTTTGGCTGCTACAGACTCGGACATGACTTATCGTGCGCGCCCGCCACCGTGTCGGGCGGGCTGGGGAAAAGGATTCGGGGGATTTGGCCCGGGCAGGAAAACCGGCAGGCCAGACCGGGATTCTACAGGGTGTTGGCCCTTCTATTGCGAAAACCGGCGGAATACATTGTCCAGCGGCGGATGTTCCTGCAGCGCAAAGCGCATGTGGCAAGACGTCCGGATCGTCGGGATCGAATGACAGCAATGTCATTGATGGGTCATGTTGGCGTGGGCGCCGCGTGAATAGACTTCGGTTCAAGGTCGCACGACGACCGGTACTAACGGCCCAACTGCCTCCAACCTCGAACCGCAAGGAGTCCAACATGCTCAAGAAAGCCCTGCTCTACACCGCACTGACCGCAACGCTGGCTGGCGCCGCTGGCCTGGCCAACGCTGCCCCGCGCAATCCTGACCCGTTCACTGACGGCGCACGCGTCACCAGTCGCGATGGCTATGTCGATCGCATCGGCACGCGCGACGTCTACTCGGACGGCGCTCGCGTTGGCACCCGCGATGTCTTCACCGACGGCGCACGCGACGTGCGTAGCGCGCGCGATCCGTTCAGCGACGGCGCCTGATTCGCACACTGACCCCATGCGCGGCGGCGCGCTAGCTTGACGTTGCCGCCAGACTCATGAACTGCGCCGCGGGCACCGGCTTGCCGAGCAGGTAGCCCTGCAGCGCATCACAACCCAGACTTGCCAGGAACGACTGCTGCGCAGCCGTTTCCACCCCTTCCGCCACCACCTGCAGATTCAGCGTGCGACCCAGCGCCACGATGGCGGACACAATCGCGGCATCTTCCGAATCTTCCGCCAGATCGCGCACAAAACCGCGATCGATCTTGAGTTCGCTGGCCGGAATACGCTTCAGGTGCAGCAGGCTCGAATAGCCGGTACCAAAGTCGTCGATCGCAATACGTACGCCCATTGCATCGAGACGCGTCATGATGTCCAGCGTTTCCTCGACATCGCGCATTGCCGTGCTCTCGGTAATTTCGAGTGTCAGGCATGCGGCCGGAACCCCATGCTCGTGCAATGCCGTTTCCACCGATTCAATCATGCCCGTATCGCAGAACTGCAATGCCGACAGGTTGACCGCCATCGACCAGCCGGTGTTTCCGAAGGCATGCCATGTGGCAAGCTGACGGCAGGCTTCGTTCAGGACCCATTTGCCGATCGGCACGATGGCGCCGGTTTTTTCGGCCAGCGTGATGAACTGGTCTGGCATCAGCAGACCTTGCACCGGATGGTTCCAGCGCAGCAGCGCCTCGGCACCGACCAGCCGGTTGTCCGATGCCGCGAACTTTGGCTGGTAATGCAGTTGCAGTTGATCGTTGCGCAACGCGCCGCGCAGGTCCTGGATCAAGGTTTGCTGGGCGCGCGCCTTATGGTTCATCGAGCTTTCGAAGAAGCAGTAGGCGTTGCGGCCGGCGCCCTTGGCATGATACATCGCGGCGTCGGCATTGGTCATCAGCGCGTCCTGGTCGGCACCGTCCGCCGGAAACAGCGCGATGCCGATACTGCCCGAGACATTGAGCACGTGCCCTGCCACGTGCACGGTTTCGCGCAGCGCTTCGATCAGCTTTTCCGCCACCACGCCGGCATCGGCAGGTTCATCGACCCGTACCAGCACCACAAACTCGTCGCCGCCTACCCGCGAGATGGTGTCCTCGGAACGCGTCGACATGCGCAGCCGGCTGGCAATTTCCACCAGCAGGCTGTCGCCGACCTGATGCCCATACGTGTCATTGACGGCCTTGAATCCGTCCAGGTCGACAAACAGCACGGCAAACGTGCCATGTTGTCGCGTTGCGGACCGGATCGCCTGCTGGAAGCGATCTTCCAGCAGCACGCGATTGGGCAGGTGCGTAAGCTTGTCGTGCAGGGCCAGGAATTCGAGCTCCTGGTTGGCCACGCCCAACGCATCGGCCAGCACGGCAGTTCGCATTTCCAGGCGCATGTCGAGCACCGACGTGATCAGCGCCATTGCCAGTACACAGACGGTGATGACCAGGATCGGCAAGGCCAGCGCATGGCTATCCAATCCGTCGCGCACCGCGCCGCAAACACTTCCCAACGGAAATCGCGCCGCGGCCATGCCCGTGTAGTGCATCGCCGCGATGGCTCCGCCCATGACCAGCGCGGCACCGAAACGCAACTGATGCACGCGCGGCATGTTCCGCCGCAGCCTGAAGGCGATCCAGAGCGCCGCACCCGACGCGACCACCGCAATCACGATCGACAGCAGGAACAGCCACGGGTCATAGTCGATGCCCGGCTGCATGCGTAGCGCGGCCATCCCGGTGTAGTGCATGCTGGCCACCGCGGCACCCAGCACCAGCGCCCCCAGCACCAGCCGCCTGCCCGGCAGGTAGTCCTGGCTGACCAGATGCAGGGCAAACGCCGAGGCCAGCACGGCAATCAGCAGCGAGAACCCCGTAATGGGCAGGTCGTAACCAAGCGGAATCGGCAGGCTGAACGCCAGCATGCCGACAAAATGCATCGACCAGATGCCCAGGCCCATGGCGATGGCCCCGCCGGCCAGCCACATCCTTGCGTAGCGGCCGCGTTCGGCAGTGGAGATGCGCCCGGCAAGGTCCAGCGCCGTATAGGACGCCAGCACCGCAACAAGCACGGAAAACAGGACGAGGGACGCGTCGTAACTCGGGGAGATCATGGGAGCGCGTGACGGGGCAGTGGCTTTCTGGACCCGCGATTCTGGTGGCAGTCGGAGGCCGGGCGTGAATTTCCCGCTATCCGTAAGGGTTATCGGCGGTTTCATCCCAGACTAAAGCGGGATTGTGCAACAAGTGCATTGCTGCCGCACGGACATCGTCCGACAAACTCCTACATTGCAATCAGCGCCCGCCCGAGAGGCCACGAGCGCGCTCACACCTATGCTTGAGGCGTGATGAACGAATGACGTTGGAATAAACGACGTTGCACGGAGAACCGCATCATGTGGAAACGACTCGCAGGCGCGCTCGCAGTGGGCGCATGTTGGTGGGCTATCTCGGGTTGCACGGCAACCGGTGCGGTCGCCGGCGGTGTAGTCGGCCACGAGGTCACCAACGGTAGCACGGCCGGCACGGTCGGCGGAGCCGTAGTCGGTGGCGTGATTGGCCACGAGCTAGGCAAGTAATATCGATTTCCGCGGCCTGAACGGCGGGCAGGGTCGTTCAAGTTTGCGCGGCATGGACTCTTTGATGGGAAGGACATGCCGCCGCGCGCCGCGCCATGCGCCTCAGCCATTTATCTGGCTGAAGCACATGGCGCGGTAGCGGGAAACCTGCAATGAGGAAGCCCCGGAGAGTTCCGGGGCTTTTTCTTTTTCTGGTTTTGCTTTTTGGTTTTTGCTTTTTTGCTTTTTGGCTCCCCTCTCCCGCACGGCGGGAGAGGGGTTGGGGGAGAGGGCAACGAGGTTCAAATTGCCGATATCGCATCTTGATATGCTGGCCCTCTCCCCCGCCCCTCTCCCATTGCATGGGAGAGGGGAGCAAACCCTGAGTCATTCAATACGACTTCGGCAACCCCAGTACCCGCTCCGCGATATGGCACATGATCAGTTGCGCGCTGACCGGGGCGATGCGCGGAATGTACGACTCGCGCAGGTAGCGCTCCACGTGATACTCGCGCGCATAGCCCATGCCGCCCAGCGTCAGCACTGCCGTCTGGCACGCCTGGTGCGCGGCCTCGGCGGCGAGGTATTTGGCCGCATTGGCCTCGGCGCCGCAAGGCTTGCCGTTGTCATATAGCCAGGCCGCCTTCCAGACCATCATGTCAGCTGCTTCCAGCGCCATCCACGCTTGTGCCAGTGGATGCTGGATACCCTGGTTTTGTCCAATCGGTCGCCCGAACACGGTGCGCTCGCGCGCGTAGCGCGTGGCGGCCTCCAGCGCGGCGCGTCCCAGGCCCACGGCTTCGGCGGCAATCAGGATCCGCTCCGGATTCAGCCCATGCAGGATATATTCGAACCCCCTGCCCTCCTCGCCGATGCGATCCTCGGCGGGTACCATCAGCCCGTCGATAAACAGCATGTTCGAATCGACCGCGCCGCGACCCATCTTGTCGATCTCGCGCACTTCGATGTGGTTGCGGTCGAGCGTGGTATAGAACAGGCTCAAACCCTGCGTGGGCTTGGCTACGGCATCGAGCGGCGTAGTGCGTGCCAGCAGCAGCATGCGCGTAGCCACTTGTGCGGTGGAGATCCAGATCTTGCGGCCATCCACGCGATAGGCGCTGCCATCGGCGGTGCGCACGGCCTGCGTCTTCAGATGGGTGGTGTCCAGGCCGGCATCGGGCTCGGTTACCGCAAAGCAGGCCTTCTCGTGGCCTGCGATCAACGGCGGCAGCGCCGCGGCCTGCTGGACCGGCGTGCCAAACACCACCACCGGATTCAAGCCGAATACGTTCATGTGGATCGCCGATGCACCGGAGAATCCGGCCCCCGACGCCGACACGGTCTGCATGATCAGCGCGGCCTCGGTGATCCCCAGCCCAGCTCCGCCGAACTGCTCCGGCATGGCAATGCCAAGCCATCCGGCACCGGCCATTGCCTGATGGAACGCTTCGGGAAACCGGTGCTCGCGATCGAGTTCGGCCCAGTAGTCGGGACCAAAGTCCGCGCAAAGCTGCGTGACCGCATCGACTATCGCGTTTTGCTCGGGTGTTCTTTCAAAGTTCATCTGAACAGTCCTTATTCCGGCTGAATCCCGGCATCCTTGACGAGCCTGTTCCACTTGACCAGTTCGGTACCGACAAAGCCCGCAAACTGTTGCGGCGTCTGGCCGAATGCCTCGAAGCCAAGCGCCTCGAATTTTGGTGCCACGTCCTTGCTGGCGGCGATCTTCGACAACTCGCGATTCAGGCGCTCCACAATCGGCTGGGGCGTTCTGGCGGGCGCGAACACGCCGTTCCATGACGTGATGTCGAATCCCTTGAGCTCGGGCGTATCGGCAAGCGGCGGCAGGTCTGGCAACAGGCGGCTACGCTGCGCGGTGGTCACGGCCAGTGCGCGCATCTTGCCGGCCTTGACATTGGCGATGCCGGCGGCCACGTCGACAAACATCATCGGCACCTGCCCCGCGATGACATCGGTCATGGCCGGGGGCGTGCTCTTATACGGCACGTGCAGCAGATCGATATTCGCCATGCGGCCCAGCGTGGCACCCGACACGATGCCTGTACTGTTGCCGCTGGCATAAGACATCCCCGGATGGGCCTTGGCGTAGGCAATCAGCTCGCCCACGCTCTTCACCGGCAGCTTCGGATTGATGACCAGCATGAACGGCAGGTTGCCCATGCGCGCGACCGGCGTGAAATCCTTGATCGGGTCATAGGGCAACTTCTTCATCAGCGACGGATTGGCCGAATGCGTGGTGTTCGTGGTCATGAACAACGTGTAGCCGTCGGGCGCGGCCTGCGCCACGAGTTCGGCGGCGATGGCGCCGTTGGCACCGGGACGATTGTCGACCACCACGTTCTGGCCCAGCGCATCGCCAAGTTCCTTGGCTGTGATGCGCGCCACGGCATCGGTACCGCTACCCGCCGCGAACGGCACGACCAGGCGGATCGGCCGGCTCGGGTAATTGTCGGCCGCCAGCGCGCCGAACGGCAGCGCCGCGGCAGGCAACGCCAGAATGGCGACGGCAAGCGTGCGCCGCACACGAAAATTCGGCATGGTGGTCTCCTCTGCTTTTATATGGACGGCCGCGCGGCCGGAAGCACTGCTCAGGCCGGGCGGATCACGCGATCCGGCGATTCCTCATACGGCGGGGCATAGATCACGAGCAGCTTGACGGGCTCATCGCTGATGACCGTGAAGACATGCATGGCATCGGCCGGAAAAAAGCAGCAGTCGCCCGGGCCGAGCTCCTGCGCATGGCCATTGACTTCGGCCCGCGCCCGGCCTTCCAGCACATAGCAAACCTGTTCGATCCCGGGATGCGCATGCGGGAGCGCGCCCTTGCCGCGCTCGATGGTGCCGTGGATGACTTCGAGCTGTGTGGCGCCAACGTTCTCGCGACCAATGATGCGGCGGTTCAGTGTGCCAACGTGGTTGGCCGGGTGATATCCGGCCACGTCTTCAGTGCGCACGAAATAGGCAGACGCCGCCTTGGCGGCGGCAGAGGATGCTGTCATGGGTGGGCTGTCTCCAACATTCGGCGTCCGCTCGATTCGGCGGCGCGCTGTTTTCATGTTTGTGAAACAGATTTTATGCCCATGAAAAATTGAGTCAACTAGGGGTTGCTACGGATAGAGCATCGGGAGTCTACGGTGGGTGCCGCACGCGTCAATACTGGCCACGCAGGTCGTACCTGCCGCGCACGAAACTGCACACCCGGCCGGACGTTTCGGCAATAACGTCGAGCGCCCTGGAGAAGCTGGCCTGCCGGTACACCGCGGAATACACCAGGGCGGGCGGCATGGGGTCGGTACGCACGATCCGCAGCAAGCCGGCATCGATGTCCGGCGTGAAGTAGTCAACGGCCAATTGGCTGATGCCAAGGCCCTCGATGGTCAGTTCGCGCAGCACGGTCAGGCTGTTGGTCGCGAATACCTTCTTGAACCGAAAGCCATGTTCATGGCGCCACGCGTCATAAAAGGCATTCTTTGCCGAGCCTGCCGACTGTTCGAGCACCGGATAGTCGGCCAGTTCTTCCGGTTTCAGCGGACGGTCCGGCAACTCGAGCTTGGGGCTTGCCATCCAGAAATCGTCGACCCGGCCCACTTCCACGCACTTGTACTCGGCACCCCAGTAGGTGCCAGGCAGGACTGCGAGGTCGATGGTATTGGCCTCCAGCGCACTGAACAGGTTCATGCCCGCATCCACCACGGGTTCGATCTGTAATGCCGGATGGTGTGACTTGAGTTCACGCAGCAGCTTTGTCAGCCACGTCAGCGCGACAAGCTCGGTAACGCCGATGCGGAAGGTGCCCTTGACCTCGTCATTCAAGCCTATTTCGCTGGCGATACGCTGCTTGAGACCCATGGCCTCCTCGGCGATCGGCAGTAATCGTGCACCAGCCTGGGTTGGAATCAGCCCCTTTGGCATGCGATGCACCAATTGCACGCCAAGCGCCTGCTCCAGTTCGATCACGCGCTTCGATACCGCCGACTGCGTCGTACACAACTTTGCCGCCGCAAGCGTGAATGATGCGTGCGATACGCTGAAATAGAAGGCTTCCAGCTGCTTGAAAGTTATGTTCACCAGTTTGTCCCACGAGTACCAGCCATTGGACGGTGGAGCAAAACTCGCACCACCCCGCAGCATGATACGAAAAAAAGGAATGGATGTGCCCGCCGATTACTCGTTTGTGGCATGCGATTTACGGCTCGATACTTGGCACATCGCTTCACCAGCCACAGGGAATCATGCTGACGCTATCCAACCGCCTCAACCGTATCAAACCGTCCCCCAGCTCCATGGCGGGACAGCGCGTGAGGGAGCTTCGCGCTGCCGGGCGCGATGTCATCGGCTTGACGGCGGGAGAACCGGACTTTGCCACGCCCATGCACATCCGCGAGGCCGCATGGCAAGCCATGAACGCGGGCAAGATCGGGTACACCGACGTTGGCGGCACGCCCGAATTGCGCGAGGCAGTGGCCCGCAAGTTTGCCCGCGAGAACCAGTTGCAGTACAAGCCTGGCGAGATCATCGTCAGCACCGGTGCCAAGCAGGTGATCTTCAACGCGATGCTCTGCACGGTGCAGGCCGGCGACGAGGTCATCGTCCCGGCCCCGTACTGGGTTTCGTATCCGGACATCACGTTGCTGGCAGGCGCCACGCCGGTGATGGTGGCTTGCACGCCGGATAACGGATTCAAGCTGAGCCCCGAGGACCTGGAGCGCGCCATCACGCCGCGCACACGCTGGCTTGTCCTGAACTCGCCCAACAACCCCAGCGGCGCCGCGTACTCCCGCGATGAACTGGTGGCACTTGCCGATGTGCTGGAGCGCCACCCGCATGTCTGGATCATGACCGACGACATCTATGAACATCTGATGTATGACGGCACCGAATTCTGCTCGATCGCCCAGGCCGCTCCGCAGCTTGCCGACCGGACCCTGACGATCAATGGCGTATCGAAGGCCTATGCCATGACAGGCTGGCGGATTGGCTACGCGGGTGGTCCGGCCGCGCTGATCAAGGCCATGGTAAAGCTTCAATCGCAGAGCACATCGGGTGCCAATGCCGTGGCACAGGCGGCGGCCCTGGCGGCCCTCGAAGGGCCGCAGGACTTCATTGCCCAGAACCGCCAGATCTACCGCGAGCGCCGCGACTTCATGGTCAATGCGCTGAACCGGATCCACGGCATCGACTGCAGCCCGCCACCCGGTGCGTTCTACCTGTTTGCCTCGTGCAGCGGGCTCTTTGGCGCGCGTACGCCCGATGGGCGCGAGATCCGCAACAGCGATGACTGGACCAGCTGGGCCCTGGAGTCGGCCAACATCGCCCTGCTCCCCGGTTCCGCCTATGGTGTCGACACCCATTTCCGGCTGTCCTTCGCCACCAGCATGGAAGTGCTGGCCGAAGGCGCCCGCCGCATCGCGGCCGCAGCCGATGCACTGAGCAGATAAGCCGCACTTACATCCGAGAGATCACCAAAGATCCCCGCAGCCCACCAGCGCACGCCTCCTCTTTCGCCACTACCACGCTCCCCCAATATCATGCGTAGACTGCCAAAGCGTTCGTTTTCCTCGCGCATTCCCGTGCTTCTGGCCGCAGGACTGTTCCTGGCCACAGGTCAAGCCGCCGTCGCCCAGGATACCTATCCGAACCGGCCCGTCCGGATCCTGGTGGGCTTTTCACCGGGCGGCTCCAATGACATCGTGGCCCGGCTGATTGCTCCCAAGCTGGCCGAGACACTGGGCAAGCAAGTGCTGATCGACAACCGGCCCGGCGCCGGCGGCAATATTGCCGCCGATACCATGCTGAAGGCTCCGGCCGATGGTCATACCTTGATGATCTGCACCACTGGCATGCTGTCCATCCAGCCGTATCTGCAGAAGATGAGCTATGACCCGCAGACGGACATCATCCCGGTCTCGCTGATCGCCAACACCCCTTACGTAGCCTTGGTCAATGCGTCGCTGCCGATCCACGACGTCAAGGAACTGATTGCCTACGCCAAGGCCAATCCGGGCAAGCTCAACTATGCCTCGTCCGGCAATGGCACGGCAGGTCACCTGGCCGGCGAGATGCTCAAGCTGCGCACCGGGATCGACATCGTGCACGTCCCTTACAAGGGCACCGGACAGGCCATGGCCGACCTGCTCGGCGGCCAGGTGTCCCTGATCTTCGACCAGCCAATCAGTTCGATGCAGTACGCCAAGTCCGGCAAGCTGCGCGTACTCGGCGTTGCCGCCACGCGCCGGCTGGACGGACTTCCGGACGTGCCGACCTTTGCCGAAGCGGGCGTTACCGCCTTCGATCCGGTCGCATGGACCGGGCTTTGCGCGGCCAAGGGAACCCCAGCCCCGATCATCGCGCGCCTGCAGAAAGAAGTGCAGCAGGTGCTGCGCCAGCCTGAGATCGCTCAGCGCCTGAAGCAGGACGGCATGGAAGTGGTCGGCAGCACGCCCGAGAAATTCCGCGAATTCCTGGTGACCGACAAGCGCAAATGGTCGGAGGTCATCAAGGCCGCCAACGTGACCATGAACTAAGGGCGACGAGCATGACAGACAAGCATGGCCAGCGCGCCATTCATCACGCCATCGAGCGCGTACCTTCCGAACTGGTTGAGCGGGCGGCACAGTTTCCATCGTCGATCCTGGCCGACGTTGGCGGCCGCCGAGGCGGCATGCATGGGCGCATTGCCGCAATGGACCCTCGCAGCCGTTTCTGTGGCCCGGCAATTACCGTCGAGGTTCGCCCCGGCGACAACCTGATGATCCACGCGGCGATGGCGATCGCGCAGCCCGGCGACGTTATCGTGGTCGATGGCAAGGCGGACCAGTCCTGCGCGCTGATGGGGGCGATCATGGCCAACCAGTGCAAGGCCATCGGCGTTGCCGCGGCCGTGCTGGACGCTGCCGCCCGGGATCTCGACGAAATCCGTGAACTCGGCTTTCCGATGTATTCCGTGGGCACCAATCCGAACGGCCCGACCAAGCTGGTACCGGGACGCGTCAATCATCCGATCCAATGCGGTGGCGTAGCCGTGCAACCGGGCGACCTGATCGTTGGTGATGCCGATGGCGTGGTAGTCATTGAACGCGACAAGGTTGCCGCCGTACTGGACCAGGCAGCCGAGAAAGTTGCAGCGGAACGCGCGCGAATCAGCAATATCCAGTCCGGCACCGCACTCAGGCCCTCGTGGCTGGAATCGGCACTGGTGTCGGCCGGTGTCATTGCCGAGGGAGAGGCGTTGTAACGTTGGTGTTGGTGTTCTCCCCTCTCCCGCATGGCGGGAGAGGGGAGCAGGCTTCTACTTCAGATCGAACCGGTCAAGGTTCATTACCTTGGTCCATGCGGCAACGAAGTCATTGACGAACTTCTCGCCAGCATCGGCGCTGGCATAGACCTCGCTCATCGCTCGCAGTTGGGCATGCGAGCCGAAGATCAGGTCCACGCGGGTGCCGGTCCACTTGCGCTTGCCGCTCTTGCGATCAACGCCCTCGAACGTATCGCGTGCCTCCGATAGCGGCTTCCACTCCGTTGCCATATCGAGCAGATTGGTAAAGAAGTCGTTGCTCAACGTTCCGGGCCGATCGGTGAACACGCCGTGTTTCTCCGATCCGGCATGGACATCGAGCACTCGCAAGCCACCGATCAACACCGTCATTTCAGGCACGCTCAACGTCAGCAGTTGTGCCTTGTCGATCAGCAGATGCTCGGACGCGATCCGGTACTTCCCCTTGAGGAAGTTACGGAATGCATCGGCAACCGGTTCGAGTGCGCCCACCGATTCCACATCGGTCTGTGCCTGCGACGCGTCCATGCGGCCCGGCGAGAATGGCACGGTGACGCGATGCCCTGCCTTCTCGGCGGCCTGTTCGACCGCAGCATTACCGCCAAGCACGATCAGATCGGCCAGCGAGATCTTCTTGCCGCCAGACTGCCCGCCGTTGAACTCGGCCTGGATGCCTTCCAGCGTCTTCAGCACCTTGCCCAGCCGGTCCGGCTCATTGGCGGCCCAGTCCTTCTGCGGCGCCAGGCGAATGCGCGCGCCATTGGCGCCACCTCGCTTGTCGGATCCGCGGAACGTAGAAGCCGACGCCCAGGCCGTGAACACCAGATCCGGCCCAGACAGGCCCGAGGCCAGCACCTTCTGCTTGAGCCCTGCAATGTCCTGATCACCCACCAGCGGATGATCGACAGCCGGAATCGGATCTTGCCAGATCAGTTCCTCGGCCGGGACTTCCGGGCCCAGATAGCGGGCACGCGGACCCATGTCGCGGTGCGTAAGCTTGAACCATGCACGCGCAAACGCATCGGCAAACTGGTCGGGATTCTGCAGGAAGCGCCGCGAGATTTTCTCGAACGCGGGGTCCATCTTCAGCGTCAGGTCGGTGGTCAGCATGGTCGGCCGTTGCTTCTTCGACGGGTCGAACGCATGCGGGATGGTTTCACCAGCGCCCTTGGCCACCCACTGGTTGGCGCCTGCCGGGCTCTTGGTCAGTTCGTACTCAAAACCAAACAGGTTTTCGAAGTATCCCATGCCCCACTTCGTCGGCGTGGAGGTCCAGGTGACTTCCAGCCCGCTGGTAATGGCGTCCGCGCCCTTGCCCGAACCAAACTTGCTGCTCCAGCCCAGGCCCTGAAGCTCCATATCGGCGCCCTCGGGTTCGGCTCCCACATTGTCGGCCGGGCCGGCGCCGTGGGTCTTGCCAAACGTGTGCCCGCCGGCGATCAGTGCGACGGTCTCTTCGTCGTCCATCGCCATGCGTCCGAAGGTGTCGCGAATGTCCTGCGCCGAGGCCAACGGATCAGGGTTGCCGTCAGGACCTTCCGGATTCACATAGATCAGGCCCATCTGCACTGCGGCAAGCGGATTTTCCAGGTTCCGGCCGCCATCGGTGCGGCTGGCTTCGGAGCCGTGGATCTCCTGGTCGGCCACGATAGTGCCTTCATCGTCGTACTGGCCGGCAGCGCCCTTGCCATAGCGGACATCCCCGCCCAGCCAGGTTTTTTCATTACCCCAGTAGACATCGTGGTCCGGTTCCCATGTATCCTCGCGCCCGCCCCCGAATCCGAACGTCTTGAAGCCCATGGTTTCCAGGGCGACGTTGCCGGTCAGGATCATCAGGTCGCCCCACGAGATGCTCTGCCCGTACTTCTGCTTGATCGGCCACAGCAGGCGGCGCGCCTTGTCCAGGCTGACGTTGTCGGGCCAACTGTTGAGCGGTGCAAAGCGCTGCTGGCCGCGCCCACCACCTCCGCGCCCGTCGCCAATCCGATAGGTACCGGCGCTATGCCAGGCCATGCGGATGAACAACCCGCCATAGTGGCCAAAGTCAGCCGGCCACCATTCCTGCGAATCGGTCATCAACGCGGCAAGATCCTTTTTCAATCCCGCATAATCGAGGCGTTTGAAGGCCTCCGCATAGTTGAATTCCTGGTCCAGCGGATTGCTCTTGCTGGAGTGCTGACTGAGCAGGTCCAGCCGTAGCTGCTTGGGCCACCAGTCACGATTCGTTGTGCCACCGCCCGCGACGTGCACGAACGGGCATTTTGCTTCGTTTGACATGCGTGCTCTCCTTTGAGGGGACATACCCAACACTCATGCTGCATGGCGTCAACCTTCGCCATCTCGTCAATGCGCACCGCCGGTCTGCTGCCTGGCTTGTAATGCCTCAATGCGCGCATCGTCGCGTCCAATATAGGCGAGCGCAACCGGCACACGACGCAATTCTTCCAATGCCACCCATAGGCGAACGCTATGAGCGTCAAGGGCGTGATTTCGTGCGACTGCCCTTCGTAGACGGCAACGTTGACCGAGTTCTAAGGCTCCTGCCTTGAACGAATTACGGATGGCGTTCGGCCAGCGTCTCCAGCATGTCGGCCGGGGGCACGAAGAACAGGCAACCGGTTACCGCCGTGCTGTAGTCCAGCAACCTGTCGTAGTTACCCGGCGGCCGCCCGACAAACATGTTTTCCAGCATCTGCTCGATCGGTTCTGGCGAGCGCGCGTAGCCGATGAAAAAGGTGCCGAATTCGCCCATGCCCGGACGCCCGAACGGCATGTTGTGGCGCAAGATCTTGACCTCCTGCCCGTCCTTGACAATCGTCGTCAGCGCGCTATGGGCGGAGGTTGGCTTGACCTCGTCATCGAGCTCGATATCGGACAGCTTCTTGCGCCCGATAATCTTCTCCTGCGTCTCCACTGGCAGTTCATTCCAGGCCGCCAGATCGTGCAGGTACTTCTGCACCAGCACATAGCTGCCCCCTTCGAACTCGGCATCCTCGGCACCAACGATCGTTGCATGAACCGCCTTGCGGCCAGTCGGGTTCTCGGTACCGTCGACAAAGCCCACCATGCTGCGCAGGTCGAAGTAGCGGAAGCCATGTACTTCATCCAACACCGACACCGCATCGCCAAGCCGGCCCATCAGTTGCGCCGCCAGTTCGAAACACAGATCCATCTGTTCCGCGCGGATATGCAATAGCAGATCCCCGGGCGTGGACACCGCAGTACGCGCACCCGACCCAAACTCGCGGAACACATGCAGTGAAGCCGGCCGCGGCGCGCCGAACAACCTGTCCCAGGCTTCGGCACCAAAGCCGCACACGCACGACAGCGTCGCCGACGGAAACCGTTGCCCGACCGAGCGAACCAGCCCGGCGATGTCCGCACACCACGCGCGCACGGTGTCGGCATTGCCATCGCCAGGCTTGATCGTGGCAACGATAAAAATCGCGCTGCGGGTGATGGGGCTGCATACCGCCTGGGGTTCGGGCGGCTCGGTTGGTTGGGTTGCGTCGGCTTGCGTGGCGGATGTGGGATCGGGCTTTGTCATCGTTATTCTCCGAGGGGCGGGGATCAGGGCGTAAGTATGCGCGCTGGTAGACGGCAGGTGGGGATCGTGCCTTAGGAATTGCACAAAGGATTGCAGTGGGGCACGCCACGTCCGTATTGGAGATTTGCTTGTTGCATGCAAAGCCATTTTTTGCGGTGGTCGGACGACCGTGGCACCATTGCGGCTCTGTTCCGCAACCAACCGCATTCGACGCCCCCTCCGATGGACCTTGCCCTGCTGATCCTGCCCATGTTCGCCATCGTCCTGGCTGGCTGGGGACTCGCCGCGACAGGCATCCTGTCTCAACGCGTTGGCGAAGGACTGTCCGAGTATGTGTTTGCGGTAGCCGTGCCCGCGCTGATCATCCAAACGCTGGCGCAGCCCAATGACGGTACGGCAATCCACGTTGGCTACTGGATCGCCTACTTTGGTGGCTGTGCGCTGGTGTGGGGACTGCTGAGCATGCTGATGCAGCGCCGGGCGCGCAGCGATGGCCGCACCGCCGTGATTGGCGGTTTTGCCGCCAGCCAGTCGAATACGGTGTTCTTTGGCGTACCGATCATCCTGGCGGTCTATGGCGACGCCGGCAAGGTGCCGCTGTTCCTGCTGCTGGCCGTGCACCTGCCAATCATGATGACGGCGGCGACCGTGTTGATCGAGCGTGGCGATGGCGGTTCCATCGGCACCCGGTTGCTGGAAGTTGGCAAACGGCTGCTGCGCAATCCGATCATCCTGGCGCTGTTCCTGGGCGGCGTGCTGCGGATATCGCACGTTACGCTCGGCGGCGTGACGGCGACGCTGGTCAAGGCATTTGGCGATACCGCTTCCACCTGCGCGCTGTTCTCGCTGGGCGTATCGATGCACCAGTACAAGCTGCGCGACGGACTGGGTGCCGCGGCAGCCATCACCGTGGGGAAGCTGCTGTTGCATCCGCTGTTCGTATGGCTGATTGCGTTCCACGTGTTCGACATGCCGGCCGCATACGCCGGCGTAGCCACGCTGTTCGCGGCCATGCCAGTCGGCATCAACTCGTATCTGCTGGCGTTGCGCTACCGTTCGGGCGAAGCCGCGGTCTCGTCGGCGGTGGTGCTGTCCACGATTGTTTCGATCGTGACCATCGCGGGATGGATCAAGTGGCTGAGCATGGCCTGATACATTCGGTGCGTTCGGTACGTTCGGTACGTTTGGAACGCCCGGATGTAGAATGCCGGGCTTATTTCCATATACGGGGCCGCAGCATGAGAATGGACGCATTCGCCTTTGGCACGACCGACTGGGCGCAGGTCGAGCGCACCGAGCACCAGGGCGAAACCGGCGTGGCCTACTGGCATACGCAATTCTTTGGTGAAGGCGAGCGCCGCATCAGGGTGCGGATGGTGGAGTACTCGGCGGGCTATCTGGCCGACCACTGGTGCAAGAAGGGCCACGTGCTGTTCTGCCTCGAAGGCGAACTGGAGACCACGCTGGAAGACGGCAGGACGTTCGTGCTGCGGCCCGGCATGAGCTACCAGGTAGGCGACGATGCCGAAGCGCACCAGTCGCGCACCGTATCGGGCGCAAAACTGTTTATCGTCGACTGAAGCCGGAATCCAACATGCAAGACTCGGACATTACCGCCATCGCCAACGCATTCGCGCTGGTCAGTGAATTTGGCGAAGGCCAGAATCCACGCTACAAGGTGGCCAGCGAGGCGGAAGCACTGCAACTGGCCACGCATCGCCACTACAAGGGCGGCTTGTATCGGCGGATTTTTGAATCGAAGCACAGCGAGAGCGGCGAGATCCTGACCGTCTACGTTCATATCTGGCCGCATGACACCTCGCCATGGGCTCGGCCGGCCGAGATGTTCCACGGCCGGCTCGAGGATGAACGCGTTCGCTTCGCCCCGCTGTAGCACGACGACCGGCCGCTAGCCGCCGGTTATACGGCCATCGGCACCTGAAACGACGAGACCGACGCGCGCAGCAGATCGGCCTGTTCCTCCAGCGCCTTGGCGGCGGCAGCGGCCTCTTCCACCAGCGCCGCATTCTGCTGCGTCATCTGGTCCATCTGCGTAACCGCCTTGCCGACCTGGTCGATGCCAGCGCTCTGCTCGCGCGATGCGGTGCTGATCTCGCCCATGATCGACGTTACGCGGCCTACGGCCTGCACGAGGTCCTGCATGGTCGTGCCCGCCTTGTCGACCTGCTGGGTGCCGGCCTCCACCTGACTCACGGTGTCGTTGATCAGCTGCACGATTTCCTTGGCCGCCGCTGCGGACCGCTGCGCCAGTTCACGGACCTCGCCCGCCACCACCGCAAAGCCACGCCCCTGCTCGCCGGCGCGCGCCGCTTCCACTGCGGCGTTGAGCGCCAGGATATTGGTCTGGAACGCAATGCCTTCGATCACCGCAGTGATTTCCCCGATCTTGCGCGAGGCCTGCTGGATGCCGCCCATGGTCGAAATCACGTCGCGCATATCGTCGCCACCGCGCGATGCGGTTTGCGATGCCGCGCTGGCCAGTTGATTGGCCTGGTGTGCATTCTCGGCATTCTGGCGCACGATTGCCGTCAGTTGCTCCATGCTGGCCGCGGTTTGCTCCAGCGCGCTGGCCTGCTGCTCGGTACGCTGCGACAGGTCAAGGTTGCCCGCCGCAATCTGGCGCGTGGCCGTGGCAATTGCGTCACTGCCACCGCGCATGGTCTGGATGGCATCGATCAGGCCGGACTGCATCTGTTGCAGCCCTTGCGTGAGGTCCCCCATCTCGTCCTGGCTCGACACGCGGATGCGCTCGGTCAGGTCGCCTTGCGAAATCTTGCCGAAACTGTCCAGCATGCGCAGCAAGGGTTCGGAAATGGCCCGGCGCAGACCCACCGCGCAGGCCAGCGCGCCGATGATGCCAACCGCAATGGCGCCAATCACCAGCCAGAGAAAACGTTGCGAGCGCGCCGTGGCGTTGTCGTACAGGCCCTGCGCCTGGTCGCTTTGCATATGTTCGAGCGCCGTCACCGCCGCGGTCAGCTCCACGAACAGCGGCGGAATGCGCGTCATCACCTGCTGGTCGATGACGGCGGCGTCATGGGCGCGCAATGCCGTCACCAACGGCTCGACGCCTTCCTTGAAGAATTTGCCGCGCAGCGCTTCGACCTTCTCGGTCAGCTGTTTCTCCTCGGCGGATTTCGGCAGCGCCTGGTAGGCGTTCCATGCCTTCTCGGATTTTTCTCGATAGGCCAGCGCCTTGTCGATCGTGGTCGGCACGTCGGCGGCATCGGGATGGAACACCGCACGGTCCAGCGTGGTGCGCACCACGGCGGCGTTGAGCTGCGACGCCGCCACCATGCGGGTGGACGCGAGCTGGTTGGTGTAGATCTCCTTGATGTCGGCTATGGACGCGCGCATTCCTGCTACGCCGATGACGCCGATTGCGGTCAGCAGTACGGCCAGCACGGTCAAGGCTGCATTGAGGCGAAAACGAATCGAAAGTTTGCTGAGCATGGTGTGTACAGATGGGTCGAAGCTGCGCGCACTAACGGTTTGCGCTGGCTGGCCTTGAGGCTCTTACCCTCATGTAGACATATGTAGACAATTGCGAAGCATCGGAAGCGTCCGAGACGTAACATTGCAAACAATCCGTCCGGATGGTATCTTCCTGCGCCATGAGTGAAGCCCACCGCCGCCCCAAACAACCGCAACTGATTCGCGATCGCCTGATCGCGGCCACCATCGACCTGCTGGTCGAAGAAGGCATCGGTGCCGTCACGCTCAATGCCGTGGCGGCGCGCGCCGGGGTTTCCAAGGGCGGACTGCAGCACCATTTCTCAAGCAAGCAGGAACTGCTCGAAGCACTGTCAAACCAGGTGCTCCAGCATTTCATGAGCCAGGTGGCCACATTGGCTGCGGCCGACAGCGAAGCGCATGGCCGCAATACGCGTGCGTATCTGCGCACGTCGGCCGATGGCTTTGTCGAAGTCGGCGAACGCGAGCTATGGAAGGCCGCGATGATGCTGGTGATGGCCCGCCCGGAATTCCGTACGCCTTACCAGGAATGGGAAGCGGCATCGCTCCATCAGGACACGGCGCAGTGCGACGACGCCACGCGCCTGTTGCTATGCCGGCTGGCCGCCGACGGCCTGTGGCTGGCCGACCTGCTTGGCCATCGCACGATTGACCCCGCACAACGCACGGCACTGGTACATCAGCTCGAAGAGATGACCCACCGTCGCCCAGTACAAGACGCATGACCTCACAAGACTTTACGGCATCGGATCTCGATGCCGCCCTGACCCGCGGACGCGACGCGCTGCTGGATCTGCAGCACCCCGACGGCCACTGGTGTTTCGAACTCGAATCCGACGCCACGATCACGGCCGAATACATCCTGATGATGCATTTCGTCGACGAGATCGACACCGCGTTGCAAGCCCGCATGGCCCGCTATCTACGTGCGCTGCAGCGGCTCGACGGGCACGGCGCATGGGACCTGTACTTCGACGGCGACGTCGATATCTCATGCAGCGTCAAGGCGTACTTTGCGCTGAAGGCTGCCGGCGACTCGCCCGATGCACCGCATATGGTGAGGGCCCGCGAAGTCATCCTGCAACACGGCGGCGCCGCGAAAACCAATGTGTTTACGCGCATCCTGCTGGCCACGTTCGGCGAAGTACCCTGGCGTGCCACGCCGTTCATGCCCGTGGAATTCGTGCTGTTCCCGCGTTGGTTTCCGATCCATATGGACAAGGTTGCCTATTGGGCCCGCACGACCATGGTGCCGCTACTGGTGCTGTGTTCGATGCGCGCGCGCGCCAGGAATCCGCTCGGCATCCATGTGCAGGAACTGTTCGTTACGCCACCGGAACTCGAAACCGGATATTTCCCGCGCAAGCCCGGCTTGCAGGGCCTGTTCCTGAAACTCGATCGCGTGGTTCGCCATGCGGAGCCGCTGATTCCGCGGGCGCTGCGCCGCAAGGCCATCGAGCGCGCGGTGAAGTGGAGCGAGGAACGGATGAACGGCGAGGACGGCTTCGGCGGCATCTTCCCGCCGATGGTCTACAGCTACGAGATGATGGTGCTGCTTGGCTATGCCAAGGACCATCCGCTGCGCCGCGACTGCATGGATGCGCTGAAGAAACTGGTCGTGCATCGCGACGACGGTATCTCGTATTGCCAGCCTTGCCTGTCGCCGGTATGGGATACCGCCTGGAGCCTGATGGCGCTGGAACAGGCACCGGCCGGCGAACGTTCGGCAGACGCCATCGCGCGTGCCTATGACTGGCTGGCCGAACGCCAGGTGCTGGACCAGTCCGGCGACTGGGAACACAACGCGGCACCGCGCACCAAGCCTGGCGGCTGGGCGTTCCAGTACGCCAATCCGTACTACCCCGATATCGACGATACCGCCGTGGTGGCGGCCATGTTGCACGCGCGTGGCAAACGCAATAACGAAGCCGCACGCTTCAAGCCGCACGTCGATCGCGCGCTCGACTGGTCGATCGGCCTGCAATCGAAGAATGGCGGCTTCGGTGCGTTCGATGCCAACTGCGACCGTAGCTATCTCAATGCGATTCCATTCGCCGATCACGGCGCCCTGCTCGACCCACCGACCGAAGATGTCTCGGGCCGTGTGCTGCTGGCGCTGGGCGTCACCAATCGCGCGCAGGACGCCACGATTCGCGAGCGTTGCATTACCTATCTGCGCGACACGCAACAACGCGATGGCAGTTGGTGGGGCCGCTGGGGCACCAACTATATCTATGGCACATGGAGCGTGCTGGCCGGGCTCGCGCTGGCCGGCGTCGACCGCGGCCAGCCAATGGTGCGCAAGGCCATCGGCTGGCTGCGCGGCAAGCAACATGCCGATGGTGGCTGGGGCGAAACCAATGACAGCTACCTGCGGCCGGAACTGGCCGGCACGCACGTCGCGGGCAGTACCGGCGAGCACACCGCCTGGGCACTACTGGGACAAATGGCACTTGGCGAAGCCGGCTCGGCATCGGTGCGGCGTGGCATTGGCTACCTGATCGAGGCGCAGGGCGCGGACGGTTTCTGGACGCATCCGTTCCACAACGCGCCGGGCTTTCCGCGCATCTTCCATTTGAAGTATCACGGCTACACGGCGTATTTTCCGTTGTGGGCGCTGGGTCGCTACCAGCGCCTGACTGGTAACCGTCAGGCCGAAGCGGTCAAGCTGGACCATATGCCCGAGCAGGTGCGCGAACCGGCTTGATAGCGCGCATGGCGGACGGTACCTCATTGGGCGACCGTCCGCGCTTCCCCGATGCCGCGTCAGGCCGGCACCTGCGTCCCCGCCCCTCCCTGCTCCCTGGCAAGCTCCCGCTTCGATGCCGCCACATGGCTGGCGAACACCGGCCGTAGTACCGTGAACGCCAGGAATGCGGCAATCAGGTCCATGGTCGCCACGGTGTAGAGCACGGTGGACCACGTGCCGGTGGCCTCCATCATCAGGTTGCCGATTGGCACGAACAGCGCGCCAATCCCCTTGGCCGTGTAGAGCACGCCGTAGATCTTGCCGATGTGCTTGGTCCCGAATGCATCGCCGGATAGCGCCGAGAACAGTGAATAGACCTCGCCCCAGGCCAGGAACACCACACCTGACAGGATCAGGAACGCGTACGGATTACTGCCGAAGTAACCCAGCGCGATGATGCCGATCCCTTCCAGCGAAAAGGCGATCACCATGGTTTTCTCTCGGCCGATGTGGTCCGAGATCCAGCCGAACAGCGGACGCGAGATACCGTTCATGACGCGGTCGAGCATCAGGGCCAGCGGCAAGGCAGCCATGGTGAAGAAGTACAGGTCGACCTTGAACTCCTTGACGCCGAGGTCCTTGGCGATCACGCCAAGCTGCGCCACCGCCATCATGCCACCAGTGACCACCAGCACGAACATGACCAGCATCAGCCAGAACAGCTTCGTGCTCAGGGCTTCCTTGAGCGTGTAGTCACGCGTCGACTGGTAGATCTTGCTAGATGCCCGAACCTCACTACGTTGCGGCGCGCGCAGGAACCACGCCGCGATAAAGGCCAGCGAGCCCTGCAGGATGCCGAAGAACAGGAACGTGCTCTGGAAGCCCGACGACTCGATCATGGCCGCGATAGGCAGGATCGTGGCCGCCGAACCGGCACCGTAGCCGCCCGCCGTCAGGCCAACCGCAAGGCCACGCCGATCCGGGAACCACTTGATCGCGTTGTTGATGCAGGTAGCGTAGATCGAACCCACACCCAGCCCGCCCACGGCCGCGCCAACGTAGAAACCCATCAGCGTGGTGGCCTGTGAATTGATTACCCAGGCAAAGCCGATAAACAGTGCGCCGAACGCCACCATCAGCCGCGGACCGAATTTGTCGATGAAGTAACCCTCGATGGGAGCCAGCCAGGTCTGCACCAGCACGAAAATCGTAAATGCGATCTGGATATTGGCCCGCGACCAGCCGTAGGTCTCCTCGATTTCCGGCACAAAAAGGGTCCACGCATATTGGATATTCGCGGTGGCGATCATACAGACCACGCCAACCAGCAACTGGATCCAGCGCTTGCTGTCGGAAACCTGCGGATTAGGGCGCAGCGCCCCGGTAGGTGCATGTGTCATTGCGCGCTCCCTGGAAACGAATGATCTGCATTTTTGGCGGATAGGATTCGGAAAACCGGCGCCCCGCATCCGGCCCGGAATAAGGTCATGAGCATTTGCGTGTCTCCTGTGTCTTCGTTGTTATTGGTTTTACTTCGTGGATTTGGGGAAGAAAATCCATGCGCGGGACCGCCATTGCTCACAGGGAGTTGGTACCGAATGCGCGCTTAAATCCTTGTCCAGAAAGACATTCCAGACAATGGATTGGAACCGGTCATGCGCTGTTCATCTGAAACCTCCGCCACATTGAATGCCATAGAATGAATTACAGATTTGTAATGTTCGCTGTAATCTTCGCGTAATCGCAGATGCGAATGGATACAAGGTATGTGATATACCAGCTTAGTCAAGATAAAGCGGTGGCAGGGTTTTCACCATGACCCGGGAGTGACTGATTACCAGTGCGGATAAAAGAAATACGATTAACAAAACACCAGAATCAATGATTAATAAACGGGCAAAAAAAAGCCCGCAGGCTAGCACAGGCGGGCGGAGGCGTGGAGCGTGACACCAGTTCGCAACACGTGGGACTATTTATAGGAGAAAGTTTTGCGTCACAAAGCCGACTTTAGGGTTTTCTCTATGATTTTTAACATTACAATTTTGTCAGAATTAAAATATCGAGGAGATAATGACCAAAAGCCGCCGCCATCGAGAACACAACCCACAGAGAGTCGTATAAGGCACATGTAGCCATAACCTACTTTGTCGTTAATGTCTGTGTTGCCAGCACAACGTACTTTCCGAGGTACAGAGGCCGGGTTGTTTGACAGTCACCTTCAGTTTCTGTTACTAATAATGATTATCATTTAGATGCGACGCATCAGATTACTGCATGGCTAGCCGGGAACCGCTCACGGGACAGCTTGTAGTCAACCGATGACGGGCTAGACCATGAGTACGCCAGGCTCCCTTTTTCCATCGACCATCGAGTCGCTCTACTGCGATCACCATTCGTGGCTCAAGGGCTGGCTGCACCGGCGGCTAGGCAGCGCCGAGCAGGCCGCGGATCTTGCGCACGACACGTTCGTGCGGCTGCTCCATAGCGAACGTGTCCCGGCCCGCCTCGATGAACCGCGCGCCTACCTGACCACGGTTGCCAGAAACCTGATGTCAAACCATTGGCGTCGCGAGCAACTCGAAAAGGCGTACCTCGATGCGCTCGCCCATGCGCCACGCGAGGTCGAACTATCGCCGGAAGACCGCGCGATCATGCTCGAGACACTGCTCGAACTCGATCAGTTGCTCGATGGCCTGCCCGCGCTTGTACGGCGCGCGTTCCTGCTCTCACAGCTTGACGGCCACACGCATGCGCAAGTGGCCGAAGCACTGGGGATCTCGGTCCCGACGGTCAAGCGATACGTCGTCAAGGGCCTGCGGCAGTGCTACTTTGCCGATCTGTCTTTCGTGGGATGAGCGCTGGCGTGCCAACTTCTTCCTGGTACCGCGCCACGGCCGATGCCGCGACCATTCCCACGGCCGTTGCGGAGCGCGCGCTCGAATGGCTGGTGGACCTGCAAGCCGACGAGGTGCCCGCTGAACTCACGCAGGCATGGCAGCGCTGGCGCGCCGAGCATCCCGATCATGAGCGCGCGTGGCAACGGATTGAGTCAGTACAAGGTCGCCTGCTACCGCTGGCCTCTCCCGTTGCCGCCGATATCGCACGCGCCGCACTCACATCGCACGATTCCAGACCGCGCCGTCACGCCATCAAGACCATTGCAACACTGGCCTTTGCCAGCGGGCTGACCTGGGCAGCGCGCGAATACACGCCATGGCGCCAATGGCAGGCGGATTACCGCACAGCCGTTGGTGAGCGGCGCACCGTGATGCTTGCCGACGGCACCCAACTGATGCTGAACACCGACAGCGCCGTCGATATCGCGTTCGGTACCGCCGAAAGACGCGTGAAACTGCTGGCCGGCGAAATCCTCCTGACGACCGCGAAGGATCCGCAACCGGCGCCGCGCCCGTTCCTGGTCGAGACCGCACATGGCACGGCACGGGCGCTGGGCACGAGATATTCGATGCGCCAGCAGGATGGTGATACCGAGGTCTGCGTCTATCAGGGCGCCGTTGAGATCCGGCCGCGCGAGCATCCCGATCGCGCGCGCGTGTTGCCGGCCGGGACCTGCACACGCTACACCGCACGCGACAGCGACATCCCGGGGCCAGCCGAAGCCAGCCGCATCGCCTGGGCGGAAGGCTTTATCGTGGCGCGCAGCATGCGGCTCGACGACTTTATCGGGGAGCTACGCCGCTACAGCCGCGCTACCCTGTCGTACGACCCGGCGATTGCCGGCACCCGGGTATCGGGTTCATTTCCGCTGGACGACCTGGGCAAGGTCCTGCAGACGCTGAGCTCCACGCTGAACCTGCAAAGGGAGACCGTCACCCGGCTCTGGGGCCATGATGAAATCCGGCTACTGCCCGCCCGCCGGCCCTGATCCCCTGCCCCTGTTCAAGAAAATATTTCGAAGGTTGATCCGTTTTTGCAGTTCGCGGGTCAAGGAGGACAAGCACTTCATCTCTCCTCCATTCGAAAGGTCTGTTTCATGGGTCCGGTCCAGGCGCGCAATCGCCAGTCATATCCTGTTCTTCGCCACAAGCTGCTGACATCGTTGATCAGCCGCATCGCTTTTGGCGCTGCGATCGCCGCTCCCGCGCTGGCGGCACCCGCGCTTGCCCACGCCCAGATAGCGACGGCGCGCACCTACGATATTCCCGCTGGCACGCTGGAAGACACATTGAGCCGCTTCGGCCGCGAGGCCGGCATCATGCTGTCGTTCAAGCCCGAAATTGCGACTGGCAAGCAGAGCAAGGGCCTGCACGGCAACTACACGCCGCGCGCCGGGCTCGACACGCTGCTGGCCAGTACCGGGCTGGAAGTGGCACAGCAGTCGAATGGCAGCTACCTGATCAACGGCCCGCTCAGTTCCGGCTCGGCGGATGGCGCAACCATGCTGCCTGCCGTGACCGTGACAGCGGCGGCGGCCAATGACCTGCCCGCACCCTATGCGGGCGGCCAGGTGGCGCGCGGCGGCAGCCTGGGCGTGCTGGGCACGTCCAATGTCATGGACCAGCCGTTCAGCACCACCAACTACACGGCCGAAATGCTCGAGAACACCCAGGCCAGGACACTGGCCGACGTGGTGATCAATGACGCGTCGGTGCGCACGCTAACGTCGCGCGGCGGCTTTGGCGAGGACTTCCAGATCCGCGGCTACACGGTGTCGAGCAGCGACGTGGGTCTCAATGGCCTGTACGGCATGACGTCGTCCAGCCGTATGCCAGCCGCGATCATGGAACGCGTGGAGGTGCTCAAGGGTCCGGGTACGCTGATGTATGGCATCGGCCCCAGCGGCAGCATTGGCGGTGCCATCAACGTGGTCACCAAGCGTGCCGAAGACGAACCGCTGACCCGCCTGACCACCACCTACGAGAGCAAGTCGCTGTTCGGCGTGCAGGCCGACGTTGGCCGTCGCTTTGGCGAAAACAAGGAATGGGGCGTGCGCGTCAACGGCGTGTTCCGCGGCGGCGACACCGCGCTGGACGACGGCAGCCAGAAACAGGGCGTGGGCGCGCTGGCACTGGACTACCGCGGCAAGAAGCTGCGCTGGTCGCTGGACACCTACACGCAGCATGAAGGCACCGACAACTTCCGTCCGCAGATCGGCTTCCAGGCTGGCGTGACATCGATCCCCGATGCACCTTCAGGGCATCGCAACTTCTACCCCGGCACAGAGCTCTGGCTGCATGACACCGCCGTGATGTCGCGTCTCGAATACGACATCCTGCCGAACCTCACGGTCTATGCGGCTGGCGGTTATCGGGAAGGGTCGGCCTACCAGAGCTTCCCTTACGGACCAGCCGACGCACAAGGCAACTTCAGCGTCACGAACTCGTATTACGACTCGTACAGCAAGACCTGGACCGCCGACGTCGGTGCGCGCACGTCATTCAGCACGTTCGGCGTGGGCCATATGGTCACGGCCAGCTTTGCGCGACTGGAGCAGGAAACTGGCAGCGCTTATGTACTGTCGTCCGCCGGCGCGGTTTCATCGAGCATCTACAATCCTGTACCGATCCCACCGGTGATTGGCACCCGCATCGATCCGGCCAAGGCCTCCGATACGGCGCTGACAAGCTTTACGCTGACCGATACGCTGTCCATGTTCAGCGACCGCCTGCTGCTGACCGGCGGCTTCCGTCATCAACGGGTGGCGCTGGACAACTTCAGCACCACCACCGGCGCCATGATGGCAAGCTACGACGAAAGCGCGATTTCGCCGTTGGCCGGCATCGTGGTCAAGCCCATCAAGAACGTCTCGCTGTACGGCAATTTCACATCGGGCCTGTCGCGTGGCGGCGTGGCGCCGACCACCGCCGCCAACGCGGGCCAGGTCTTCGCGCCATACAAGTCCAACCAGTATGAAGCTGGCGTCAAGGTTGACTGGGGCACGATCTCGACCACGGTATCGGCGTTCCAGCTTGAGCGTCCGAGCGCCATCACCGATCCGGCCACCAATGTCTACAGCTTCGACGGCGAACAACGCAACCGCGGCATCGAACTGTCGGCATACGGTGAAGTGGTGCGCGGCCTGCGCCTGATGGCCAGCGCCACCTTCTACGATGCCAAGCTGACCAATACCGCTGGTGGCGTCAACGACGGCAACCGGGCCAACGGCGTGCCCAACAATGCTTTCAACCTGGGCGCGGACTGGGATGTGCCCGGGTTGGCGGGCCTGAGCCTGAACGGCCGCATCATCCATACCTCATCGGTGTATTTCAATGCCGCGAACACGCTGAGCATGCCGAGCTGGACCCGCTATGACATTGGCGCCCGCTATCGCACCAAGGTAATGGGCAAGCCGGTGGTCTTGCGCGCCAATATCGAGAACCTTTTCAACTCGAACTACTGGCTCGTGAGCGGCACCTACGCAACCGTTGCGGCGCCACGCACGCTGTTCCTGTCCGCCCAGTTCGATTTCTGAGCGCCAGGCCTGGCAACGATACAAAGGGCTGCTTTCCTGGCAGCCCTTTTTGCATGGTCAGTGACCAGCCTGCACCGTGTGCACGGCATCGAGGATGACCTTCGCCACATCGGCGGGCCGCGATTGCTGTGGCACGTGACTGGTCGGCAGCGTGGTGACCTTGGCGCCGATTTTCTTTGCCATGGCCCGTTCCAGGTCCGGTGGAATCATCCGGTCGTTCGCGCTGACGATAAACCACGACGGACGGCTGGCCCATGCCGCCACGGTGGTCTTCTCGCCAAATGCCTTGGCCTGGATCGGTCCCTGGGTCGCGGCCATGACGCGCGTCTGCGCCGCAGGCAGGTCCTGTGCAAAATCACTCGCCACCGCCGCCGCCGGCAACGACAGGTAACCTTCGGCATCGGCAACCAGCTTCCCGATGCCCGGTGCCGGCGGAAATTCCTTGCCGGTCTCTTCGGTCGACTTGCCAGCATCAGTCGCGAACGCCGCCACATAGACCAGCGCGGAGACCTTGTCATTCGCGCCAGCTTCGGTGATGACCGTACCGCCCCACGAATGCCCCACCAGCACCACCTTGCCTGGCTGGTTGTTGATGGCGCGGCGCGTGGCGGCCACGTCGTCACCCAGTGAGTTCAGCCCGTTCTGCACCGCCTGCACTTTCACACCCCTGGCCTGCAGCAAGGGAATGACCTTGGCCCAGTCCGAGCCATCCGCAAACGCGCCGTGCACGATTACCACCGACGGCGCTTGCGTGTCCGCGGCAGTTGCCGCCGTGGTGGCCACCAGGCCCATTGCGGCCACGGCGAAAGAGATCAGTGTTCGATTCAACATGTGGATCCTTCAGGAAGATACGCCGAGGCGTCATGGGACGTATTGGACGACAGCGGCGTATCCCTTCCGTATCACCGCATGCAAGCTTGCGTGTACCGATGTATCGGCGCCCGGGCCGGATACAGAGCGGTACAAATCCTGCCCGGGCCGTGCCCCGGCAGGCTCCGTGATACAGTGCCGCGCGATACCATCTCCCACACGATTACCAGTTCCGCACCCGCCAAGCCCATGCCAGAGCGCCCCGAGCCTACCGCCGCCAAGCCCGCCGCGATGAACGTCAAGACCGCCTTGCGCGTGATCGAGATCATCGAGACCTTTGCACGCGAACGCCGCGCGCTGTCGCTATCGGAACTGGCGCGCCTGCTGGCAGTGCCTGCATCGAGCTGCCTGGCACTGATCCGCACGCTGACATCGTTGGGCTATCTGTATGAAACGGCGCGCCGGCAGGGCTATTACCCTACCGGGCGGCTGCTGGCGATGGCGCAGCAAATCGCCCGGCACGACCCGGTGCTCGATCGTGTGCACGACACCATGAGCGAACTGCGCGATGCCACCGGAGAAACCGTGGTGATCGGCAAGCTTTACGAAGGGACCGCGGTGGTGTATCTCGACGTGCTCGAATCCCCGCATGCGATCCGTTATATCGCCACGGCCGGCGAACGTCGCGAGCTTCATGCCAACTCGATCGGCAAGGCGCTGCTGGCGGCAATGGACGACACGGAACGCGCCGCGCTGCTGCCGCAGTTGGCATTCCAGGCCTTTACGCCGCGCACGCTGACCTCGCCGGCCACGCTCGAAGCCGACCTGCGCCAGGCGCGCGAGCGCGGTGCGTATGTCAACCTGAGTGAATCGATGCCTGATGTGGGTGCGCTCGCATGGCCGGTACGGCTGTCGGGCGAGTGCTATGCGATCTCGATTGCAGGACCGGTGTACCGGATCGAACCGCATCTGGAAGGATATGCCGCCATGTTGCGCGCGGCCTGCGCATCGCTGGAAAAGACCTGAGTTCCTAGTCCACGGTCTCGCGTGCATGGAGACGCCACCCCATGGCATCCGGCAGTTCGATTTCGTCGACCGGCACCGATGCGGCCAGCGCCAGCACCGCGCCCTTGCGGCGCCAGGTCAGGCCGTTGGCGCGGTCCAGCGTCGCTGGCACGGCTTCCACGACCTGCCCCATCATGGTCTGGAACAGACTCCCGCCGTGGCATTTGATCCACGCTTCCTTGAGCGTCCAGAGCTGGAAGAACGCCACCATGCGCGCTTCTTCACGTGCTTCTTCGAGTTGGCCGTCGCGTTCATCTTCGCGCCGGTCACTGCCCGGCAGCAACGCCGGCAACGCGGCCCGTTCGGCTTCGGTGGTGGTCGCTTCGATCAGCGTGTCCAGATGCTTGCGCGGTTGCAGTTCCTCGATATCGACGCCGACCGGCATGTCCGATACCGCGCAAGCCAGATGATCGCCCGAGTGGGCAATCGAAACGAATACGGGCAAACCGACCACGCCACTGGTATGCGTAGCCAGTGGCGGTGCATCCTCTGCGGCCGACAGCGCCCATTCGGAGGCATCGCCGCCAAATGTCACGGCCAGCAGGCGGCGTGCGAGCCAGCGGCCCGCCGCGAACTGCTCGGCGCGCTGCTGCGCCCGCATGGTCGACAGGCGCGCCAGTTCATCCGCCGACATCCAGCGACTGACTGGGGGTGCCATGGCCGCGAAGGCCATGACGGATCCGGTACGCAGGGCAAGCGGCATGACAGCGATCCCTTTGCTAGGCCGACCGGTTCAGCGCGCTCGCCGGGCGCGCATCAGTTTGCCACCTTGGCGTAGGTGCCCTTCAGCGCCACGCCCACCACGACGGCGCCGGCGTGGCACTCGTACTCGCTGGCGCTGGCGTTGGTGTCCTTCTTGTAGTAGCTGACCATATCGACCACGGCATTGACGCCCAGCGACTTGGCCTTGTCCTGGAATGCCAGCAGCGCCGACAGCGCGGCCCAGCGGCACGCTTCCTCATCGCTCTTGCCCACGCCGTTGGTCTTCTTGTTCGACACGTCGCTGTCCTTCTTCTCGAGCACCTTGGGGGTGCGCGCGCCGGACAGGTAGAACTTCACGGAGCCGTCGAGCTTTTCCTTGGCCTCGGGCATGTCCAGTACATCCTGGAACGGCAGCATGTACTTGGTATCACGCGCGGCGGCCGGGGCAGACAGGAGCGTGGCGGCGCAAGCAACGGCGAGCAGCGGGAGAGCGGCGAATTTCATTGACCTTCCTTATTTTGGTTGTTGAACAGGCAAGAAACGCTAGAAGCTGGGAAACAGCAACTTCAGTGGGTCCAGCGACGGAATACCAGCGAGGTATTGATGCCGCCGAACGCAAAATTGTTACTCATCACATACTCGGTGTCGAGCCTGCGCCCTTCGCCGATGATGTAGTCAAGCGACGCACAGCGCGGATCCGGGTCCACCAGGTTCACGGTGGGCGCGAACCAGCCATCGCGCATCATCTCGATCGTCATCCAGGCCTCCAGCGCACCGCACGCCCCGAGCGTATGGCCCAGGTAGCTCTTGAGCGAACTGATTGGCACATTGGGCCCCAGCACCGCATGCGTGGCGTGCGACTCTGCAATATCGCCATGATCGGTCGCCGTGCCATGCGCATTGACGTAGCCAATCGCGCTGGCCTCAAGATTGGCATCCTCGAGCGCCAGGCGCATTGCCACGGCCATGGTCTCGGCCTGGGGCTGCGTCACGTGCGCGCCATCGCTGTTGGTACCGTAGCCGACAATCTCGGCCAGGATGCGCGCACCACGCGCCTGCGCATGTTCGAGCTCCTCGAGCACCAGCGTACCTGCGCCCTCGCCCAGCACCAGCCCGTCGCGGTTCGCATCGAACGGCCGCGGCGTGGTTTCCGGTGCGTCATTGCGCGTGCTGGTGGCGAACAGGGTGTCGAACACCGCGGCCTCGGTCGCATCGAGCTCTTCACCGCCGCCCGCCAGCATCGCAACCTGCTTGCCGGCGCGAATCGTCTCGAACGCATAGCCAATGCCGTGGCTGCCCGACGTGCATGCGCTCGACGTCGTCAGGATGCGCCCCGTGATGCCAAAGAACACGCCGATATTCACGGCCGTGGTGTGGGGCATCATGCGGATATACGTGGTGGCGCTGATGTCCTCGGTCGAACGCTCGCTCATCATGCGCCCGAAGTCCTGTATCGCCGACGGCGTGCCCGTGGAAGACCCGTAGGCAATGCCCATGCGCCCACCCGTGACCAGCGGGCTGCCGGCCAGTCCGGCATCGGCCAGCGCGGCTTCGCTGGCCAGCACGGCCATCAGCGACACGCGCCCCATCGACCGCGTCAGCTTGCGCGTGTAGTGTGGCGGCAGCGTGAACGGCGGCACTGGTGCGCCCAGGCGGGTATTGAGCCCCCTGATATCGTCCCATTCCGGCATATGCACGACCGCATTGCGGCCGCTGGCCAGGCGCTCGCGCACTGTAGCCCAGTCATTGCCCAGGGCGCTGACCGCGCCCGCGCCGGTTACGACAACCCGCTTCATCCGAACATCCCCCCGTTCACCGAAATTACCTGCCGTGTAATGTAACCGGCATCCGGCGACAACAGGAAGGCCACTGTGGCAGCTACCTCATCCGGGGTACCCATGCGGCGCGCCGGAATCATCTTCAGCGCCTCTTCACGCACGTGTTCCTCGATCATTTCGGTATCGATCAGGCCGGGCGCCACGCAATTGACCGTGATCTGACGCTTGGCCAGTTCGATCGCCAGCGCCTTGGTGGCCCCGATGATGCCGGCCTTTGCCGCGCTGTAGTTGGTCTGGCCGCGGTTGCCCACCAGCCCCGACACCGATGACAGCGTCACGATGCGCCCCGGCTGGCGCCGTTGCACCATCGGCATGACCAGCGGATTCAGCACGTTGTAGAACGCATCGAGATTGGTATGCACCACCTCGTCCCATTCTTCGCCGCTCATGGCCGGAAACGCCGCGTCTCGTGCCAGGCCAGCGTTGCAGACCACGCCGTAGTAGCAGCCATGCTCCTCGACGTCGGCCAGCAGCACGCGCGATGCCACTTCGCGCTGCGCGATGTCGAATGCCAGCACACGTGCATTGCGGCCAAACGCGCGTACGGCGTCGGCTACCGATTCGGCTTCCTCGCGGCGCGCGCGGCAATGCACCACCACGTCGTAGCCGTCGCGCGCCAGGCGCAATGCAATGGCGCGGCCAATGCCGCGCGAGGACCCCGTGACGAGCACGGTCTTGTTCGTCATGCCTGCTGCCCCTGGAGAAACGCCTGCGCATCGGCAGGCTGGAATACGGAAACATTGGCGCGCGCAACGTCGCGCCCATCCAGTGCCAGCGTGCAGGCAAACATGCCCAGACCGTTGTCACCGGTCAGTTCCACCTGCACGGAAATCGTCAGTTCGCTGCCGGCCGGAAACGCCGCCACGTCACAGCTATAGCGGCGCGAGCCCAGCAGGAAGCCAATGCCCGGCGCGCGCCCCGCGGCGCGTTCGCGCACGCCCGCCCATGCCGCGATGGTCTGGGCCATGTACTCGATACCCACCCACCCCGGCATGCCGGCTTCGTCGACAAACAGTTGCGTGGCCCGCACGGTGGCTCGCGCCACGCACATCGTGTCATCGGCCTGCAGCAGTTCGTCGATCAGCCGCATCGCGCCAGCGTGCGGCACCACCTCGGCCACCGGTGGCAGCGCAGGTCGATGATTCGATAACGGTTCGGACGTATTCATCTTTAGCCCTCGCCCAGCACCAGCACGCTGTTGCTGCCGCCGAATGCAAAGGAATTGCTCATCACATGCCGCACCGGGCGGCCCAGCGACTCGTCGGCGCCCACCACATGCAGCGCAGGCAGCGATGGATCGGCAGCGCCATCCCACCAGTGCGCCGGCAGGCGGCCGTGCGGATTGTCGGTAAGCGTCAGGTACATCAGCGCGGCCTCCACCGCGCCAGCCGCGCCGAGCGTATGGCCGGTCTGGGGCTTGGTGGAACTTACTGGCACATCGACGCCAAGCAGATCGGCTACCGCGCGCGACTCCATCGCATCGTTCTGTTCCGTGGCCGTGCCGTGCAGGTTCAGGTAGTCGATGTCGCCGGCCCGCAGGCCGGCGCGCGTGAGCGCCTGCTGCATCGCGGTACGCGCCCCCGCACCGCCAGGGTCGGGCGCCGACATATGGTGCGCATCCGACGTCTCGCCCCATCCGGCCAGCCGCACCGGCCCGGCTTCGCGCGACATCAGGAACAGTGCCGCACCTTCACCAAGATTGATGCCGTGCCGATGCGCGGACAGCGGATTGCAACGCACCGCGCTGACCGATTCGAGCGAGCGGAATCCGGCGATCGTAAACGCGCACAGCGTGTCGACGCCTCCCGCGATGGCAACATCGACAATTCCCTGCTCGATCAGGCGCGCCGCGGCGGCAAGCGATTTCGCGCTGGACGAGCATGCCGTGGAAATCGTATATGCCGGGCCAGCCACGCCCAGTGCCAGC
This sequence comes from Cupriavidus sp., assembly GCF_057315035.1. Taxonomy (NCBI): domain Bacteria; kingdom Pseudomonadati; phylum Pseudomonadota; class Betaproteobacteria; order Burkholderiales; family Burkholderiaceae; genus Cupriavidus; species Cupriavidus sp. The sequence goes on along the minus strand of NZ_DBHKYV010000011.1, from coordinate 126,664 downwards.
GCCAGGTATTGCGCCGGCGAACCCAGTTCCTGCTGGCCATAGTGGAAAGCGGCCGGCCATGCGCCGGTGCTGGCGCGCTCGCGCACGGCAACCTCTCCGTCACTGATACCCGAGGTACTGGTGCCAAGCACGATGGCCACGCGCTGCGGACCCACGCGCGCAATCGCGGCCTCCACTGCCGGACGCAGCGCGGCCAGGGTCCGGTCCAGCAGCGCGTTGTTGCGGCTGACTAACCCCGGTGCAACGCCCGCGGGCAGATCGGTGGCGGCAATTGGCTCGCGCACCGTGCCCAGATGCAATGGCATGCCCGGGGTGTAACGGTCGGTGGTTTCGCCACCGCTCGGACCATCGGTACGCCACAGTGCGGCACGCACGGCATCGCCGCCGCTGCCGAGCGCGCAGATCACGTTCATCGCGTTCATGTAGATCGTCATCGCGCCTCCCCTTGCCCCTGCAGTGTGCGAATCGTTAGCCGGTAGCCGTCGCGGCGTTGCACGAATACCGTCGTCCGCGCATCCGGGTAGCGGATCTCCGCCACCACCTCGTCGCCGGCCAGTAGCTGGCGCATGCCGGACGAGGCATCCACGCGCCACCCCGCCGGCAGCGCCGCCTGGATGGCCGCAACCGGCCACAACGACAACTGCAGATCACTGAGGATACGCTCGGGCAGCAGCTCCGGGGGTGCCCACGGCGCACGCGTCACGCGCAGATCCTTGCCGTCCCAGTCCAGACGCGCCAGAACCTGCCCGCCCGCCACCGCGGCCAGCCGCGTGTGCGCGGCATCTGCCTCCAGCAACGCCAGCATGTCGCGCGTCTGCTCGCCTTGGGGCGACGGATATTGCACCGTGATCTGCTGCTGCAGGTTCAGCGTCTTGCCCAGCGATGCCGGCGGCAGCCGCAGCAGTGGCGCGGCAGTTGGCGCGGCAACGGCGGACGGTGTGTTGCCTGCAGGCGGCACAACCGATGCACACCCGCCCAGTACCGTCAGCGATACCAGGCAAGCGGCCAGGGAAGATCGAAAACTCAAACCGTGCAAAGCTGCTCCAGGACACTGAGACGCCGTTTCGATTCGGCCACGAATGGATTCTTGCGATCCCACGCGTAGCCAGCCAGGATTGCCGAGATCATCTGGCGGATTTCGGGTGTCGCGTCGGGATGGAAGATCACCTTCTGGAATCGGCCCTCGTACCAGGCCTCGACGAACGTGCGGAAACAGTCGACGCCAGCCTTGAGCGGTTTGGCGTAGTCGGCGTCCCAGTCCACCGTTTCACCGGCCAGCTGGCGCGCCACGCATGCGGTTGCCAGGCTGGCCGACTTGAACGCAATGGTCACGCCCGACGAGAACACCGGATCGAGGAATTCGCCGGCATTGCCCAGCAGCGCGTAACCACTGCCCCACAGCGAGCTGACATTCGCCGAGTAGCCGACGATCTGGCGCGCCGGGGTGTCCCAGTTCGCGTCCTTGAGCACGCTGGCCAGGTGCGGTTCTTCACTGACCAACTGCTTGAGCTTGGCCATCTCGTCGCCGGGATAGCGGTCCAGGAAGGACTTCTCGGCCACCACACCCTGCGAGCAACGTCCATTGGAAAACGGGATGGTCCAGTACCAGACATCGACATGCTCGGGATGCACGCTGATCAGGATCTTGTTGCGATCGAAGCTGCCGACAGGAATGTGGTCTTCCACGTGCGTGAAGATTGCCGAGCGCACCGGGAAATTCGACGGCGATTCCAGCTTCAGCAGGCGCGGCAGGATACGGCCAAAGCCGGAGGCATCGAGCAGGAACTTCGGCTGCACCGCGTAGGCGTTGCCGTCCGGATCGCGCACGGTTACCACCGGCTGTGCGCCACTGACGTCCACGGCTTCCACCACATGGCGGAAGCGCACTTCGGCGCCCTGCTTCGCGGCCTCGCGAATCAGCACGTCGTCGAAGTGGGCGCGCTGCACCTGATAGGTCGTGCCCCAGCCTGGCGAGAACTTGTCGCGGAAGTCGAACTCGGTATGGCGGCCGCCACGCGAGAACGCCGCGCCATTCTTGTACTGGAAGCCTGCCTCGACCACGGCCTGCAGCATGCCGGCCTCTTCGATGTACTCCATGCTCTGCGGCAGCAGGCTCTCGCCGATCGAGAAACGCGGAAACGTCTCCTTCTCGATCACGAGCACCTCGATGCCGCGCTTGCGCAGCAGGCCTGCCGCCACCGAGCCCGCCGGGCCGGCGCCCACGATCAGTACATCAACCTGTTCCGTCTTCATCTGGATCAACCCTGTTTCATATTGTTATTCGATAGCTGGGGCAGCCGGCCTGAACCATGGCGAAAGCACCCAGACCGCACCCACACCGGAAAGCATGGTCATGCCAAACGCATGCAGCGCCGGCGTCGACGACAGTGCCAGCAGGCCGAACGCCAGCAAGGTGCTGGCCGCGCCGAGCACGATTGCCGTCCATGACACGCCGTCGCCAGGATGCTCGAGCAGGAAGATGCCGTAGTCCACTCCCACCCCCAGCAGCAAGGCCAGCGCCAGCACCGAGAACAGCTGCAACGGTACGTGCAGCCAGCCCAGCACCGCCACGCTGAATGCCGCCGCCAGCAGCGTCGGCACCAGCGCACGCCATCCGGCACGCCCGTAGCGCCAACCCAGCAACAACGCCACGCCCGCCGCGCCGGCCAGCAGCAACCAACTCATCAGCACCCGATAGTGGTGCAGCAACCCGGACAGATCGGCAATGCGATCGACCCATTCCGCGCCTTGTACCTGATTGACGGCCTCGGCAATGCCCGGCATGACGGCCGGCTTGTCGAGCCCGCGCAGCAGCATCACGCTGGCGTAGCCACTGCCTTCGCGGTCGAGCCACAGATGGCGCAGCGTGCCCGACACCGGGTGCGCAAGCCATGCCGACAACGCCAGCACCGCACTGCCATCGGAAGCATCCGGCGCGGCAATGGTGCCGCCCAGCGCCTTGGCCACCCGTTGGCGCACGGCAACTTCCTGGCGGTCGGCCAGCGCCGCATCGGCACGCTGACGCGCGGCCGATGGCACCCAATCGGAGACGGCCACGAAGCCTTGCAGATCGCCGCGTTGCATCGCGTCGGCCAACCGGGCCTTGACGGCTTCCTCGTTGGCCAGCACCGCGTCAGGCGTAGCGCCGCGCACCAGTACGAACTGCGCGGGGCTCGGCGTGCCCAGCAGGCGTCCGGCCGTGCGTTGGGCCTCGATCAATGCCGGCGGTGAACTCTGCAATTGCCGCACATCATCGACGATATTCACCTGCCAGACACCGGGCACGATGAACAGCGCGAGCGCGGCCAATGCCAGCCAGGTGTTTCGGTCATTGCGCACACGCGGCCAACGCGACAGGCTATCGGCGAGCCAGGTCGACAACCGGGTCTGGCGCAGCGTGCCGCGATCAAGCAGCGGGAACCAGAACACCACGGTCAGGAACGCCGCCACCAGTCCCACCGCAGAGAACAATGCCATCTGACGCAGCCCCGGGAACGGCGCGATGCCAAGCGCCAGGTACGCCACCACACTGGTCAGCAGCGCCAGCGCCATGCCCGGCAGCAGGAAGCGCATCACCGAAGGCGGTGTCGCACGTGCCATCGCCTGGCGCGTGACAAAGTAATGAATGCCGAAATCTTCGGCCACGCCCACCAGGCTGGCGCCGAACACCAGCGTGATCAGATGGACCTTGTCAAACACGATGGCCGTGGCGGAGATCGCCGCGGCCGTGCCTACCAGCAGTGACAGTCCTACCAGCACGATGGGCCGCAACGAGCGGAACGCCAGCCACACCAGCAGCAATACTGCCGCCAGCGAGCCCCAGCCAATCACGTTCATCTCCCAGTTGGCCTGTGCGGCCGCGGCTTCGGCATGCAGTGGAATGCCGGCGGCGATCACCCGCACGCTGGCATCACCTTGCTTTGCCGCCGCCTCGGCTGCCTTGAGCAGGTCACCATATTCGGTATTGCCGCTGACCGAGAAGGCGGGCCTGGTGATCTGGTATGACAACAGCACCCATTCCTTGCCATCGCCCGACAGCGTGGCCAGTCCGTCGCGCTCATGCACACGCGTGACCGCTGCACGCGACAGCCACCAGTCTTGCCACAAGCCGAGCGGATCGGCGGCCCAATCCGTCAGGCGCGGGCCGGTCGACAGCTGGTAGAGACGCGTCAGCGCCTGCTGCGCGAGTGCATCGGGATTGGCGTCCTGCAACTGCCGGCGCTGGGCATCCGTCAGCAAGCGGTCGCGCCATGGCCGGTAGAACGCCAGCGCGGCGTCGAAGTCGAATGCATCGATCTTGTCGACCGGCTTGAGCAGATCGGCCTGACGCGCCGTGGTCGCACCAAAGCGTTGCGCCGCCGCGCGCGTGCGCGCCCAGTCGTCGCTGCCCACCAGCACCACCACCTCTTTTGCCACCCCATCGGCCAGGCGCCGCAGCACACGGTCGGCGGTAGCGGTACGCTCGCTGGTCGGCAACAGCGCCATGACATCGGTGTCAAGCCGCGATGCGCGCCAGAACTGGAACTGGTGCACTACCAGCGCCAGCACCAGCACCAGCCAGCCAATGGCCAGCCAGCGTTCCAGCCGTGAGAGTCCGCTGCGCATCGCAACGCCGCCTGCCATATCACTCAAAGCGCTGCTCCTCGGCCGCGCTGAGCTTGTCTGCCGCTGACGGGTCGATCATGCGCACCACGGTGCTGTCGCCACTGCCCTCTTCCAGCCGTACGTTACGCACGAAGCGGTCGCCGGCCAGTTCGATTCGGGTGAAGACGCGCCGCATACCCGCGTCGAGCGGCGTCAGCACAAGCGTCCAGCCAGCCTTGCCGACCAGCTTGCCCTTTACATCGAAACGCGCCTGCAGACTGCGCAGATCGCCACGCAGCACGGCAATCATCGACTCGCCCACCACACGCATCGCTGGCTGGCTGTCTGCCTGCATCTGCTGCTGCACCTTGCCATCCGCACCGCGCATCACCAGTTTCTCGGGCGTCACCAGCAGGCTCGACGGAAACGGGTCACGCGTGTTCCATACCACGCCACGTCCGCGCGCCAGTACGAAATCGCCGCGCGACACCAGCGGATTGCTGAAGCCCGCCAGCTTGCGGGTCTGTTCGAACTGCCCGTGAATCACCGGTGCATCGACCAGCCGCGCCGCCACGCCACCAAGCAGGTCTTCCGCATGTACCGGCACGGTCCCAAGCAATGCCAGCGCCATGCCACCAGCGGCCAGGTGCCGCAGCATGTGCCGGCGCTTCAAGGTTGTACTCCCAGTTTCTCGAACAGGATCGGCGGGCTCACGTAGAGCATTTCCTGCGTCTTCATGTCCACGGCCACCTGGATCGAATAGCCCTTGGTCAGACGCTGGCCCGACGCCGCATCGCGGATCTCGTACTCGATCTTGAGCCGGTTCTCCCATTCGGTAATGCTGGCGTGGACCTCGACCGCCTGCCCGTAGACCAGCGGCCGCACGTACTTCACGCGCAGGTCCACGACGGGCCATGCAAAGCCCGAGTCGCGCATCTGCGGGTAGTCGTAGTCGATCTTCTGCAGCAACGCACAGCGCGCCACCTCGAAATAGCGAATGTAGTTGCCGTGCCAGACCACGTTCATGGGATCGAGGTCGTGAAAGGCCGGCGTCAGTGTGATGGCGTGATGAATGACTTGGGACATGGCGGTTCAATGGGGCCGGGGAACGCCGCCACTACGGCTGGCGTGCGTCCTGGCGGCCGGTACGTACCGGCTCGTCGGCCCAGAATTCATAGAAGTTGAACCAGTCGAACGGCGACTGCACGACCAGCGCCTGCAGCCATGCGGCATACGAGGTGGCCAGCGCGGTCAGCGCCGCTTCGCGGTTAGCCCGTGGGAGCGATACTTCGCGCGCAAGTTCCGTAAAACGAAGCAGATGGCCGTTGCCATGCCGCACACAACCCATCGCATACAGCGGACAGCGCATCAATGACGCCAGCACATAGGGCCCCACCGGGAAGCGCGCCGGCGCGCCCATGAATGGCACCCGCACCGCGCGTCCGCCATGCGCGGGCGCGCGGTCGCCGGCAATCGCCACGAACTCGCCAGCCTGTACCTTGCTGGTCAGTTCGAGCGCCGTGGCGGGGGAAATATCGTCAACCTGGTACAGCTGCACCCCCGATTTCGGGTCGATACGCGACAGGATCCGGTTGAAGCGCTCCGCGTGCGCGGTGTGCACCAGCACGGTCAGGCGCATGCCGTTGCGCTGGTTGGCCAGCACGCGGCACAGTTCCAGGCAACCCATATGCGCGGTCATGATGATGCCGCCCTGCCCGCGCGCGATCTGTTCCAGCAATACCTCGTTGCCTTCGCGGATGACATTGCCAAAGCGGTAGCGGCCGCCGATGGCCAGCAGCTTGTCCAGCAGCGTATCTGCGAACGAAAACAGGTGCCGCAGCGAGTGGCGCCACGTGGGGCGTGTGCCTATGGTGCCGGCGGTCTGCTCGACGCGGGTCAGGAAGTCCAGCGACGAGCGCCGTGCCAGCGGATGGGTCAGCCAGTACCAGGTCACCACCGGATACACGACCAGGCGGAACAGCGCGCGGCCAAACAGGCGATACAGGAAGTACAGGCACCATACGCCCCAGACGCAGGTGACCTCGCCGATGGCGCTCCAGTGGCGCGATGGCACCGGGCGCGCGGCGCTGGCCGGATTCGGGCTGGCCGGATTCATGCTGCCACCTTGCGCCACAACAGGCGCGGCATGCGTATCACCATGCCAAAGAACAGCCGGGTATGCATGCGCGAGATCAGCACGTTGTCGCGCCAGGCCTGGAAGTGCGACACCCCGTCGGACGGATACGTAACACGCGTAGGCACGTTGACGATGCGCACGCCGCGCCAGACCAGATGCACCAGCACCTCGGTATCGAACTCCATGCGCCGGCCCAGGCGTTGCTCGCGCATCAGCCGGGTGACCGCCGCGAGCGGATAGACGCGCAGCCCGCACATCGAATCGCGGATCTGGAACGAGAGCGTGTTGATCCATACCCACACATGCGTCAGGTAGCGCGCATAGAGCCGATGGCGCGGCACCGATTCATCGTAGACCGGATGGCCGCAGATCATCGCCGCGGGATCGGCCTGTGCCAGCTTCACAAATTGCGGAATGCAATCGGCATCGTGCTGGCCATCGGCATCGATCTGCAAGGCGTGCGTATATCCAAGTTCAGCCGCCGCGGAAAACCCGGCCATGATCGCGCCGCCCTTGCCCTGGTTCTGCGGCAAGCGCACCAGCTGGATTCGCTCGGGATGGGCGCTGGCGATGTCGCGCAGCACCTGCTCGCAGGCGGGGCTGCTGCCATCGTCGACCAGCAGGCACGGCAACGGATGCTTGAGGATGGCCTCGACCATGGCGCCAATCGCGCCTTCGTGGTCGTAGACCGGCACCAGTACGACGGGTCGGAACGCGGCACTCATGGGGTTGGAGATTCGGGATGAAAAACGATCTTGCCGCTGGCGTGCGGACCCGCCTCGGACGTAAGGCGGAAGCCCAGCACACATGCGTCGGGCTGCCAGGTCAGCGCCATCCGCACCTTGGTGCCAGGGCGGATCACCGACTGGAACTTGAGCGTATCGAGTCGCGCGAAGCGGTCGCGCGGCGGTACGCCGAGCTTTTGCGGCGCCAGCGCCATGACCCAGTCCACCTGCGCCACGCCGGGTACGATCGGCGTACCCGGAAAATGCCCGTCGAATACCGCGAGGTCGTCGGCCACATCGAGTTCGGCCGTGGCCGAGGCGTGGTCGCCTTCGAGCCACTGCACGGGCGGTAGCGTACGGCGGAACACGTCGCGCAGCATGCTTTCGGTAGTCTTGCCCTGCGCGTTGCAAGGCAGTGCCTGCAGACAGGCCCAGCGGCGCGGCAGCGCCACCGCATCGACAGCCTCGGCCAGATGCCTGCGCAACGCGCTGGTTACCGCACCACGGCCACTGGCATCGAACAACGCCTGCCCGGCTTCGCTCAACACGACTGCCGCAGCCACGCGCATGCCCACATCGAGCTCGATCAACACCACGCGTGCCTCGCGCACCAGGCCGGACGTGCCAAGGCGCTGCTCGATCTGCGTCAGCGAAATGCGCTTTTCCTCGATCTTGACGATGCGGTCGGCACGTCCGGCCAGCACAAAGCTGTCTGCCCCGGCGGGCAGCGCACGGTCGGCGCAAACGTACCAGTCATCGTCAGCCAGGTGCGGCGAGCGCACCGCGAGGTAACCGTCCTGCAGACGCCACGCGATACCGGGCATTGCGGTCCAGCGATCGGCCTGCACCGCGCGCTGGCGCCAGGCGATGCCACCGGTCTCGGAACTGCCGAATACCTCGATTGGCGAGCGGCCCATGCAACGCAGCGCGTCGGCCGCTGCCTCGGGCGGCAACGGGCCGCCGGATGAGAACACGGCCTGCAGCACCTGCTGCGAAGCGGACCAGTCCAGCGCACCAGGAATGCGCTTCAGGTGCGCCGGGCTGCTGACCAGCACTGCCGGGCGGCCATCGGACTGGCATGCGGCCACCAGTTCCTCATGAAACGCGAGCCGCGTGGCCGGCATCGGCCGCGACGCGGCCAGCGGCCAGAGTACGGTGAACAGCAGGCCGTAGATATGCTGGTGCGACACGGTGCACAGCACGCGCACATCGGAGGGAAAACGGTGGCCGAAAGCCTGCTGCAGCGTATGCACCTCGGCATCGAGCTGCGCCAGACGCTTGTCGATGGCGGTCGGCTCCCCGGTCGAGCCCGAGGTAAACAACGTGACCCATGTATCGTGCGTCGCCAGTGCGGGCCATGCCGACGCATCGGCGACACCCTCACGGTCGTCGACCGGCATCAATCCGTCAGGAAACTCGCCGGCCATGCCATCGCTCTGCGCGCGCAGCGCAGCCAACGTTTCGGCACGGATATCGCCGGGCAGCAACACTTGCTTGCCCGCATACCACGCGCCAAACAGCGCGGCAGCGAATTCGGCGGGATCGTCGAGATAGAGCGCCCAGCGCCGGCCCGATGCCGCCGACAGCGCGCGGCGCCAGGCCGCGGCGCGTGCCACGAAATGTTTCGCATCGATGGTCGACTGGCCACCGCCTGATACCACGGGGCGCACATCACCGCTTGCAGCGCGCACCGCCAGCGCCGCCATCACTCCACCCACGCCGGTCCACACCGGCATTTGTTCAGCCATGACCATTCTCCGCGCGCCGCGCCATCACGCGCTGACGCACCAGCCATTCCCCGGCAAACATTGCACCAATCAGGCCATAAGCAATGGCCCCGTTATAGATTGCCCAGATCCGGTCGCTCGCCACGAAAGCGGTGACCGCCGCAATCGTGCCGTTGCAAACAAAGAAGACGCACCACGCCTGCGTGACGCGACGCGTGTAGGCCACCCCACTCGGCGGCAGATCCGGCTCACGCAGCCTGGCGAGCCGCTCCACCAGCGTGGGCGGATGGCGCAGGGTCCAGCCAAACACGCCGAGCATGGCCAGGTTGACCAGCACCGGGTACAGCTTCAACGGCAGCGCATGGCCCGAAGCCATCACCACGATGGCCAGGCCCGCGGCCAGCAGCGCCATCGCGCGCCAACCCGCCTGCCGGCTGGTGCCCGCGCGCAGCAGCGCGAGCGCCACCAGCGCCAGCGCCATCACGCGCGGCGAGAAATGCTGCAACCCGAGGTAGATCACTACCGGGTAGGACAGTGTCAGCAGTCCCAGCCCCCATTTGCGCCAGGCCATGCGCGCGTCAGGCGGTCGCTGGCGAATCGATCAGCAATGCCAGCGCCTGCACCACGTCCTGCACGGTGCGCACGGACTTGAACTGCTCGGGCTTGAGCGGTTTGTTCAGCATCGGCTTGAGCTTGACCAGCAGGTCCACCGCATCGATGCTGTCGATGTCGAGGTCGTCGTAAAGTCGTGCCTCGGGTGTAATGCGCGCAGGGTCGATCTCGAAGGTTTCCTCGAGAACCGCGGCCACGCGCGCGAAAATTTCGTCGTGAGTCATGTTCTGGCTCCGTGTCTTGCGATTCGTACGATCAGCCCTATCAGGCCGGGGCCTGGCCACGTTGCGATTCCACGAACGCCGCCAGCGCCGAGACGCTGGCAAAACGTGAGCGGATCGCTTCCTTGTCGCCGTTCATGGTGATGCCATAGCGCTTCTGCAGCGCGAGGCCCAGTTCCAGCGCATCGATCGAATCGAGGCCAAGACCTTCGATGAACAGCGGCGCAGTCGGGTCGATATCATCGGCGGCCACGTCCTCAAGGGACAGCGACGAGATGATCAGTTCCTTGATTTCTTGCTCAAGCGCCTTCACGGCGGATCTCCCTGGAGAAAAACTCGGATAGTGAATGGGTCAGCTGACGCACGGCCATCGCATCCTCGGTGCCCTGTGGCACCCATTGCGCCACGGCAACGTCGGGATGGACGTCGATCACGAAGCGCGGCCGGCGCACCGGCACGTGGTACCACTTCTCGCCCTTGGTCAGCGTGGACGGCTCGCACCGGATGACAACCGGCGTCAGCGCAAAGCCACCGCGCACGGCCACGTTGGCGGCACCGCGCTGCAACTGCAGCGGCATGCCCGGGCGTGTGCGGGTGCCTTCCGGAAAAATGATCAGGTTGTTGCCGGCGCGCAGCGACGCGATGCAATCGTCGACCATCGCCGCGCCGCTGTCGTTGCGTACCCAGCCGGTAGCCAGCACCGGGCCGCGTGTGAACGGATTGCGCGTCAGCGCCGACTTGACCACGCAGTCCGCCCGCCGTGCCAGCGACATCAGGAACACCACGTCGATCAGCGACGGATGATTGGCCACGATCAGCAGGCCATCACGACGCAGCCGTTCCGGATGGCGTACCTCGTAGCGGATCACGCCCACCGCATGCATCAGCCACACAAACAGTCGGAACGCGTGATGGATGACACCGCGACACACGCGCTGGCGCGTATCGGTCGACCACGGCAGCAGCGATAGTAGTGGAAAAACAAGCACACGCAGCAACAGTCCGCCAATACCGAAACTGGAGAAACAGAAGCCGGTAGCGCAGACACGCCACGCGCGGTCGATTCGTTCAACCATGGCGCTGCCACCTCCAGATGGCACGCTCGCCGCGATGGATCAACTCGGCCTCGTCGGTCAGCATGAAGCGCAGCACGTCCAGGCCATGCGGCAGTATCGGGTGTGCGGTGCCGGGGTCGGATGCGGAACGTGGCGCGGAGATGTCGAGTTGCCAGACCGGCTCGCCCGCTCGCGGGCGGCCCATGCGCCAGGCCCAGCCGAACAGGCAGCCAGGTTCGTCGGCAAACTCCGCATAGGCTTCTGGCAGCGGCGCGTCGTAGCACACCAGCAGCACTTCCTCGGCGCCATCGCCAAGCAGCGCACAGGCTTCGATTACGGCGGTTTCCACGGTGTCGGGACCGGCCGCAACCGCCTGCAGGTTCGACGCATCGCCGCGGTCGATCGTAAACATGGCGCCGATGGCGTTGTGCACGGACAGGCCAAACGCGGTCGGCGACAGCGGTTCGCCGGCGGCCAGTTCACTCAGCATTTCAAACGCGCGGCGGGTATCACCGTGGCGCGACGCAAATACCGCCGGTGATTGGATCGTGGTGTCCGCCGGTTTCACGTCATAGGCCGGATGCAGCGCTGCCCGTCCGATCGCATTGACGCGTCGGCGCAACATTGGAGCCATGGCGGTCAGCGCGGGCAAGTCAGTGCCGTCAGGCAACCAGGGGGCCCGACTCCAGGCCTGCCATGCCGCAGGCGTATGCAATGCCGGCGCCGAGGCCGCCCATGCGCGAATTCCGAATTCAATTGCCATGCCGTGCGCGTAGGGTCGATTGTGAGCCCGGAACCCGCGTCAACCCCCGGCCGCAGCCGACAGCCATGGTGCACGCCAAGCGCGCACCGCCCGCGTGACCCCGGGGATATTTCCGCATTTTTCCCTGAAATTAATATCGAAATCAGCGGATTTCGACGACCTTATTGTTAATGCCCGCCGGCTCGCCGTGCCGCATTCTCGATTGTGCTGGCATCGACGGGCGGTGGATTTACGGGCATCGCCGTATGCTGGCGCTTGCCCCGTAACAGGTTTCGGTTTGGCCAACACCATCGAATACCCCACCAAAGATGGGCATACGACGGCACAGCGAACTTCGACCCCGCATTTTTGTCAGGGGCGAATTCTCGCATAAAGGGCACCCGGCAGGCTATGCGCAACAGTAACGGACCTACGCAAATGTAACGGGGCGGGAGCGGCCATTCCGCCACACCCGCCCCTTCGGTCCAACTTGCCGGAATGCGTCCAGCTTAGCGCGCCGGCAGGATCGTCCCCGTCACGTCACCAAAGCCAACGCGGTAACCATCGCCCTGGCACCAGCCCGACATGGTCACGGTATCGCCATCCTCCAGGAAGCCACGTTTGACGCCATCCGCCAACGCCACAGGCTCCGCGCCGTTGCGGGTGGTTTCCAGCAGGCTTCCGCACGAATCTGCGGTGGTGCCGCTGATCGTGCCAGAACCCATCAGGTCGCCGATCCGTACATTGCAACCGGATACCGTGTGGTGCGCCAGCTGTTGCGCCATGGTCCAGTACATCGCCTTGAAGTTGGTGCGACAAACCGTGGTGGGCGCCGCCGCACCTTTGGGCTGCAGCGCGATCTCGAGCGCGATGTCATACGCGTTGCGACCCTGCTGCTGCAGATACGACAATGGCTCGGGCGACTGCGCCGGGTTGTCGCGGCGGAACGGTTCCAGCGCGTCCATGGTAACCACCCACGGCGAGATCGACGTACCGAACGACTTGCTGTTGAACGGCCCCAGCGGCACATATTCCCATTGCTGGATATCGCGCGCGCTCCAGTCATTGAGAATCACCAGCCCAAACATGTGCGCCTGCGCATCGGCAGTGCTGACCGGCTCGCCCAGGTTCGACGGCTTGCCGACGATAAAGCCCATCTCGAGTTCATAGTCCAGCTTGCGGCAGGCCGTAAAGGTCGGGCGCGCCTCGTTCGGCAGCTTGATCTGGCCATTCGGACGATGCAGCGCCGTGCCGCTGACCACCACGGAACTGGCGCGGCCGTTATAACCGATCGGGATTTCCAGCCAGTTCGGCAGCAACGCATTTTCCGGGTCACGGAACATGCGGCCCACGTTGGTGGCATGCTCGCGCGACGAATAGAAGTCCGTATACCCGGGGATCTCCACCGGCAGGTGCAGCGTTGCGGCGGACATCGGCACCAAGGCTTTGGCTCGAAGCGCCGCGTTACCCGACAGCGTCTGGTCTTCGGCAGACAGCAGCGTGCCGAGCCGCGCACGAGTTTCCGTCCACACGGGCTTGCCCAGTGCGATGAAACGGTTGAGGCTTGCGGCCGCAAACGTTCCCCTGGCCGCAGCCGGGAGCAAGCCGGCGTCATCCAGCACGGACAGGTCGAGCACCTGGTCGCCAATTGCGACACCGACGCGCGGCGCATCGTTGCCAGTCGAAAAAATGCCGTACGGCAGGTTCTGCAGCGGGAAATGGGTCTGGCCGTCATTGGCCGAGGTCACCCAGCTGGTCTTGGGGGCAGTCATTCTGGAACTCCGGGGTTCAACGCTCGTTCGGATTGAAATGCTTCTTCAGGCCCTGCCAGCACGTGTAGTAGTCGTGCTGCAGCAGCGCCGATTCGGCGGCGTAGCGGGTGGGACGGATCACGCCCGGGGTTTCGAACATGAACGCCATGGTGTCCGTGATGTGGTGCGGCGCGCTGGTGTCGCCAGCCGTGGCACGTTCGAAGGTTTCGGCATCGGGTCCGTGGCCGCTCATGCAGTTGTGCAGGCTCGCGCCACCGGGCGTGAAACCTTCTGCCTTGGCATCGTAGGCGCCCGTGATCAGCCCCATGAATTCGCTGGCGATATTGCGGTGGAACCAGGGCGGACGGAAGGTGTCCTGCGCCGCCAGCCAACGCGGACCGAAGATGACGAAGTCGATGGTGTCCACGCCAGGCGTATCCGACGGCGACTGGAGTACCAGGAAGATCGACGGATCCGGGTGGTCGAAACTGATCGAGCCAATGGTGTTGAAGTGACGCAGATCATATTTGTAGGGCGCGAAATTGCCGTGCCACGCCACCACATCCAGCGGGGAATGATCGATCTCGGCGCGCCACAGATTGCCCTGGAAGCGGGCCACGAGTTCGAACTTGCCTTCGCGGTCCTCGTAACTGGCAACCGGGGTCAGGAAATCGCGCGGATTGGCCAGCCCATTGGAACCGATCACGCCCAGGTCCGGCAGCTTGAACAGCGCGCCGTAGTTTTCGCAGATATAGCCACGCGCCTCGCCATCGGGCAGTTCCACGCGGAAACGCACGCCACGCGGGATCACAACGATCTCTTGCGGCTCCACCGCCAGTTGGCCCATTTCAGTCGCGATCAGCAGGCGGCCCTGCTGCGGCACGATCAGCATCTCGCCATCGGCGTTGTAGAAGAAGCGGTCGTGCATCGACTGGTTGGCCAGGTACAGATGGATGCCGCAGCCGATTTGCGCTTCCGGACCGCCATTGCCGGCCATCGTAACGATCCCGTCCACGAAGTCGGTCGGTGCCGCGGGCATGGGTGGCGGGCTCCAGCGCAACTGGTTCGGCGATGGCGGAACCTCGTCGAAACGGCTCATCCACCGATCCTGCTCGATGCGCGTGAACGGCTTGTGCATGGCGGCCGGGCGGATCCGGTACAGCCACGAGCGCCGGTTATGGGCTCGCGGTGCCGTGAATGCAGTGCCCGAGATCTGCTCGGCGTACAAGCCATAGGCCACGCGCTGCGGCGAATTCCGGCCCAGCGGCAATGCCCCTGGCAAGGCCTCGGTGGCGAATTCGTTGGCGAAGCCGGACATGTATTGGCCTGCGTGGGCTGCCGAGCCGTGCAGGTGTCCGTGTCTTTCTGTTTGCGTCATGAAGTCTTCCTCTCACACCCCGCCGCCCCGAAACAGGCCGGCTTCTCCTCGATCTCACCCTCGCTCAGAAATTGAGAATTACGAATAGTGAAATTGATTTACCAAATCGTAATCACGCAACCTGACAATGTCAAACCACAATTACGATAGGCGAGCACAGGGCCGCAGGCGAGCGAACGCATGCCGCGCCGAGGGAGGTCGGTGCAAGCGCCGTGAAAAGCACGTGGAAATAGCGGAGGGAACGGCTAAAAGAAGCCGAAAGAAGTCGAGATTGAAGCGAGGATCAAGCGGGGTAAGACGTGGAAGCACTCACGTGACGGTGCACACGAGCGCACGCTACGCGTGCAGCAGCAAGCGGCACGTACCGGAGACGGCGACCACAAAGCGGCACCAACATGCGCGAAGCATGTTTGCAGTGTCGCCATGGGAAATTCGCGGCAGGACAGGACGATGGCCCTGCCCTGCCGCGAATCCTGACCAGGGTCAAACGGGCTTGTGGCCCTCCCCCGATGTGGGGCCCGAACCGAAGCCACCCTGCGCTGGCGCGGAAGACGCCTGCGCCGGTGCGGCAGGCGCCTGGCCGGCCATCGAGGCGGCAGTCACACCACCATTGCGGCTGGCGATAAACGCATTGACGTCTGCAGCAAGATGCTGCGGCGCAAGTACGACCTCAAGGCCCAGCGCCTCGCAAGCCGCCAGGAAGGTAGACATGCGCGGATCGGCCTGACCCGATTCGGCACGCAGATAGGCCTCCCGGGAAATCCCGGCCTTACGGGCGACGTCCTCCTGCTTGAGCTTGCGCGCACGGCGCAACGCCCGCAGTTGCCGGAACGGTTCGCTAGCGCCTCTTGGCACGGCTGTACTGTTCATGTCGGTCTCCAGTCACCAGTGAAAAAAAAGTGCGCGGACGTGCATTCGAGTATAGAGCACGTAAAGCGTTCCGTAAGGTCTGTTGTGGAACACTTTTACAGATTTCTTATGATGGCTTGATCTCGTCTGCCAGACTCTCATCCAAACGACGGATGCAGCACAACATCCTCCTCCCGCCCCCACATAACGACAGTGCCCGCTTTGCGTTGACGTCACATCAGTATCGTCCATGTGTGGCACAAGGCAAGTTGACAAACCGACCGGTCGTGCTATTCTCCAGCGCATGCAGAAAGGACAGCTCACGCGCACCGCGATCATCGAACAGGCACTGCACTCGGCCACCAAGGTAGGCTTCGAGCAGTTGTCGCTGGCCACGCTGGCCGCCGACACCAATATGTCGAAGAGCGGACTCTATGCCCACTTCAAGTCGAAGGAAGCCTTGCAGGAGGCGGTGCTTGCGCGTGCGATGGAGCGTTTTGCGGAGATCGTGGTGCAGCCGGCCATGCGCGAAGTTCGCGGGCTCGTGCGCCTGAACAGGCTGTTCGACGGGTATATGACCTGGATCGCCGGCTCGCTGAACGAAGGCGGCTGCGTATTCATGGCGCTGTCGCAGGAATACCGCGATCGCCCAGGCGTCATACGGGACAGGCTCGTGCAGGCGTTCAAGGACTGGCACAGCACCATCGTGCGCGTGATTGACGATGCCGTTGATGAAGGCGCATTGCGCGCGGGCACCGACCCGCGTCAGTTTGCCTTCGAGATGGTTGGCATCGGCATGTCGTTTCAGTCCTCATTCAAGCTGATGGGCCGCATCGATGCGGAGACAATGGCCAGGCGCGCGTTTGCCAGGCTCGTCAATGACGTGAAAGAGAATCGCACCGGGGCGACCGCGGCACCAGACTGAAGCCACAGTAGTGCCCGCAGCAATACCGTTTGCCGACCAGATTGTGCAGCCTCGGCGCAATAAAGCGAGATGTATCACACGGCATTATTTCAGCCGTTTCTTGCCCTGAAAATAGCACGACTGGTCGGTCGCTACTGAGAAAAAAGATAAGGTTGCCGAGTCTGGTTATCGACTCCAGGGCAAATCCACAGCAAAAAACCAGTTGGAGGTGTTCGTCGTGCCGCAAGTGCTGTCATCCGCATCCCAACCCGCTGCAAGCGCCAGCGCCCCTGTGAAAGCCACCGAACGGCGCTCGCTGACCAACACCCTGCAATCCGGCATGTTGGCGTGGCGCCGACTACGCTGGCAAACCGGTAGCCTGTTTTTCCCCAATGCGACCTCACGCGCGCTCGAGCGCCTGTGGTTCAGTCCGCCCACCGGCAAGAACAGTCCTGAGGGATTACGGTTGCTCGACACGGCGCGCACCGAATGGGCGCTGGTCACGGGCCAGGGCGCGAGCCGCCGTGTGCGTGTTTATCGCTGGGGTAGCAAGGGACCTGTGGTGCTGCTGGCTCACGGCTGGGGTGGCAATGCGGGGCAATGGCACGCAGTGGTGAATGGCCTGCTGTCGGCCGGCATGCGTGTGGTGGCCTTCGACGCGCTGTCGCACGGCGCATCGGATGCAGGCGTGCGCGGACAGCAACAGACTTCCGTGATGGAGATGACGCGGTCGCTACTGGCGGTAGCGTGGCATGTTGGCCCCGTGCACGCCGTCGTGGCACATTCGCTGGGCGGCGCGGCGGCGGCGCAGGCGATTCGCGAAGGCCTGCCCGCTCGCGGCGTGGTCATGATCGGGTCTCCCGCCGACATGTACCAGGCATGCTCGGCGCTGGCCTGGCAGCTTGGTATTGCCCCGCACGTGCTGGCGCGCATGCAGCGCAACAGCGAGCAATGGCTGGGCGCCAGCTGGTCCACGTTCAACGTGCCCGAAATCGGCCGCACAAGGCCCGTACCGCCCACGCTGATCATCCATGACCGCGAGGACAAGGAAGTTCGATGGGAAGACGGCGCGGCCATCGCTGGCGCATGGCCCGATGCGCAACTGGTCACGACCAATGGCCTTGGTCATCGTCGCATCTTGCGCGACAAGGCAGTGATTGGCCGTATTGCTGCGTTTATCGCCAGTCCTCCCGAGGCAAAACCAGGATCAAGGCACGCACCTGCACTACACACCCGTTGACATCGTCTGATGCCGGTTGAAGAGGGGCTGGTCTGCTCAGGCAGACCAGCCCCTCTTAATTTTGTCGCACCAGAATTCCTGGCCGTTAATTGCGCAACATCAAAAAGGTCAGAAACCTTGCAGTACCAGCTTGCCGATCGTCTGCCCGCTTTCCAGCAAGGCATGGGCGCGCCGCAGGTTGGCCGCATTGATCACGCCAAGGTTGTCGCCTACGGTGCCCTGCAGCTTGCCAGCGTCCACCAGCCGTGCCACCTCGTTGAGCAAGCGGTGCTGCGCGATCATGTCGGGCGTCTGGAACATGGCGCGCGTGAACATGAACTCCCAGACGAACGTGGCGCTCTTGCTCTTGAGCGCGCCAATTGCCAGCGGTCCGGCGTTTTCCACGATCGAGCAGATCTTGCCTTGCGGAGCAATGGCCTCGGCCATGGCGGCGAAGTGATGATCGGTATCGTTGAAGCACAGGATGTAGTCGACGTGCGCAAAGCCTAGTGCGCGCAGTTGCGCCGGCATGTCCTTGCGGTGATCGATGGTGTGGTCCGCCCCAAGGCGACGGCACCAGGCTTCCGATTCCGGCCGAGAAGCGGTGGCAATCACGGTCAGTCCGGCCAGCACCTTCGCAAGCTGGATACCGATCGACCCTACCCCGCCTGCCCCGCCGATGATCAGGACTGACTTGCCGGCATCGTCACCCTTGGGCGAGATGCCGAGCCGATCGAACATCGCTTCCCAGGCCGTGATCGCCGTCAGCGGCAAGGCCGCGGCCTGCGGGAAATCCAGCGATGCGGGCTTGTGTCCGGCAATGCGTTCGTCAACCAGATGAAATTCGCTATTGGCTCCAGCACGGGTGATGCTGCCGGCGTAGAACACAGGATCGCCCACCTTGAACAACGTGACATCGGACCCTGCTGCCACCACCGTACCGGCTGCATCCCAGCCCAGCACGCGCGGCGCGTCTTCTACCTTGTCTTTCGGTGCACGTACCTTGGTATCGACCGGGTTTACCGAAATGGCTTCCACCTTGACCAGCAGGTCATGGCCGGTGGCTTCAGGCCTGGCAATTTCCACGTCGACCAGCGACTGTGGATCGGAAATGGGCAGGTAGCGGGTCAGGCCAATGGCTTTCATGTCAGGCGTCCTTGGGATTTTCATGAATGAACACCCGAATCGTAGCCGCTCGGCACTCGAATAATTAGCCGGACGATGCCGCAATCACTTTCCCGGTTTTCAGGAAAATAACGCAATGAGCCCGCACGTGGCGGGCTCATCGGCAAAGGACAATGAAAACGGAATCAGGTCAGGTCATCGGGCACCGCGCGATATCCCATCGGGGCCGTCGCGCCGTCCTGCACATACTTTTTTGCGTGCGCCTCGCGCATCGGCTTCAGTACGAAGATCGCCATCAGCGCCGAGATCGCGGCCATGCCCGAGGCCAGCATGAATACGGCGTGCCAGTCACCGGTGGCTGCCGTGATGACGCTCGAGAACGGCACCAGCAGCGCGGCCGTACCCTTGGCGGTGTAGAGCAAGCCGGCATTGGTCGCCGCGAACTTCGGACCGAACGTATCGCCGCAGGTGGCCGGGAACAGGCTGTAGATCTCACCCCAGGCGAAGAACACGATACCTGTCAGGATCACGAACATGACCGGATTGTGACCGTAACTGGCCAGCAGCAGGATACCCACCGCTTCCACCGCAAAGGCCAGGAACATGGTGTTTTCGCGGCCGATATTGTCGGATACCCAACCGAAGAACGGTCGCGTCAGCCCATTGAGCACCCGGTCGATGGTCAGCGCGAAGGTCAACGCGTCAGGCCCATGATGGATACGGGCGAGTCGTGCAGCCCGAAATCCTTGGCAATCGGCCCCAGCTGCGCGGTTGCCATCAGCCCACCGGCTGCCATCATCACGAACATCGCGTACATGACCCAGAAGATCGGTGATGACAGTACTTGCCGCGGCGACGCGTTATATGTGGCCGCAGCCTTCAGCGCGGATTTGACATTCGACAGGATCTTGGCCGAAGGCGGCAGCAGCATCATGCCAAGCAGCACGACAATGATGCCTTGGCCGAGCCCGAAGTACAGGAACGTAGCCTCGTACCCGCTGCTCTTGATCATGTTGGCAATCGGCACCACGGTCATGGCGGAGCCTGCGCCAAAACCGGCGGCCGTCAGTCCTGCTGCCAGTCCCCGGCGATTCGGGAACCACTTGAGCGCATTGCCCACGCAGGTGCCATAGACCGCACCGGCGCCTACCCCACCGACTGCCGCTGCGAAGTACAGCATCGGCAGTGAAGAGGCCATCGAATTGAGCACCCAGGCAATCGCGCACAACAGGCCGCCGCCCACCACCACCGGGCGCGGACCGTACTTGTCGACCAGATAGCCTTCAATCGGCACCAGCCAGGTTTCCGTGACCACAAAGATGGTGAAGGCCACCTGAATGGCGGTACGGCCCCAATTGTATTTCTCGTCGATCGGATTTACGAACAGCGTCCAGCCGTACTGCATGTTGGCGATCATTGCCATACAGATCACGCCAAATACAAGCTGCGTCCACGGCGATGAATACCAGGACGCGTGCGCGCTTGCGCTTTGCTGACTTTCCATGGTGGTGTCTCCTTCTGGCGGGTTGGGCCCGCCGTTGTGGAATGGGCATCTGCTTCGGATGCCTGTGCTCTGTTTTTCACTGCCTTTGGTACTTGCTGATCCCGAACAGCTGAGCCGTTCTAGTGCTATACAGTATGTGATATATCAACCAAGTCAAGCCGATTTGGATGCCTGCCTGACCTATCTGGCAGACATTCGAAAGCATGTGATGAAGGGCCGCGGAAGACTGGTGCGATGGCCGCATGAAACGACCGCACGACCGTGCAAGTACCTCTTTCCGGATCAAACACTTAGGCATTGATCAGGCATCAATGGAGCGGCCGGAATCGGCGCTTGAAAATGCTGCGGCGCATGTCACGGATAACCCGGCCTAGGGAAAATCCCGAGCCGATTGGTACCGGCGAGCCAGTTGCCCACGCGCTAAATCGCGGCGGGTTCAGCAATGCGCGGAATGAGTACAACGAGGGAGGAAGGCTGACACGCCGGGCTGCGTCGGGACCTGAGATCCTCAGGCGCAGGGGCATGATCGGAACTGCGGAAAGACGGCCGTGGAGAACTACTGGAATTGCCGATCCAGGGCTTGCCGGCCGCTACAAGGCCCCTGGTGCTTCAAACGTACTTCTGGACTGCTGGACTGCTGGAACTGCGGAACTACGGGACAGCTTTGCTACGACGTTCAGGCGTGCAGGAAACGCGGTTGCAGCACGATGTCCGACGCCGAGGTGCCGATGCTGCCAATGCCTGCCGTACCGTCTTCGGACGAACTCAGGCCGGCGAATCGACCATGTTCCTGGGCGGTGGTCAGCAGACCCATCGGCAGGAAGTTGGCCAGTACATAAGTCACGGTAACACCCAGCGAAAGAAGACCGAGGGCAGCGATGGTAAGCAGCGTGGCGTTCATGAAAACTCCTAAGTAATGAAGATCAAGGTGGATTCATTATATGCTGCACTGCGAGGTCTGTAAATATTTGGTATGTGATATATCAACAGAGGGATTGCTCTAAAAACAACAACGCACCCCTTGGGGTGCGTTGTTGTTCACAAATTTCGCGAAGCTTGCCGCGAATCAACTGATCTCAGGAGTAAAAGATGCGGAATGCGCCCCTGGAATCTCTATCGCACTGCGGCACGTGAATTCCATTCATCGCCCTACCCTACTTTCTTCAGCAGGCTCTGGTCGTACTCCTGGGCGCGCAGGTTGTCCCATACGGCGGCGGCATTGGGTTTCAGCGAACGTGCCTTGCGTCTTACCAGCATGACATTGGACGTGACCTGAGGCCGCAACGGTCGCAGGACAGCGGCGGGAGCCATGCCGCTGGCCTGCGCACGCGACGGCACCACGCCGATGCCCAGCCCCATCGCCACCATGCCGAAGATGGCCGCGAAGTGGCCAAGCAACTGCAACGAGCCCGGCCTGACGTGATAGGTCGACAAGGCTCGCTCCACTGCTGGTTGAACACCGGAACTCTGGTCGAGCGTCATGACCGATGCATCGGCCAGTTCGCCCCACCCCAGCGATTCCCTCGCGGCCAGCGGGTGGTCGGCGGGTAGAACCGCCTGCAACGGATCCACGCAGAGCGGTTCGCAATACAAGTCATCGCAGGGCGCCGGATTGCTGGCAATGCCGAAATCCACCTCGCCGCTGCGCACGCTCTGCAGCACGCTCTCATGCGAGCGGTCACGCAACGTAATACCAATGCCGGGCCAGGCCTTGCGGCACCCCGCTACCCAGATCGGCACCGTCATCGACGACAGCACCGGATCGGTTGCGATCTGCACCGTGCCTTGCGAGGGCTTGCCCGTGCCATGGCTCTCACGCAGCGTTTGCTCGACTTCCTCGATCAGATGGCAGATGCGCTGCGACAGCGTCTCGCCTGCGTCGGTCAGTTCCACCTGGCGCGTGGTGCGGTCAAACAGCCGCTGGTCGATTTCTTCTTCAAGCTCGCGCACGCTGCGGCTGATGGCCGATTGCGTCAGACCCAGCTCCGCTGCGGCGCGCGTAAAACTTTTCTGCCGCGCCACCGCCGCGAAGGCCTTCAGTTGAGGAAGCGAAACATTCATGGTGCCGCTCCTTGCTTGCAAACATCGTTGTTGTTATTCGCCCTTGCCCGTCGAAAACCCGGCCATATACGTGCCGGTGTCACTGACCGGCTTCGCTGCGGCATGTCCCGTGATAAAGCTCCGGCGCATCGGCTGCAACACGAACTTGGCCGACAGCCCCGCCGCCACGGTCATCACCGCGGCCACGGCGAACACGAGGTTCCACCCGCCGCTATGCGACAGCACCGATGCCAGCGGCACCAGCAGCGCGGCCGTACCCTTTGCCGTATAGAGCGTGCCGGCGTTGGCGGCGGCGAACTTGCTGCCAAACGTATCGGCGCACAGTGCCGGGAAGATCGAGAAGATCTCGCCCCAGAACAGGAACGTCAGTGCCGCGAAGAACATGAACCAGTACGGGTTGTGGCCCATCTGAAGCAGACCGATCAGCGACAGGCCTTCACCGATGAAGATCACGAACATCGTGTTCTCCCGGCCGATGCGGTCGGAGATGAAGCCACACAATGGCCGCGTCAGTCCGTTGCAAAGATTGTCGATCGACAGCGTCATCGTCAGCAGCGGCAAGGTCATGCCCAACATCGTGACCGGCATGTTGGCGAAGCCAAAGTCCTTGGCAATCGGCCCGAGTTGCGCAGTGGCCATGATCCCGCCGGCCGCCACGGCCACGAACGAGGCATAGATCACCCAGAACACCGGCGTACGCACCATCTGGCCTGGAGTGAATTCCACCGGATTGGTCAGGATGGCCTTGTTGGCCGTCACACCCTTGGGCGGCTGCGGCTTCACCAGCAGCATGGCCATCACGAAGATCAACGCACCCTGCAGGATCCCGAAGAAAAAGAAGGCGTGTTCATAGCCCGACTTCTGGATCATGCTGGCGATCGGGATCACGGTCAGCGCCGAACCGGCGCCAAAGCCCGCGGCCGTCAGGCCGGCAGCCAGACCGCGCTTGTCCGGGAACCACTTCAGCGCATTACCGACACATGTGCCATAGACGCCGCCGGCACCGATGCCCGCGATCACCGCCGCGGCATAGAGCATCGGCAATGTCGTGGCATAGGAATTCATCACCCACGCCAGGCCCGCGCACAGCGCACCACCCGCCACCACGGGACGCGGTCCGATCTTGTCGACGAGCCAGCCCTCCAGCGGCACGAGCCAGGTTTCAGTAACGATAAAAATGGAAAAGGCGACCTGGATTGCAGAGTCGCCCCAATGGTGCTTGGCATTCATCGGTGTAACGAACAGCGTCCAGCCATACTGGAGGTTCGCCACCAGCCCCATGCAGAGTACGCCTATGAACAGCTGGAACCAGCGGTTGCGGAGCAGGCCACCATTGAAATTGCCCGCAGCGGGGCCAGTCGCATCGATGTGCGCCATGTCGTGTCTCCTTGCATTAGTGTCATTCGCGCTCTGTGGCGCGCGTTGTGGGCTGGCCTGGGGGGACGCCCGACTTTCACTACTGAATGAGCGCGCCTGACATTGCGGCACGTGTATTCGTGGATTGATGCTACTTCAAACTTAGATCAGCACAGCATAAAGTTTTTTATTATGATCATTGACGATCCTTTATAGATTGCAGGAAATCGTGCAATGAAGAATGCCACGCTGCGCCAGCTTAAAGTGTTCGAAACGGTGGCCCGCCACCTGAGCTTTTCACGTGCGGCGGAAGAGCTACATCTCACGCAACCCGCTGTTTCTACACAGGTTCGGCAGCTTGAACTGCATGTGGGACTGCCCCTGTTCGAGCAGCTTGGCAAGCGTATCTACCTGACGCCGGCCGGTACCGAAATGCTTCATTACAGCCGCAGCATCATTCAGCAATTTCGTGAAGCCGAAGATGCGATGGCGCAGCTTAAGGGTATATCCGGGGGTCGACTCAATGTCGCGGTAATCAGTGCCGGCGACTATTTTTTCCCGCGCCTGTTGGCCGAATTCATGAATCGACATGAGTCGGTGACTTTAAATCTTGCGGTGCACAATCGCGAGGAATTACTGCATCAATTGGCTGGTAATTTGACGGATCTGGCTGTCATGGTAAGGCCGCCCGAAGGCATTGATACGATTGCCGAATCGTTCGCGCCACATCCGTATGTGATCGTGGCCGCGCCCAATCACAAGCTGGTTGGGCAGCGCAACATTCCACTGGCCGGCCTGGCTGAGGAAGCCTTCGTTTCACGGGAAAAAGGCTCGGACACCTGGAACTCCATGCAGGAAGGCTTTGCAGGTCGCTTGTCGAACATGCGCATCGCGATGGAGATCAAGAGCACCGAGACCATCAAGCAGGCCGTGATCGCCAACATGGGCATCGCCTTCCTTTCCGCGCACACGGTCGGCCTGGAATTGCAGACCGGCCAGCTTGCCGTCCTTGATATCGAAGGCTTTCCGGTGATGCTCAACTGGTATGTGGTGCACCGCAAGAACAAGCGCCTGCCGCCCGTGGCGCTGGCATTCAAGCAGTTCCTGATGGAGGAAGGGCATACCCTGATCCAGCGTATCACTGGCGTCGAAGGACTGATCCGGCCACGCAAACGCGCATGAATCGCGCAGGAATCGCGCATGAGTCGCCACCAAGTCGCGCATGCACCTCAAAACATCGATCCATAAACGATAGCTTATGATTATTCGATGAAACTTTAATTATCGTGAATCATTCGTCCGGCCTAAGCTGCACTCATCACGCTTCACACCGTGCAACTTCAGGAGACGATCATGAACCACCTCCAGTCCGACGCGCCCTCCGCTTCCGCAACCACGTCGGCCA
Organism: Cupriavidus sp.; assembly: GCF_057315035.1. Classification (NCBI taxonomy): domain Bacteria; kingdom Pseudomonadati; phylum Pseudomonadota; class Betaproteobacteria; order Burkholderiales; family Burkholderiaceae; genus Cupriavidus; species Cupriavidus sp. Next base: position 101,309 of record NZ_DBHKYV010000011.1, on the reverse strand, counting down.
TCAGCGAGATGCGCCACGTTGATCGTGAGGTCCAACTGGCTGCTTATAACGCCGCATTCACCGAGCTGGGACTGCGCTTCCGCTGGGATGCACCAATGTTCGACTGGCTCTGCGGCATCGAATGCGAGAAGTCTCGCGTCACGCGCTATATCGAGGACTACCACGCCCATCTGCTCAATGCATACGACGCGCCGTTCCTGAGCCAGTTGATCTTCGACAAGAAGAACGAGTACCTGCGGGCCATGGCAGGCGCTGGCATCAACTGACTTGTCGTAGTGGGCAAATGACTCAGGTCTTGCCTGCCCCCCTTGCCCACTTGCCCACTTGTACCTGGCGCCGGGTCAGACTGCCCCGGCCGCCTTGAGCGCGGCGATCTGCGCGGGAGAACGGCCCAGCCACTCGAGCACTTCTTCGGTGTGCTCTCCCAGCAGTGGCGAGCGTTCAACCTCCACGGGCGAATCGGACAGCATGATCGGGCAGCCCAACTGCACGTACTTGCCGCGCTCGGGGTGATCGAGTTCGACCAGGTAGCCACGCTCGTAGAGCGAGCCGTCCTCCATCAGGTCCTTCATCGACAGGATTGGGCCACACGGCACGTCCACGTCGTTCAGCGCCGCCATCACCTCGAACTTGGTCTTCGACCTGGTCCACTTCTCGACGATGCCGAAGCATTCACCCAGGTTTTTCAGGCGCGCTTCCGGCGTGGCGAACCGCGGATGCGTGATCAGGTCCTCGCGGCCGCACAGGCGCATCAGTGGTTCCCAGCCCTGCGGCTGGATGATGACGTACACGTAGTCATTGGCGCCGCCGGGCGAGCAGCGCAGCGCCGCACCGGGCTGGCCACCGCCGGACGCATTGCCGGCACGCGGCACGTAGTCGCCGAAGTCACCGTTCGGGTACTCCTTGAGCGGACCCGCCGACAGGCGCTGCTGGTCGCGCAGCTTCACGCGGCACAGGTTTAGCACCGAATCCTGCATGGCGACTTCCACGCGCTGGCCCCGGCCGCTATGTTCGCGCTGCAGCAGCGCGGCCAGGATGCCCACCACGCAATGCACGCCCGTGCCGGAATCGCCGATCTGGGCCCCCGTCACCGACGGCACCCCGTCCTCGTCGCCCGTGGTGCTGGCCGAACCACCCATGCACTGCGCCACGTTCTCGTATGCCTTGCAGTCGACGTACGGCCCCGGGCCAAAGCCCTTGATCGATGCGTAGATCATGCGTGGGTTCAGTTCCTGGATGCGATGCCATTCAAACCCGGCGCGGTCCAGCACGCCGGGACCGAAGTTCTCCACCAGCACGTCGCACTGCCGGATCAGGTCTTCCAGCAGCGCCTTGCCTTCCGGCGTCTTCATATTGAGCGTCAGGCTGCGCTTGTTCGAGTTCAGCATCGTGAAGTAGAGGCTGTCCGCGTTCGGTACATCGCGCAATTGGCTGCGCGTAATGTCGCCACGGCCGGGCAATTCCACCTTGATCACATCCGCGCCTAGCCAGGCCATCAGCTGGGTGGCCGACGGACCGGCCTGCACGTGGGTCATGTCCAGAATGCGGACCCCATTCAGTGCCTTGTTTTCCATGGCGTTGTCTCCTTGAGGATTCTCTTGAGGCAATGACGGCGATGGGCAAGACGCGACCGGCCTCGCGTATCTGTGCCGTGACCAATCGCACCAACCTGACGAATACCGTATGTGATATATCAATAAACAACAAGGAGAAATTGATGCGATCTACTTATAAGCCGCGGGCATGACCCTCCTGGTACTCGACTTTCATGATTCCGCTCCACTTTCTTTATTGATATATTACATACAATATTTATTGATGCGTAGAACCGGACAGGCGAACTCCGACCTGCGGCACGCGGTGCACACAAGCGAGGAGACACGTGAACATTCACGAACATCAGGCCAAGGAGTTGCTCAGGCGCTATGACGTGCCAGTACCGCTCGGCTGCGTGGCCTTTACACCAGACGAGGCCGTCCATGCCGCCCGCAAGCTGGGCGGCCCGGCCTGGGTGTTGAAAGCGCAGATCCACGCGCGCGGCCGCGGTGCCGGCCATTTCACCGGCCATAGCGCCGGCCATAGCGCGAACCACGGCGGCGTACGCGTCGTGACGTCGATCGATGATGTGCACGCCAACGCCGCGCAAATGCTGGGCAACACGCTGGTCACCAGCCAGACCGCCCCGGCTGGTCGCGTGGTGCGGCGCCTCTATGTCGAGAAAGCCTGCGATATCGCACGCGAGCTCTACCTGGGTATCCTGATCGACCACGCCACGTCGCGCGTCACGATCATGGCGTCCACCGAAGGCGGCATGGAGATCGAGGAGATTGCCGCACGCACGCCCGAGAGCATCCTGAAGGTGGTGATCGACCCGGCCAGCGGAATCCAGCTGTTTCATGCACGCCAACTGGCGTTCGGACTCGGGCTATCCGGCAAGCAGATGGGCGCGGCCACACGGTTGATCCTCTCGGTCTACCGCGCTTTCACTGAACTCGACGCTTCGATCGTCGAGATCAATCCGCTAGTGGTCACCGGCAACGGCGACCTGATGGCGCTCGACGCCAAATTCAGTTTCGACGACAACGCCCTCTTCCGCCACCCCGACATCGAGGCGATGCGCGACGAGAGCGAGGAAGACCCGGCCGAGACCGAGGCAGCAAGGCACGCACTGAACTACGTGCGGCTGGACGGCAATATCGGCTGCATTGTGAATGGCGCGGGCCTGGCAATGGCCACCATGGACATCATCAAGCTCCATGGTGCCGAGCCAGCCAACTTCCTGGACATAGGCGGTGGCGCCAGCGAACGCGTGACAGCGGCCTTCCGGCTGATCGTGGCCGATCCGAAGGTCGAAGGCATTCTGGTGAACATCTTCGGCGGCATGGCGCGCTGCGACGTGATCGCCGAAAGCTTGGTCGCCGCCGCCCGCGAAGTGGACCTGACCGTGCCGCTGGTGGTACGGCTGGAAGGCACCCACGTCAAGCAGGGCAAGCAGATCCTGCGCGATTCGGGCCTGCCGATCGTGTCCGCCAGCCATCTTGCCGATGCGGCCGAAAAAGTGGTGGCTGCCGTGCGCGCCACGCAGAAAAAGGGAGGCAAGTGAAATGGCTGTCCTGATCGACCAGAACACACGCGTGATCTGCCAGGGCTTTACCGGTGAGCAAGGGACCTTCCATTCGGAACAGGCGCTGGCCTACGGCACGAAGATGGTAGGCGGCGTCACACCCGGCAAGGGCGGCGAATCGCACCTCGGCCTGCCCGTTTTCGACACCGTGGCGGCGGCTGCCGAAGCCACCGGCGCCGATGCATCGGTCATCTACGTGCCGCCGCCGTTCGCCGTCGATGCCATCCTGGAAGCGGTCGATGCCGGCATTGCGCTGATCGTCTGCATTACCGAGGGCATCCCAGTGATGGACATGGTGCGCGTCAAGCGTGCGCTGTCAGGGTCCGGCAGCCGCCTGGTCGGGCCGAACTGCCCGGGCGTGATCACACCGGGCCAATGCAAGATCGGCATCATGCCGGAACACATCCACAAGCCGGGCAAGATCGGCGTGGTGTCACGCTCGGGCACGCTGACCTATGAGGCCGTGGCGCAGACCACGGCGGCCGGGCTGGGGCAGTCGACCTGCATTGGCATTGGCGGCGATCCGGTCAACGGCACCAGCTTCATCGACTGTCTGGAGATGTTCCTGGCCGACGACCAGACCGAAGGCATCATCATGATCGGAGAGATCGGTGGCTCTGCGGAAGAAGACGCGGCCCGGTTCCTGCGCGATACCCGCGCGCGCAAACCCGTGGTGGGCTATATCGCCGGCACCACGGCGCCGCCGGGACGCCGCATGGGTCATGCCGGCGCCATCATCTCGGGTGGCACGGGAACGGCGGAAGCGAAGATCGATGCGATGCGGGAAGCCGGCATCCATGTGGCCGCTTCGCCAGCGGAGCTGGGTGCGACCACGACAGCAGCGATGAAGTAGGCATCAAGGGCGCCCCGGCATCGGCGCGCCCTTGATGAGTCAGACAGTCAGCCGGCTCAGGCCGCAGCGCTCGCCTTGGCTTCCAGTTCCGCGATGCGCTTGCGCAGCGCCCGCTCTTCCTGAAAGCGCACGGTCTCGTCGCGGATCACCGCCACGATGCCGGTGACTTCCCCACCCTCCCCGCGCAGCAACGCCACGGTAAAGGCAATCGACATCGCATCGCCTTTCTTGTTGATCGCCGGGACCTTCAGCAAGTCATGGCCGTAGCGGGTCTGGCCCGTTGCCATGGTCTTGTCGTAGCCTTCCCAGTGGCGCGCACGCAGGCGCTCGGGAATGATCAGATCCAGCGACTTGCCCAGGGCCTCCTCCTGGGTAAAGCCGAACATGTATTCCGCGGCAGGATTCCACAACGTGATGGCGCCGTCGGCGCCGGAGATGATGACGGCGTCGCCGATGGCCGACACCAGTTGTTCGTAGTCGATTGCAGTCTGCATGGTCATTCCTGAGGAATGGGGAGTGGCATGGTTCACCGCCCCGGGGTCCAGGCTTGGGCGTCCAGTGAAAAGCAGCCGGGGAATGCGCGGTACATCAGGTCCACGCATTCCCCGGAGCGCCAGCCTGGCCCACCGTCACCATCGGGGCGCAGGCAGGGCTGGCGCTTTCGCTCAGATCACCTGCGACTCGCGCAGGCTGGCGATTTCCTCGGCGCCGTAGCCGAGGCCGGCCAGCACTTCATCGCTGTGCTCGCCCAGCAGCGGCGAACCGGTGATTTCCGGCTTCATGTCCGAGAACTTGATCGGGCTGCCCACGGTCAGGTAGGTACCACGCACCTTGTGCGGGACTTCCACGATCGATCCGCTCTTGCGCAGCGATTCATCCGCCGCGATTTCCTTCATCGACAGCACCGGCGAGCAGGGAATATCGAACTTGCGCAGGATATCCACCGCTTCGTACTTGGTCTTGTCGGCAAGCCAGGTTTCGATGGTCTGGAAGATGTCGAAGATATGCGGCTGACGCGCCTTCGGCGTGTTGTAGTTCGGATCGGTGATCCACTCTTCCTTGCCCAGCGCCTTGCAGATCGGCTCCCAGGCGTGGCCCTGGATGGTGAAGTAGATATAAGCGTTGGGATCGGTCTCCCAGCCCTTGCATTTCAGCACCCAGCCCGGCTGGCCGCCACCGCCGGCGTTGCCACCGCGGGGCACCACGTCGCTGAAGGTGCCGTGCGGATACTGCGGATACTCTTCCAGAAAGCCCAGGCTGTCCAGGCGCTGCTGGTCGCGCAGCTTCACGCGGCACAGGTTCAGCACGGCATCCTGCATCGACACGGCGACCTTCTGGCCCTTGCCGGTCTGCTGGCGGCCGATGATTGCCGTCAGGATGCCGATGGCCAGGTGCATGCCGGTGTTCGAATCACCGAGGGCGGCTGCCGACACGGTCGGCGGGCCGTCCCAGAAGCCGGTGGTCGACGCGGCACCACCCGCGCATTGCGCCACGTTCTCGTAGACCTTCAGGTCTTCATAGTGGTGGCCGTCGCTAAAGCCCTTGACCGAGGCCACGATCATCATCGGGTTCAGTTCGTTGATGCGCTCCCAGGAGAAACCCATGCGGTCCAGTGCGCCCGGACCGAAGTTCTCGACCAGCACGTCCGATTCGCGGATCAGTTGTTCGAGAATCTTCTTGCCTTCCGGCTTCTTGGTGTCCAGTGTCAGCGAGCGCTTGTTGCTGTTCAGCATCGTGAAGTACAGCGCGTCGGCGTCGGGAACGTCGCGCAATTGCGAGCGGGTGACGTCGCCGGAGCCCGGGCGCTCTACCTTGATCACGTCTGCGCCGAACCACGCGAGAAGCTGGGTGCAGGCGGGGCCGGCCTGGACGTGCGTGAAGTCAATGATCTTGATGCCGTTCAGTGGAAGGTTCACTTTCGCTCTCCTTTTGGATCCTGTTGGAATAGAGGGGTGAAATTCGAGTGGATTACTTGCTGGCCGAGCTTTGCGGATTCAGATTGGTCAGGCGGCCGCTTTCGGTACCGGCAGCCGGGTCGATGACGGCGTTGATCAGGGTGGGCTTGCCCGAGCGCAGTGCTTCATTCACTGCCGCCTCGAGTTCCGTCGGCGTGGTGACGTTGTGGCCGACGCCGCCGAACGCTTCCATCATCTTGTCGTAGCGGGCGCCCGGGACGAACATCGTGACGGCCGGGTCCTTGCCGCCGGTCGGATTCTTGTCGATACCCTTGTAGACGCCGTTGTTGTTGAAAACGACGATGCAGATCGGCAGGTTGTAGCGGCAAATCGTCTCGACTTCCATGCCCGAGAAACCGAATGCGCTGTCACCGCAGACCGCCAGCACTGGTTTGTCGGTTTCCACCGCTGCGGCTACCGCATAGCCCATGCCCACGCCCATCACGCCCCAGGTACCTACGTCGAGGCGCTTGCGCGGCTCGTACATGTCGATCACGGCGCGGGCATAGTCCAGCGTGTTGGCGCCTTCGTTGACAAACGAGATGCTCGGGTTGGCCTTGACGACGTCCTTCAGCACGCGCAGTGCGCTGTGGAAGTTCATCGGCGACGTGTCCTTGGCCAGGGTCTCGGCCATCTTCGCCAGGTTCTTGTCCTTGCGTTCGTCTACCGCGTTGAGCCACTCGGCACCCGGCTTGGCAAAGTCGTTGCCGATCTTGCCGAGCAGTGCCGATACGCACGATCCGATGTCCCCTACTACTGGCGCGGCGATGGCGACGTTGCTGTCCATCTCGGTCGGCGAGATGTCGACCTGAATGAACTGCTTCGGCTTGCCCCAGGTCTTGCCCTTGCCGTGCGACAGCAGCCAGTTCAGGCGGGCACCGACCAGCAACACCACGTCGGCTTCAGCCAGCACATACGAACGCGCGGCCGAGGCCGATTGCGGATGCGTATCGGGCAGCAGGCCCTTGGCCATCGACATCGGCAGGTACGGGATGCCGGTCTTCTCGACCAGCGCGCGGATATCCGCATCGGCGCGTGCGTATGCGGCACCCTTGCCCAGCAGGATCAGCGGACGCTTGGCGCTCTTCAGCAGCTCGACGGCGCGCTCGACCGAGTCCGGTGCCGGGAGCTGGCGCGGAGCCGGGTCCACCACCTTGATCAGGGAGTTGCGACCCTTCTCAGCTTCCATCGACTGGCCCAGCAGCTTGGCCGGCAGGTCCAGGTACACACCGCCCGGACGGCCCGACACGGCAGCACGAATGGCACGCGCAACACCGACACCAATGTCTTCGGCGTGCAGCACGCGGAAGGCGGCCTTGGCGTGCGGGCGGGCGATAGCCAGCTGGTCCATCTCTTCGTAGTCACCTTGCTGCAGATCGACGATCTCGCGCTCGCTGGAGCCGCTGATCAGAATCATCGGGAAGCAGTTGGTGGTCGCATTCGCCAGCGCCGTCAGCCCGTTCAGGAACCCGGGTGCGGACACGGTCAGGCAAACCCCTGGCTTTTGCGTGAGAAAGCCGGCAATCGCGGCGGCGTTGCCTGCGTTCTGCTCATGACGGAAGCTGATGACGCGCATGCCATTGGCCTGTGCCAGGCGGGCCAGATCGGTGACCGGAATGCCGGGCAGGCCGTAGATGTTTTCGATGCCATTCAGCTTCAGTGCGTCGATGACCAGATGAAAACCATCGGTTTGTGCCTGATGTTCTTCCACAGCGTGACGCTGCAGTTCGTTTCCGACTTCTGCCATGGTTGCTTCCTTCTATGCAAATTGACGGGATTGAAATTTCTCTGCCTCAGGGTGTCTTCAGCGGTCGCCCTCGCGTCCCACCTGCCCGATTCGGGCATGACGGAACGCGTTGTCTCCTCCTGACGATTCGCTGCACCCTACGACGCAAAAATACGGTATGTGATATATCAACTATCAGCAAGAAAATTCCCACTATTTCGACGAACTTTCGTCGACGCACTGCAGCATTTCGTGAGAATTAGACGCAAATAAGGGAAATTACCAACTCCCCTTCGACCTCAGCCGCGCATCTGGTTGACCAGCGAGCCAATCCCGCGGATCGACACCTCCACCACCGAACCTTCCTTCATCGACCCGACCCCGATCGAGGTGCCGACGGCGATCACGTCGCCCGGCATTAGCGTCATGTCCTGCGACAGGCGGCTGACCTGCTCCTCGGGAGAAAAAACAATGTCGGACAGGGGGTAGTTCTGGCGCTCGACGCCATCCAGACGCGTCACCACGCTGGCGCTGCGCCAATCAAAGCCGGTGACGATGGCCGGACCGATGCAACCAAAGGTGTCGGAACCCTTGGCGCGGGTCCACTGCGGGAAGTTTGGATCGGCATTGAGCAACTCGCCCGCCGTGACGTCATTGACGATGGTGTAGCCGAAGATGTGCGAGGCGGCTTCGCCCAACGGCACATTGCGGCATTGACGGCCGATCACGATGCCGAGTTCGCCTTCATAGGCGATCTTGCCGGTGTATCCGCCCGGGCGCAGGATATCGTCGCCTGGGCCGGCCAGCGAACTGGCCGGCTTCAGCAGGAACAGCGGATGCACCGGCACCGACTTCTCCAGCCGGGCCGCAAGGGCGTGAAAGTTGTTCCATAGCGCCACGATCTTGCCGGGCTGGCACGGGGCCAGCAGTTCCAGCGAAGCGTAGCTGAAGGCCTTGCCCGTAGGACGGGCATCGCCATAGCCAGGACCATCGTATTCGATGACCCGGTCGGCATCAGCGTCGTCAAGCCGGCCATAAGCGGTGTCGCCGTCAGGGCGGCGGAAGCGAATCCAGGTTTGCACGGCAGAGCTCCTCAGGCAGACGCGTTCGTGTGTGCCGCGCCTGCGCTCTTGGCAGAGATTGAGGCCCCCTGTCAGGGGCCGCGGTGACGGGCGCCGGCCAGTGGCCGCGCGCCTCGGGTCAGACTGCTCCCGCTTCGCGCAGCGCCGCGATCTGTGCTGGCGAACGTCCAAGCCATTCGAGGATCTCTTCGGTGTGCTCGCCCAGCAGCGGCGAGCGCTCGACATTCACCGGCGAGTCGGACAATGTGATTGGCGAGCCGAGCTGCACGTATTTGCCACGCGTCGGATGATCCAACTCCACGAGGTAGCCGCGCTCGTAGAGCGAGCCATCTTCGATCAGGTCCTTCATCGACAGGATCGGGCCGCACGGCACATCGACATCGTTCAGCGCCGCCATCACCTCGAATTTGGTCTTCGACTTGGTCCACTTCTCGACGATGCCGAAGCACTCGCCCAGGCATTTCAGGCGCGCTTCCGGCGTGGCGAACTGCGGGTGCACGATCAGGTCCTCGCGGCCGCACAGGCGCATCAGAGGCTCCCAGCCCTGCGGCTGGATGATGACGTACACGTAGTCATTGGCGCCGCCGGGCGAGCAGCGCAGCGCCGCACCGGGCTGGCCACCGCCGGACGCATTGCCGGCACGCGGCACGTAGTCGCCGAAGTCACCGTTCGGGTACTCCTTGAGCGGACCCGCCGACAGGCGCTGCTGGTCGCGCAGCTTCACGCGGCACAGGTTCAGCACCGAGTCCTGCATGGCCACCTCTACGCGCTGGCCCCGGCCGCTATGTTCGCGCTGCAGCAGCGCGGCCAGGATGCCAACCACGCAATGCACACCGGTACCGGAGTCACCGATCTGCGCACCGGTCACGGTCGGCACGCCGTCATCGCTGCCCGTGGTGCTGGCCGAACCGCCCATGCACTGGGCCACGTTTTCATACGCCTTGCAGTCCTGGTAGGGACCGGGACCAAAGCCCTTGATCGACGCATAGATCATGCGCGGATTCAGGTCCTGGATAGTGTCCCAGTCGAATCCGGCGCGGGCCAGCACGCCCGGGCCGAAATTTTCGATCAGCACGTCGCTTTGCTGGATCAGGTCCTCCAGCAGTGCCTTGCCTTCCGGCGTTTTCATATTGAGCGTCAGGCTACGCTTGTTGCTGTTCAGCATGGTGAAGTACAGGCTGTCAGCGTTCGGCACGTCGCGCAGCTGGCTGCGCGTAATGTCACCGCGCCCCGGCATTTCAACCTTGATCACGTCGGCCCCCATCCAGGCCATCAACTGCGTGGCCGACGGACCGGCCTGCACGTGCGTCATGTCCAGGATGCGAATACCGTCGAGGGCTTTTCTTTCGGTGTGGGTGTCGGCCATGCTGCGTCTCCTGATAAGTGTTCTGTGCTGTTGACATACAGTATGTGGTATATCACCAAGATGCAAGGGGGTTTAAACCCGAATCCAGGAGGTTTCGATGCTGCGCCACAGCAAATACAACGCGACCGATTTGCGAGGCGGATGTACCAACGAAAAAACCCCAACGAGCCGGGCGGCTGTTGGGGTCAGGATGATGCGGTCACGTCACGGGACATCAGGACAATCCGGACGATAACCGTGCGCGCGTGGCGCAGCGTCAGAACGGCCTTGCCCTCGCCGACCGGTCATGGACCAGACGACGGCGAGCGCTAGACGAGGGCCAGACGTCAGTCCAGGAAGTCGCAGTTCTTCTCGACGTACTCGGCCAGGTCCAGCGAATGCTGCCGGACCAGTCGTTCGGCCAGTTCCGTATCGCGTTTTTCCAGCGCTTCAATGATCCGCAGGTGATCGACGATCGAACGCGCCGCACGGTCGCTCTGCGAGATCGTCATTTTCCGGATCGCTCGCACATGGACGAAGATGTTCTTGATCTGGTCCATGATGATCTGCGACTTCGACAACTGCACGATCGCCTGGTGAAAGACGATGTTGGCGTCGGAGTATTCCTCGATATGCTCGGCCGGCGTGGAGTCGCGGAAGCTGTCGAACATATGGCGCAGCTTACCGATCTCCTCGTCGGTGGCATTCTGCGTGGCCAGGCGCGCGGCCATGCTTTCCAGCGCGGCCCAGACCTGGATCATCTCGACGATTTCGCGCTTGGTCTTGCGCGTGATGTAGATGCCGCGGCGCGGCACCGTGCGCAGGAACCCCTCTTGCTCGAGCAGCGTCATCGCCTCGCGGATTGGCGTGCGGCTGACACCGAGCGCCTCGGATAACACGCGCTCGTCGAGCCTGACCTCCTCACGCGACTGATAGATGTCGGCATCGGAAATCGCCTGGCGCAGCATGGCGTACGCCTGGTCGCGCAGGCTTGCGCCCGCATTGATCGGTTGTAGCGAAAGGGACAGTCCGCTGTGCGGCTGGACCTCGGGTTGGCTTTGGGCAGACATGAATGCACTCGTCAATGGCCGGTGCCCCGAACGCCGATCTGACATCCGGTGGCACGCGTCCCTTCGTGAACGTCATCGAAAACAGTTTGGCATGGCGCCATGCGTTCTGCTCATCAATCTGGCGCATTTTCCAAACATGACGTGGACGAAGGGACGAGTCCGGCCTTTCGTATATGGTATATCACATTGACCGCAGTACCGAAGGCCGATTTCCCGGCGATTCAGTCAATCTCAGCCCAAGGTCAGGCCGCCTTGGCCACTGGCGCACTCACTGTCAGTGCCGCCTGGGCCATGCGATCGCGCTGTTTGATCAGGCCCAGCACCGCATCGATCATGGGCGTGGGCTGGCCGAGCATCCGGCCCATCTCCTGCACCACCGTCAGCAGCGGATCGATTTCCATCGCCCTGCCCGCCTCCAGGTCCTGCAGCATCGATGTCTTGTGGGCACCCACCGCGCCAGCGCCATCGATCCGCCGCTCGACGTCGACACGGAAGTGCACGCCAAACCGTTCCGCGATGTCCTTGGCCTCAAGCATCATCTGCCGCGACAACGCGCGGGTGGCCGGATCCGACGTGATGATGTCCAGCGTGCCATGGGTCAGTGCGCTGATCGGGTTGAAGCAGAGGTTGCCCCACAGCTTGAGCCAGATTTCATCACGGATGTTGTCGCGCACCGGGGCATCGAGGTCAGCCTTGACCATCATCTCAGACAGCCGCGTCACACGCGCCGAGCGCGTGCCATCGGGCTCGCCAATCGGAAATTTCTTCCCATAGACATGTTTGATCACGCCCGGCGCGACGATTTCAGCTGCAGGGTAGAGCACGCATCCGATGGCGCGCTCCGGCCCGAGCCCCTGCCATTGCTTGCCGCCCGGATCCACGCTTTCCAGCGTCCTGCCCGCGAAATCGCCACCATGCTGATGGAAATACCAGTAGGGAATGCCGTTGACGCCGGTAACAACCGCCGTTTCGGGGCCCAGCAACGGCTGCATCAGATCCACCACACCAGGCACCTGGTGGGCTTTCAGCGTGATGAACACATAGTCCTGTGGCCCCAGTTCACGCGGATCGCTGGCGCAGCGTACCTTGGCCACGCGCTCCTCGCCATCGATCTGCAGCCGCACGCCGTGGGCCTGCATCGCGGCCAGGTGTGGCCCGCGTGCAATGAAACTGACATCCGCCCCGGCCAGCGCCAACTGCGCGCCCATATAGCCCCCGATCGCTCCGGCTCCGTAGATGCAAATCTTCATGGGTTGTCTCCTGGTTTGTAGTGAATAGTGCGATATCGATGCATTGGTATATCACATACTATATTTCACAATTGCAGTTCGACAACCTCGTTCTTCACCCTACCCGCCCCTAAACCGTCAAATCGGTGCTGTACCGGCTTCGCCAGGGTCGGGCTGTGCGCTACCATGTCTACTGTTGTCCGCTTGCGGGCCGCCACCCCGGCCTACCCTGAACGCCCAACGTCCTGAACGTCCTGAACGTCTTGAACGCCGAGATCTGGAGTCCGCATGGAAACGCTGCTCATATTGGCGCGCGACCCTTCTGCCTGGGCCGCCCTGGCCACGCTGGTGGCCATGGAGATCGTGCTCGGTATCGACAACCTGATCTTCATCTCGATCCTGACCAACAAGCTGCCCGAGGAAAACCGTGAGAAAGCACGGCGGGTGGGCATCGGTCTGGCGCTGATCCTGCGTTTGGGGCTGCTGGCCACCATCGCCGTGATCGTGGCGCTGACCGAACCGGTGTTCACGATCTTCGGCAAAGGCATTTCCTGGCGCGACATCATCCTGATAGCGGGTGGCGCCTTCCTGGTCTGGAAAGCCACACGGGAAATCCATCAGCACGTGGCCCCCGAACCGGAACACGAGGACGAAGCTGCCGTTGCCCGCGCGGTGCCGGGATTCGCGGCGGCCATTGGCCAGATCCTGGTGCTCGACCTGGTGTTCTCGATCGACAGCATCATTACCGCGGTCGGCATGACGGATCACATCCCAATCATGTTTATCGCCGTGATCGCCGCCGTGACCGTGATGCTGGTGGCCGCCGCGCCGCTGGCCAACTTCATCAACCGCAATCCGACCATCGTCATGCTGGCACTGGCCTTCCTGATCATGATCGGCATGACGCTGATTGCCGACGGGCTGGGCCACCATGTGCCCAAAGGCTATATCTACACAGCGATGGCATTTTCCACGGCGGTGGAAGGGCTCAACATGCTGGCACGTCGCCGGCGTGCGAAAGCCCGGGGGCAAACCCCCGCCGCGCATTGACGATTGCTATGGCCCGACACCAGTCGGGCCCGCGCCGTCCCTCCCGGACTCGAATCGTGCAACGGCAAGGTCCAGCGTAAAAAACATGCGCTCGTGGGTCATGGTCTGGCCAAGCGGCGACCGCTGGACCATGTTCAGCACGTCCGGATTCATGCCGACCAGCCATAGCAGAACGCCCTCTTCCTCGCGAAATCTTTTCTCGGCATCGGTCAGCATATGCAGGGCCGTGTATTCGAGATCGGACACGCCCGCCAGGTCCAGCACCAACACCCGTGGCCTGGCCGTCGCCACCAGCGGTCGGAGCTTGTGGCCGACACGCCGGGCATTGGCAAAATAGATGCGCCCCTCCGGCCGGAGCATCAGCAGGCCGGCAATCGTTTCATCGTCCGGATGCTGGGCGGATACCGGACGGAAAACATTGGTATTGGGCTTGCGTGCCAACACGTAGACGGGCGGGTCCGACGTCTGGTAGGCCAGCGCCAGCATCGACACAAGGATGGCCACCACAATGCCCTGCAGCGTGCCGAGCGCCACCACGCCAGCCACCGCCACCACCGCCCAGATGAACTCGGTGCGCCGGACATGAAGCACGGTACGAAATTCCGACGGTTTGATCAGGACAATCGAGTACACGATCACCACGGCTGCCAGCGTTGCATCAGGCATCAGGCCAACCAGCGGCGCCAGTACCAGCATGGTGCCGAGCGCCGCCAGCGACGTCACCAGCCCCGCCAACTGCGAGCGGGCGCCCGACAGGCGATTGACCGCGGTCTGCGTGGTACCGCCGCCGGCCGCCATGGCTCCCAGGAACGCCCCGCCGACATTCGCGAACCCGGTCGCCAATAATTCGCGATCCGCCGAAGGCGGCACGTCTCCCGGTTGGGTGAACGCCCTGCCTGCCGCCACGCTTTCGGTGAAGCTCATTAGCGCAATGCCCAGCGCTGGTGGCCAAAGCTTGCGCACCATCTCCATATCGGGCAGCGTCAACGGCGGCAACCCGGTGGGAACCTTGCCGACAATCGCCACGCCATGGGCCGGCCAATTCAGCAGCACCACACCACAAATGCCCACGGCAACCGCCATCAGCGGCGCGGGAGCGCGCGGATACCAATGCTCCAGCGCCACGAGAATGGCGATCACGCCAAGACCCACCGCTACCGTCGCCAGAGAGGCCTGCGGCAGATGCTGCACGATGGCTACGATATTGTGGAAGAACGAACCCTTCGCGAAATGAATCCCAAGCAGCTTCGGGATCTGGTCGACGACAATGACCAGCCCGACGCCCGCCTTGAAGCCAATCAGCACCGGTTCGGAAATGAAGTCCGCGACAAATCCAAGGCGAAGAAGCCGTGCCGCCAACAACATTGCGCCGACCAGCAGCGTCAGCGTGGCGGATGCCGTGATGAGCGTAGCCTCGGACAGATGGGGTCCAAGGTTGGAGAACGCCGACGCCACCAGTATGGCCAGCGTGGTGGTGGTGCTGACGCTAAGCGTTTGTGAACTACCCAGCACGGCGTAGATCAGCATGGGCACGAACACGGTGTACAGCCCCGTTTGCACTGGCAGCCCAGCGATCGTCGCATAGGCCAGGGCCTTGGGGATGACTACCGCAGCCGCCGTCAATCCGGCCAGAAGGTCCGGCGATATCCATTCCTTGCGATAGTCGCGCACCCAGCGCGGCGCGGGCAGTCTCAGCATGCCGGCAGCGATTTTGTGGTGAGAATGCCCGAACCGGGAAGACTCGGCGGGCTGTGTAATTGTTGCAAAAAGAGTCTAGGTCCCGGCTGATCCGTTTTCAAAAGTATTTGGCGCGTCGCGGTAGTCACCCAAACAAGCCGCGGACGCGGCGAGGGCTGCCCTTGTTCAGTGCGATGAATTTGAAGGTTGATCCAGCCCATATCTGACGACTAACATGGCCGCACGCCGCCAATTCACGGAGCACCGCATGAGTCACTTCCACGCAACTACCGAAGCGGCTTCGACTGATCAGGCAGCGACGGTTCAAGACAACCCTGTGGCGACAAAAAACAGGCCGAGCGCCGGGGAAGACGCAATAGAGCGGATAGCATCTGCGCTAGGCTTACCAGTGGATCAAGTGCGGTGGCAGTTCTGGAATGCGTGGGACAGGCTGCTTGTCGACGCAAAGTTTCCCGATTACCTGTTGGTTTTGTCCGAGAGGAAAACCCGCGATGCGCTGCGCCGGCAGAAGCAGGTTCACCACTAGATCGCAGTCACCCAGCATCACGCCCCCGCATCACCAAATCATCAAATCACCACAACTCGACATACGGCGATGACTAAGACGGATAAGAAAAAATATCTCAAAGCACTGAACCGGAGCCTCAAGAAGGAGGCAGGCGAAGATTTCGGGACGTCATTCGTCTTCTATCCCGTTGGGGCGAAGCCGAAAGCGGCCACCGGCGTGACGATGAGCGACGCTGCCGATTCCCGTGTGCTGGACGTCATGACCGCGGTCCAGGCGCGCGTGTTTGCCGAGTTCAGCCAGTGACCTGAGAAACGCAACCTGCCTGTCATCAAGAAGACTTTCTGGCATTCTCAGGTAGACTGTTGGCCGCGTCAGCGGTGACCGCCTTTGGCTAGCGGGCCCCGTCTGGCTGAGAATTAGTTGAAATCAATGGCTTCGTTTGCCGGATCGGCGAACGCGCTGTCATCCCCAGAATTCGTCTTCATGCTTCCTACGGACCTCGCCGGCGCCGACGGTGACCAAAGTGCTTCGCTGCCTCGTTCCGAGCGCGCATATCAACAGCTGCGTTCCGCGATCCAGGCAGGCCAACTGCCGCCGGGCACGCGCCTGCGCGAAGTAGAACTGGCCGAGTCGCTAGGACTGTCGCGTACCCCGGTGCGCGAAGCCCTGTCTCGGCTGGAATCCGAAGGTCTGGTGGTCAACGAGCCGAACCGCGGCATGATGGTGACCCGGCTCGACGCCAGCATGGTCAGCGAACTGTATGTGATGCGTGAGGTGCTGGAATCCACCGCAGCTGCTCTGGCCGCGCGCCATGCCACGGACGTCGAGATTTCGCTGCTGCGCGATATCGTGGAGCGCGACCTGTCGTTCGCCGAAGATCCGGACAAGCTGGCGATGAATAACCGCCTGTTCCACGAAACCCTGCACCGGTGCGCGCATAACCGTTACCTGCTCAAGACACTGCGTTCGCTGCATGAATCGATGGCGCTGCTGGGCCGTTCCACGCTGGCGGTGCCGGGCCGGGCACGCGGATCGTACGAGGAACACCTGGCACTGGTCGAAGCGCTTGAAGCACGCAACCCCGAACAGGCCGAGAAGATTACCCGGCGCCATATCCAGCAGGCCTACAAGGTGCGCCTGTCGCTCTGGATTGAAGAGCAATCAGGAACCTGATCAAGCTATCAGCTGCGTCATTCGTCGCGCTATCAGTAGCACCCCATCAATAGCCCCGCTCGATACGCGGGGCTATTGTTTTGGAGATGCGAAAAGTGTGTTCCGCTGTTGCGCTTTTTTGCAACGATGCGGCGCGCTATTGTTTGCCTGAGGCCGCTGGCTCTTCTCTCCCTCTCCGGCCTCACGTCACCTCCGTGGCGGTTTTTTCATGATTGGCGCCGGCGCGTACGGGTTGTGGTTCGTCCGTACGCCGAGGTCGGCGCGGGCGCGGCAGTGTTGCCGCGCCTTACTTTTTTTGCCGCATCCATATCCCCAGGCAAGGACCTTTCATGACCAACAAACCCGTCAAGATCCCCGGCCCCGAGCATCCCATCACGATCACGCAGCAAGGCGGGCGGGTCGTCGTCACTGCCGGGGGCCAGGTCATCGCAGATTCCAGGCATGCACTAACGCTCCAGGAAGCCGCCTACCCGGCGGTGCAGTACATACCGCGCGACGATGTCGACATGTCGAAACTCGCCCGGACGACCCATTCCAGCTACTGCCCGTACAAGGGCGACGCGTCGTACTTCAGCATCCCGGCTAGCGGCCAACGTGCGGAAAATGCGGTCTGGACCTACGAGCATCCACATCCGGCCATGGCTCAGATCGCCGGCTACGTCGCGTTCTATCCGGATCGGGTCGACAGCATCGAAGTGGCGCGCTGATCCGCCCGACAAACAAAAACCGGCCTGCCACACACTTGTCCAGTGTGCGGCAGGCCGGTTTTTTGTCTTTGCGGCGCCCGATGCGCCGCCCTTCAATTGCTCAGCTTTGTGCCGCTCAGCCGTTCGCGTAGACCACCTTGGCCTTGCGCGCTTCCGCCTGCAGGCGGGTGAAAATGTTCTGGACGGCGGCGATCACACGCTTCACGTCGTTGGCAAAGCCCAGGCTTTGCGTACCGAGCTCACGCTCGATGAGGTCACGTTCCAGTTGATCGGTCAGCTTGATGTCGGATTGGGTGTTCATGGCGTCCTTCCTTGAGGGATTACCCTTATGGGGTTTTCCCGAATTGTAGCAGACGCTTTGTCGCATTGCAGCATTAGGTAATAGTGCGTATGCGGAATGGCAACACCGATGAATCCCTCCCGCGTACGCGTGAATCAGTCTTCGCGAAGCATCGGCAAACACCGCAGGCCGCCAGTCCCAGTCAGCCACTGCCATCTCATGAATCCTGTTCATAAAGGCATCAAGTATTGAGGCGCTAGTCGCACGTATCCTTTCTCGCGAAGATACGGCCAATGGAAAAACCCGCTCTACATCCAGCAGCGGCGGCTTGCCCGCCCTACTCCGCCTCGACCGCGCCTGGCACCTCCGCACCATCCCCCACGTCACATCAGCCCGCCCACGCACCGGCATACTGGAGCGGCGTTTTTGCGATGACGCTCTGCGTCTTTGCATTGATCGCATCGGAGTTCATGCCGGTAAGTTTGCTGACCCCGATGGCCGCGGACCTGCATGTCACGGAAGGGATGGCTGGCCAAGGCATCGCCATCTCCGGCGCCTTTGCCGTCGTCACGAGCCTGTTCATTTCGGCACTGGCAGGCAGCATGAACCGCAAATCCCTGCTTCTCGGCCTTACGGGTGTGATGGCGTTGTCCGGCGCCATCATCGCAGTGGCCCCTACCTACGTCGCCTACATGACGGGACGAGGATTGATCGGCGTGGTCGTCGGCGGATTCTGGTCCATGTCGGCGGCCACCGCGATGCGTCTGGTCCCGGCGCACCATGTGCCGCGGGCGTTGGCCGTCTTCAACGGCGGCAACGCACTGGCCACGGTCGTCGCGGCGCCGCTCGGCAGCTATCTTGGCGCGGTCGTTGGCTGGCGTGGAGCCTTCTACTGCCTCGTACCCGTAGCGCTGTTCGCGCTCGCCTGGCAATGGGTCAGCCTGCCTGCCATGCCGGTGGCGTCTCGTACCAACGGCCCTGGTCATGTGTTCGCACACCTTAAGCGACCCGTCGTCGCATTCGGAATGCTGGCTGCCGGCGTGTTCTTCTCTGGACAGTTCGCCTTGTTCACCTACGTTCGGCCTTTCCTCGAAACCGTGACGCGAGTGGATGCATCTGGGCTGTCGCTGATTCTGCTGGTGATCGGCCTCGCAGGATTTATCGGGACCATGCTGATTGGCGCTGTACTGAAGCGGGCGTTCTACCCGACGCTCATCGCTATCCCGTCGCTAATGGCCGCAATTGCCCTCGCACTCATTGCGTTCGGCCACCAGACCGCCGCTGTCGTGGCGCTGCTCGCGTTGTGGGGATTGGTTGCAACCGCAGCACCAGTCGGTTGGTGGAACTGGATCACGCGTACGTTCCCACGACACGCCGAGGCAGGTGGCGGCCTGATGGTGGCCGTTGTCCAACTTTCAATTGCGATGGGTTCCACGGTTGGCGGAGTTCTGTTCGACACGTTCGGCTATCGCAGCACGCTGGAGGCTAGCGCCTTGCTGCTACTACTAGGGGCTGGACTGGCCTATCTGACTTCACGTGCCGAATCGGCGCACACCGTCTGAGTCATTCCAAGGAGAAGATTCCATGACCATCAACGCATATGGCGCGCATGCCGCCGACCAAACGCTCGAACCCATCGATATCGTACGGCGCGCACCGCGCGCGCATGACGTCCAGATCGATATCGCCTTCTGCGGCGTATGCCATTCAGACATCCATCAGGTCCGCTCCGAATGGTCTGGCACGCTCTATCCCTGTGTCCCCGGTCATGAGATTGTCGGCCGCGTTTCGGCAGTTGGTGCCCATGTAGCTGCGTTCAAGGTTGGTGATCTCGTCGGCGTCGGCTGCATGGTCGACAGTTGCAAGCACTGCGCCGATTGCGACGCGGGCTTGGAGAACTACTGCGACAACATGGTCGGAACCTACAATGGACCGACCGAAGATGCCCCAGGCCACACCCTGGGAGGTTATTCGCAACAGATTGTGGTGCACGAGCGCTACGTGCTGCGCGTTCGCCATCCTGAGGCCGACCTTGCAGCCGTTGCGCCGCTGCTATGCGCTGGAATCACGACCTATTCGCCGCTTCGACATTGGAATGTCGGGCCCGGACACCGGGTCGGCGTCGTCGGCATTGGCGGACTAGGCCACATGGGCGTCAAACTGGCACACGCAATGGGTGCTCATGTCGTGGCGCTCACCACCTCAGAATCGAAGCGCCAGGATGCCCTGGCCCTGGGTGCACACGAGGTGGTACTGACACGCAGCGAAGAAGAAATGTCATCTCTTGCCGGAAGTCTGGATTTCATCCTCAATACCGTGGCCGCACCGCACGACCTGGACGCATTCTTCGCGCTGCTGAAGCGGGACGGAACCATGGCGCTGGTCGGCGCCCCGGCCACTCCGCACCCATCTCCCCAGGTCTTCAATCTGATCATGAAACGTCGCAGCCTGGCCGGCTCCATGATTGGAGGGATCCCGGAAACGCAAGAGATGCTGGACTTCTGCGCCGAGCACGGCATCGTGGCTGACATCGAAGAGATTCGCGCCGAGGAGATCAACACGGCGTATGAACGCATGCTCAAAGGCGACGTCAAGTACAGGTTCGTGATTGACTGCGCAACGCTCGGGCGTTGACCAGCAGCCGTCCATTGCTGAATCTCGCTCACAAGAGCATGCGGGCAGAGCCCCTTACCAAAGCGCAGCCATGTAATTACATTCTCAAGATCCTGCGTCAACTCCAGCCGCGTCCATTGCACATCAAATCTGGCAATCTTTAGAGAGCTTATGAGCAACGTAACGTACAACTTCTCCGGAAAAGTGGCACTTGTCACCGGTGCAGCGTCAGGAATGGGATTGGCGACAGCCCAGGCATTTGCCAAGGCCGGCGCGGCGGTCACTCTCGCCGATACAAACGCCGAAGCACTCGCCGCGGCCGTGGAAGCTTTATTAGCCTCTGGCCACCGCGTTCTGCCGGTTGTCTGTGACGTCTCGGATGAAGAGCAGGTTTCGGCAATGGTGCAACAGACCGTCTCGACGTTTGGTCGCCTGGACGCGGCATTCAACAATGCCGGAATTCAGGTCCCACCCTGCAATGCAGCGGATGAGCCCGCAGCAAACTTCGACAAAGTCAACGCCGTCAATTTGCGCGGTGTGTGGGCGTGCATGAAGCACGAACTGAAGCAGATGAGAGTGCAAGGTAGCGGTGCGATCGTCAACTGCTCATCGCTAGGCGGCCTGGTCGGGCTTCCTGGTCGTGCCGCGTACCATGCATCGAAGCACGGGGTCATCGGCATGACTCGAAGCGCGGCACTTGAGTATGCACCGCTCGGCGTTCGAATCAATGCGATTTGTCCGGGTACCTTCGACACACCGATGGTCTCGTCAATGCTGGCTGAGCAGGCAGAAGCGATGAATGAGATCCTGCGGGAGCAACCCATCGGTCGACTTGGCCGTGTCGAGGAGATTGCTGATGCCGTTCTGTGGCTTTGCAGTTCTGGGGCGACCTTTGTCATAGGTCACGCGCTGGCCATCGACGGTGGCTTCACGGCGCACTAATGCCGCCGCATTGCGAAAGGATTGGTCATGATCTTCATCTCGAAACCCTTTGCATGTGCAGTTGCGCTTCTCACCGTGTTTGCTGTTGCAGACCACGCACGTGCAAACGAGCAAGCTGAGGCACAACAGATCACGCCTGCAGGGTCTCAACGCGCAAGCGTCGGATCACCCGACTTTCTTACTGGAAGTGTGCGCGTTGAACCCGTGTGGCCAGCCGACAAGAATATCAACGCCTCGGGCGGTCTTGTCACCTTCCAGCCTGCCGCCCGATCGGCCTGGCACACCCATCCCGCAGGCCAGCGACTCCTGGTCATGTCTGGTGTCGGCCTGACCCAGGAATGGGGCAAGCCTGTCCGGGAGATTCGACCGGGCGACGTGGTCTGGTGCCCGCCTGGTGTCAAGCATTGGCATGGCGCGTCTGCCGGAGCGGCCATGACGCATCTGGCGATCACGGGCAGTGTTGAAGGGAACAACGTCACCTGGATGGAGAAGGTCGCCGATGAGCAATATAACGCTCGCTAAGAATTCCTTCCCGCACCGTAAGCTGATGACACTCGCTGTTGTGCTGTGCTCATCCTGGGGTGCCGGATTTACCGAACGAAACGCGCATGCGCAGGAACCTCTGAGTATGAATCAAGCACAGTCCACCACTACCAACTCCGCCATCTCCGAAACCCTTACGGTGCGCCAGCAGGCCATCGTTCCGATCGCAGCCTTTGCGGCCGTCGGGGACATCGGCAGCCTCAATACCGCCCTGAACCAAGGGCTGGATGGAGGACTGACGATCAACGATGCCAAGGAGATTCTTGTGCAGCTGTATGCGTATGCTGGATTTCCTCGTAGCCTGAACGCTCTCGGCGAGCTGATGAAAGTCGTGGAAGCACGTAAGCAGCGCGGGGTCCACGACACCATGGGAAGCGGCCCGAGCGCTCCCATCCCCAAAGGCGACGCGTTGCTGGCAGCGGGGACAGCGAATCAGACGAAATTGTCGGGTGCGCCGGTCAAAGGACCACTCTTCGACTTCGCTCCAGCCATTGACGAATACCTCAAGTCACACTTGTTCGGCAACATCTTCGAACGCAATAACCTCGATTGGCAGAGCCGGGAGCTCGCCACCGTCGGCATGTTGTCGTCTCTCCCGGGAGCCGAGTCGCAATTGCAGGCTCATATGCGCATCAGCATGAATGTGGGTCTGACCGCGGGACAACTGCGTCAAGTCACCGAAGTTCTGGCTGAGCGCGTAAGCACGGATAACGCTCGGCGGGCTCGGGAGGCACTGGATCGACAACTTGCTACCACAGCCAGCGCCAAGTGACCACGCAAACCGCTTCACGAGGACGATGGTCAACCTTGATAGTGGCATCGTCGCTTTGCAACTTCGAAGGCCGCGTATGAAACTCCGTCACTTGCTTTCCTGCATACCTCTGCTGTCGGTAGTCGCGGCGGACAGTTCCGCCGCACAAGGCGATGCTTCCACGACGGTGGTACGTGTTGCCCAGTTGGAGATTGATCCTGCTCAGTTGGAGCAGTACACAAGGATCGTCAAGGAGGAGATGGAGATTTCGGCGCGCGATGAGCCGGGCGTCATCGCAATCTATTCTGTGGCCGAAAAGGAGCATCCCCATCGGCTTCACTTCTTCGAGATCTACGCGAGTGAGAAAGCCTACCTGTCGCACATCGGCTCCCCTCACTTCAAGAAGTACGTCGAGCAGACCCAGTCGATGATTCGCTCACGCCGACTGATCGAAACAACGCCGGTCCAACTCAGCACGAAGTAGGACTTACAGCCGCCGCGCATCACCAGGGATGAATACTCAATGAGAGCGAGCCGAATCCGCTTTTTCTGTGCGGTTGGACTGACACTCCAGACTGCATTGCCCATGGCTGTCGTTCATGCGCAGACAGCCGCCCAATCCCAGCCGATGGCGTACTACATTGCGGAGTTCGAACCAACTGTTCCGGGGGCGATTCAACCCTATAGTGCTCGTGTCGAATCCACCTTCAGGCCGTTCGGTGGAAGATTCTTAGTGCGTGGCGGCGAAACAGAATCACTTGAGGGGACGCCTCCCCATGGTCGACTGGTTATCATTGCATTCGATAACATGGACCAGGCACGGGCTTGGTACAACTCTCCTGCGTACGAAGCGATCAAACCAATCCGTCACCAGGCGGGCACGTCAAACGTCTACATCGTTCCAGGGGTGTCGCAGATTGATGCCAGCCCGGGACGAACTGGTGGGAAATGATCTGGATTGACGCTGTCCCTGACGTTCGCCTACAGCCCCAAGGGTGCCAACTCTTTCACCAGATCGATGAGCAAGCGCAGTCCCGTCGGCATCTGGCGCCGACTTGAGTAGTAGATATGAAATCCCGGTTCCGTGGGCGCCCAGTCGGTAAGGACGAGCGTCAACCGCCCGTCTTCGACGTGCTTCCTTATAAGCGGTTCAGGCAGATACATCAGGCCCATTCCACCGAGAACCCCGACAAGCCCGGTCTCGGCATGGTCGACGATTACCGTGCGCGGCACCGTGATGGCCAACTTCTCATCGCCTTTCTCGAACTCCCAGCGGTATATTCGATCATCCCCAAGCCGGATGCTCACGCAGCGATGTTCGACCAGGTCTGTGGGGTGACTTGGGGTGCCAAATCGCTTCAGGTAGCCGGGCGTTCCCGCGACAACCCAACGTATGTTGGCAGAGAGTCGTTGCGCAACCATGTCCTCCGGAACAGTTCCGCCATAGCGAACGCCCGCGTCGAACCCGCCCTGGGTGACGTCAACCATGCGGTTACTCGCCACGATATCAAGCTCGACTTCGGGATACCGATCCACGAAAGTCGGCAACACCGGCCCGAGAAGCAAAGTCGCAGCCTCCACTGCCGCATTGATTCGAATGCGCCCCGTAGGTGCATCCCGGAACCTGTTCAGGGTTTCCAGCGCCCCGTCAATCGCCTCGATGGGCGTGCTCGTCGACGCCGCCAAGGCGTCTCCCGCGGCCGTAAGCGTCACGCTTTTTGTCGTGCGATTCAGTAGCCGAACGCCGAGGCGGGATTCGAAACCTTTCAACGCATGGCTCAATGCCGACGCACTAACGCCGAGTTCAATCGCTGCTCGGCTGAAGCTCCGATGTTTTGCGATCGCGAGAAAGTAGATGAGGTCCGCTACGTCTGCCCGGCTGGTATGCATGCTTGAAGTTTCTCCAGCCACCCCTACGAGGCGCGGCATTTCACTTCAGCAATCATAACGGATCACAGTGCCAGGAACTCATCGTAAGCTTCGTCCGTCCACGTCAGGGCCCGTGCTGCATCACACATGATGACCGTAAGACCAAGTCCTGCAAGCACCACGGCCTGCACATACTCCTTGGACAAACCCAGGGCGAACAGCCGGATCGCGTGAATCTTGAATTGCACTTCCTTGCCTAACATCGCAAACTGGACCGCGATGACTGTCTCGTAGGTCTTTTGATCAAGTGCGTCAGCATTGCCCAAAGCCTCGCGCATATGCTTGTAGTGCTCGTGGGCCTGTGGATTTCCGACCGCCAGGATCCCGCTGCTGCTTTTGGCGTCCGTAGTCTTCATATGTTAGTGAAAGTGGGTCATGGATAAACGTGGTGCGTATTCTTCCGGGCTACGGCTGCCCTTCAAATTCCACCACATCGTCAATGCAGGGCATCCAGTCAAAGCGGCGCTTTGTCCAGATCTGCCTGCGAGGACGACCGAGCTCATAGCGCTGCTTCAGGGCACCCACGCGTAGTGAATAGCTTTGCGGGCTATCTTCGGCCGACGCATACACCGGCCCACCGCAGTTGTCACAGAACGCATGAATCCGTCTGGCACCACTGTCAGCGATCTTGAGATACTTTTTGGGGACACCTTTCGTAATACGAAAGCCGTCTGCCGGAGCGGCGATGTTGGCACGGAAGGCGGAGCCAGACTGCATCTGGCAGTCAGCGCAGTTGCAGATTGAGATGGTGCCGGGCTCAACCTCCGCCTCGTACTGGATGGCACCGCAGTGGCACTGTCCTTCGACTTTCATGGCGACTCCAGAGAAAACTAGGCGATTAACAGTTGGGTCAGCATACGAATCGACGGCAGCGTCTCCAGCCGGCACACGCTGTCGACCACCTCCTGCGCGGAAATCTGCAGCCCCGAAAGGCGAACCATACGCTTGAACTTCGCGATCCTCTCCGCTTCATCGCATGGATCGCCCGGGGTCCCATGCGCATCGCGCGTCGCAGCGGCGTGTACTTCACCATTCTTCAAGTGCACTTCCACACGGCAGGCAAACTGCCGTGGATAGACTTGTTCCGCGACCGGGTCGACTACAAGTTCAACGCGATTGGCGATACTCGCCCTCAGCGGGTCACGAATAGCCTCCGGTCCAAATGCCATTGGGTCGCCCGGGTCCCCAGTCAGCGCCAGGGCCGCACAGTATGGGATGCTGTACTGGGCATCCATGGTGTCGCTGACGTCGGCATTGGCGTTGTTCTGGACCGCAAACGCGCTCGTCGCAACCATAATCTTCTCCACGTGGTGAGGATCAATGCCAGCCGCTTCGCGCATTGCGAGCAGAAGCTGCACAACGCCTTGAATCCATCCGCAAATTGGATAGACCTTTACCCACACATCTTCGATTGCCCATCCGCTCCCAAGCTCCGCATCCAGCAACTCAGGCCGGGCTTTGCCGCCACCGAACGCGTCGAGCAAACCAAACCTCCCGTCAATCGCAGTGGCAGGCGCGGTAAAGCCGCGGCTTGCAAGCATCGCCATACGGACGCCCGCTTCAGCTGCCCTGCCGGCATGCATCCGCTTCACCATTCCGGCCGAGCCCATGGCGAAATTCTTGACACCCGATGCGCAAGAACATGCAAGCCCGGTCGCGTTCAGCACTTGATCGAGTGATAGTCGCATTGCCACGCTGGCGGCAAGCGCACCGGCAACCGGACCCACCACACTGGTCTTATGGAAGCCGCGCTGCGACGGCTCGGTACCCAGTGCCATGCTGATACGACCAGTCGCCTCGTATCCCGCCACGATAGCTCGAAGTATCTGTGCACCGGCCGCGTCGACAGCTTCGCCGGCAGCGAGAACCGCTGGAACGATGACCGCACCCGGATGAATCAGCGCTGCCGACAGCAGATCGTCGAGTTCAAAGCCGTGCATTGCCGTGCCGTTGCAGAGCGCGGCCTGGCTCGGGGCGACCTCGCCCGCGCCGCCCAGGATGGTAGAGAAGCCGCGAGATGCATCTGCGAGAACCTCCGCTGCCATGATCTTCCCCCAAGGCTGCCGTACGCCAAGCAGAGCACAACCGATAGCGTCCAGAAGACACCACCGGGCCTTCTCGATTGTGTCGCCCGGGGTTCCCTCACCCAAGGCATGAAGATACTCAATGAGGTGCCGCGCGTGGCCCGGGGCTGCTTCCTGTAGTGTCTTGCTGATGGGAATTGCCATGACGAATAGCCGGTTAGCCTTAAGTACGTAGAAAGTTGTCTGATCCTTCGGCGTGCACTATTGCAGAGCAATGTGCGCCGCTTTCACAACCGAACTCCATCGATCGGTGTCACGTCCGAGGAAAGCGCCCATTTCCGAACCATTTGAGCCGACTGGCTCGGCACCTTCGGCAATAAAACGCTCCTTGACGTCCGGCAACCGCATAATCCTGGAAAGCTCGTTGCTCAGCGTCTGCGCGATCTCTTTGGGCATTCCAGCTGGACCTACTACCCCATACCAGCCGCCCGTGTCGTAGCCAGGCACGCCCGCCTCTGCGATGGTCGGCACATCAGGCATAAGAGGCGATCTCTTTGCGCTGGTGATGGCGATTCCTTTCAGCTTCCCTGCCCGGATTAGCGGCAACGCCGTTGGAATGGTGGGGAACGAGATGTCTACATGCCCCCCGACCAGGTCGTTGATGGCGGGTCCGGAGCCTTTGTAGGGAACATGGTCCAGCCTGATATCCGCCATCACCTGCAGCAGGGCTCCGGAAAGGTGACCAGGAGAACCACTCCCGGCGGACGCCTGCGTAAGCGGAGCCGAGCGCGTCCGAGCCAGCTTGAGCAGCTCTGTCAGGTTATTCGCCTGTATGCCCGGATACGCAACCAGGACGTTGGGTACCATCGCGAGGAGCGAGATTGGCGTAAAGGCCTTGACCGGGTCATAGTGAACACCTTTCATCAGCAACGGATTGGTGGTGAGGCCGATCGAGGCGAGCATCAGCGTGTAGCCGTCTGCGCCCGCATGTGCGGTGGCGTCACTGGCAATCAGTCCGTTTGCGCCGGGCCGGTTCTCCACCACAACAGGCTGGCCTAGTGAGGCGGACAACTTTTGCGCAATGATGCGCGCAGCCACATCGGTAAAGCCTCCAGGCGCAAAGCCGACGAGAAGCTTCACGGGTCGACTGGGGTAACGGTCTTGAGCGAATGCGGCACCTGATTGAATTGCCGCCGTTAGTGCCAGCATCGTGACCAGCAGTTTTCTGCGTTTGACCAGTTTGGTCATGTCTCTCTCCGTACGGATGGAAAATCTCACTTCAACTGCTGAAGACGCTCCACTACAGTCTTGTTCACCAGAATGCCTTGCTGACGCCGGATCTCTCGCTCCCGGAACCCTCGCTCCGACGGGATCCGAATCTCCGAAGAATCCGCTCGGCGGGGCAGTCCCCTAACCATCGCCAACAACTCCTCCATTTGGTCCTTGAACTGTTCCGGCGGAATCAGCAGCTCTGGATTGAAGGCGACAAAGAGATAGCCGAAGTCGCTAACGTCACCGTTTCGAAACCTTGAGCCAGCCATCAAACCAAGTGTCTGGATAGCGAGGGAGAGGCCGTAGCCCTTGTGACCACCGAACGGAAAGACACCACCTTCCAGAAGATCGCGGGCAACGCGTGTAGGCTCGCCATCTTTGTCTATACCCACGACATCGTGGAATTCCTCTCCAAGAAAGGCCTTCATCAGGACCTCCCCCGACATGGCCGAAGCGGTTCCCATATCGAAGACGAAAGGATCCACGCTACCCGGGAGCGCAATGGCCATCGGGTTGGTTCCCAACGCCTTGCGCAGCGCGCCCGGTGGAACAACGGTGGGGCTGCTGCTGCCGAAGTAGATAGCGGCAAACCCCGCCCGGGCGATCTTCTCCAGGTAATATGCGTTGCGCCCGGCAAACCAGCTGTTTCTCAATCCGACAATGGCCACGCCGGCACTGCGAACCTTCTCGATGACAACATCCACCGCGTGGTTCAGGGAGATGTAGCCAACGTTATTCCCGCCGTCCAACAGCGCGGAAACCGGGGACTCCCTTACGATCGACACAGGGACGCGTGGTCTCTTCAATTCTGGCCTTTCTGCGATGACCAGAATTCGCGGTAGACCGGCGAACTCATAGCCCCACATCGATGCGTCAATCAGGTGGCTGGCGATGACGCCAGCCTCTTCAGGCGTGTATCCAATCCTGACCAGTGCGTCAACGCCGAGTTCGTAAGCGTCGCTCACGGTAAGTCGGATTGAGTTGTCGTTATCCGGGTCCAGCAGCTTCTCGTTCATGGCCTCAAATCCAGGATGTTGAATGGTATGCAGCGGTACTTCCCTACTCCACATGGAGATCGATTCTCTTTACGATAGGTTTCCATTTCTCAAGCTCATTCGTGATGAACTGCGAGAATGCAGCGGGTTCTCCGCCGACCGTCTCGTAGCCAGCGTCGATCAGTTGCTCTCGAACTTTCGGATCTCGCAGCGTCTTGTTGAAGGCCAGGTTCAGGGCGGCAACTACATCCGCGGGCGTTCCAGCAGGAACCAGCACGCCGTTCCAGGAACTCACGTTGAAATTTGGCACCCCTGATTCGGCGATGGTTGGCACGTCAGGCAAGACGCTGGTCCGCTTGGCGACGGTAACGCCCAGCGCCCTGAGCTTCCCAGCGGTGATGTGCGGCTTGAGTACAACAGGAACGCCAATGAGCGCGTCAATCTCCCCGGACAGAACCGCCGACAAAGCCGGGCCGCCGCCGCGATAGGGAACGTGAAGCATGTTTGCGCCTGTCCTTGACGCGAACAGCTCGCCGCCGAGATGTCCAAGGGACCCTGGCGCTGCCGATCCGTATGTAATTTGCCGCGTCTTCGATAGCTCGATGAATTCCCGGATGTTGCGCACCGGCAAGTTCGCGTTGACGACCAGTACCTGCGGCACCATCGTCAGGAAGATCACGGGCACAAATTCGCTTTGTGCGAATGGCATCTTCCTGAATACAAGCGGATTGATCGAATGTGTCGCCGAGTAAGCGAATGTCATCGTGTAGCCATCCGGATTGGCTCGCGCTCCGGCCGATGCTCCGATGTTCCCGGCCGCACCGCTGCGATTTTCGATGACCACAGGTTGTCCCATGAGCTGACCCAGCCGCGCTTGAAGCATGCGGGCGAGAAGATCTGCGCCGCCGCCCGGAGGCCATGGCACGATCCATCGTAAGGGTCGATCTGGATAGACCTGCGCATCGGCTTCTTTCGAAGCGAGGCCTCCCAGGAGACCCGCCAGCATTCCGGCCAGCACCATCGACCGACGTTTTTCTAGCGAGACACCTGAAGACGCAGGTACTTGCGATACGACATCTTTCATCTGAGTTCACCCCGCCAACTTACCTATCAGCACTACCAGGCCTCACGCGAACTTCCACGCGCATGCGCGTAGCTCACTTTGGAAGCATTGCATCCGCCACGAGCCTGACGAGGTCAACGTAACTGCGCATGATCAGGTACCCAAAGGCACCGCCGATGACACCGCCGGCAATCGGAGCTGGGGATCGACCAATGGCCCAGAACCAGATCCCGATGATCGGCATACTTAGCGCCAGCAAGAGCGCTATCGTGTTGCCATGCCTGACCAGGAAATGGAGGGCCGGGAACGTTGGTTCAGCATGCTTGATATGTGTACTCATGGCCTTACTCCAGCGATTTGGAAAAGTGGCGTTGGAACTGACTTGAATTCAGGGAGCTGTCAGGCTCGCCGCAATTGTGTTTGCGGCGCGCAGAGCGAAGACCGCCGACCGGCTGAGGCCACCGATGTATGCAACCTTTGGAAGATCTCCGCCGCCCTCGATTCCGCCTGTCGTGCAGCCAGCCGCGTAAAGGTTCGAAATCGGACAATTAGCGCTGCCAAGAACGCGACCCGCAGCGTCGGTCGCAATTCCGCCCATCGTGTACGTGATTCCGGCACATAGCTTCACCGCATGGAAAGGAGCGGTGTGGATGGGCCACGCCTGGTAGACGTCTGTACTACGCCGCGGCCAAAGATCGCCCACTGACCCAGCGTCAATGGCAGCGTTGTACTGCGCCACGGTTTCCGCCAATCCGCCTGCGGGCAAACCGGCCTTTTGCGCCAGATCCGTTAAGTCTGACGACGTATAAACTGTGCCTCCACCAGAAACCAGCGTGGGGTTGGCGGAGATCAAGTACTCCCGCCCCGGGCCGTTCCAGATGTCTGCGTCGAAGATGACCGTCGCATCCAGAGGATCAGGCTGTGTCGCGATGGTGTTTGCCATCGTTACACCGCCCAGGCCTTCATCCATGAAACGTCGCCCTGACCGGTCGACCACAATACCGGCGGCGCAAACGAAATCGAGCGTGGGGAATGGCGAGAGATCATCGTTGCACATCGCGTCCTGTGCCAGCACATGCCCATAGAAGCGATCCAGTCCAACGAGTTGGGCGCCAACTTCCTGCGCCATACGCAACCCGTCGCCACAGCCGGTCTGAGCGTTTCGTTGCTTAAGCTTCTCCGGTGCGGGCGTAATATGCTCGCGCAGCAGTTCGTGATTGGCGTGGAAACCTCCGTCGCAAATCACAACCGCCCTGGCATTGACGCTGACAGGCACGGAAGATCGCTGCGCCAGGAAGCCAACACATTGCTCTCCCACCATCGTCAAGCGCTCTGCGCGAGTTCCGTAGAGGGCAGTTCCACCGCTCGCCTCAAAGCTGGCCGTCAGGGTTCGTAGCAGCACATCACCGCCCCGCCCTTTCCAGTAAGTGCGCCCCCGCGTCGCGATTGGCGGTGCCAGCGTATGTTTGCGGTATGGCTCGGCCCCAACCTTGATGAACCGCACGCCGTGCCGCTGAAGCCATCGCGTTGCGTCTCCCACGTCGTGCGCGAGAGCCTTGGCAAGACCCGTTTCCACTGAATTGCCCGCTCTACCAACAATGGCGTCGAGAAGCACCTCGGGATCCTCGTCCACGTCCCGGTGTGCCACATGGAACGCTCCGCCGGCCATCCGGGTATTGCACGGGTAACTACCGTGCTCACCTTTCTCAACTACCATTGTTGCGAACCCTTGCTCCGCGAGCCGTAGAGCGACCGTCAGTCCGGCGATTCCTGCACCGATGACCGCAACCTCCGTATTGATGACCTCCATGTCCACTCCAGTACCTGACTAAACTTCTGATGGCACTTCTGGCGCTGGCCCCTTTCCTGGGCTTGGGGGCCAGCGAACTGATGAATGGATTCTATGGAGGTGGCAACCGCATGATCACGCCCAACCTTTAAGTACTTTCAAGTACGATTTGAAGATCAACCAGCAATCCCGGGCTTGGCCCGCTACCGCTGCTGAAGGTCCGGGTGTTGGCTAAGAACGTCGTACAGAAAGTCGGCCGTGGCCCGAATCTTCCGAGGCACCTGATGGCGTTGCTGCATATAGATGGAGTAGCTCAGTTCCCCCTCAACCTGTCCGTCCATCACCGTCTCCAGCCTGCCCGAGCGCAGATATGGCATCACACGATAGAGCGTAAGGAATCCGATTCCGACGCCGCACAGCATGGCCTCGATCAGGCTGTCACCATCGTTTGTGACAAGCGACGGCTGCCCTTCACTCACCAGGATTTCGTCGCCGAAGCGAAGGCGCCATGGCCGAATGGCATTCGTCACCCAGCTCCGCAAATCGATCCGCCGGTGGCGCTTCAGATCGTCGATGGTCGTAGGTCTGCCATGTCGTTGCAGGTAGGCTGGCGAGGCACAAAGAACGAACGGCGACGTGACTACACGTCGTGCTATGAGTCTCGTGTCTGGCAGGGGGTGAGGAAGGATGCCGACGTCAATGCCCTCAGCAACGACATCCGGAATCCGGTTCTGGGCCACCAGATCGATCGACAGGCGCGGAAATTTCTCCAGAAACGATCCGAGAGCCGGTGCGATAAAGCGGGCTGCCATACCGACAGGCGCAGCAACCTTGACGGTGCCAAACACCTCCGCGGACGCGTCACGCATGCGCTCGACCTCGCTGTCGATTGCTTCAAGCGCGTCAACGCAAGTCCGGTAGAAACTGGATCCCTCTTCGGTCAGGCTAACTCGACGCGTGCTGCGATTAAGAAGTCGAACGCCAACCCATTCCTCGACTTGCTTGATATGCAAGCTCGCGGCTTGGGGAGTGATCTCCAACTCCCGAGCAGCCCGGCTCAGGTTTCCGGTCTGTACGACACGAATGAAGGTGTTGATACCCCTGACGCTCTCCATGCTGCACCTCCGACACGAGCAAACCTGGGCGGGACGGTCAGGGGTTCGGCTGCGGGTATCCACCCCGACGCCGAGACGTCAGTCACTTGCGCGACAGCCCATATGCCCGACCGAGCTCATCGATGTTCGAGTCCGGGCCGATCTCCTTGATCAGCGCCTCGACCCGGCTTCTGACTGCGTTCGCAATAAACATGGGAGCGCCGAATGATGCCGCCAGCTCCGAGACCAGGCGGAGGTCCTTATGGAACAGCCTTGAGCTGATGATGGCGGTGGGAACCCCCGTGCGCTCGGCATCCGCAATGCGTTGGATCGCCGCCGTCCACGCATCGGTGCCCTTCGTCTGTTCCAGGAGGTCTGGCAGGCTGATGCCCAAGCGCCGGGCCAGCGCAATGGTCTCGTAGCAGATAAATCTGTTGCAGGCGCCGGTTGCGTTCTTCACAAGCTTCGCTGTTTGCCCACTACCGGCCGGGCCGAAGTAGATGCTGCGGCCCATTGTTTGCAGAAGCCCATGCACCTTTGCATAGTCCTCCTCGGAGCCGCCACAGAGCGCAAGAAGGGTTCCGTTGTCAGCACTGCCTGGCCCTCCGGCGACAGGCGCATCGACGAAACCAACGCCCATCCGGTTGAGCGTCTGAGACAATGAACGCGCATCGGATGGGCTTCCGGTCGTTTGGTCGATCACTACTTTCCCTGGCGAAAGACCCTTTAGCATCCCGCTCTCGCCAAGCAGGATCTGCTTTACGTGCTCCGACGTTGGGACACAGAGCATGATGACGTCGCTATCACGCGCGAGCGATGCCATGTCGGCCGCAGCTACTGCCCCTTCCTGCACTTGCTCATCCATCCGCTCTCGGACTACATCGAAGACAAAGAGCCGATCTGCGGCTGTGCGGGCTCGCCGAGCCAACGCGGAACCCATTGCGCCGAGGCCAACATAGCCAATCCTGGGCTTTCGCGTGCGCACGTTGTCTTCGGGAAGCACTGCGTGCGGCGCACGCTCATATGCATCCTTGCCGAGGTTCGCCATTGACGCGATGAGCGCCAACAGACTGTCCAGGCGCGCATCTACTCCAAACGTCTTGATACCAGTCGTAAGTAGTCCACTGGCAATGGCTGCGAGCGGGAGAGAAACGTGGTGTCGTTCCGACAGTTGGATCGCACTTCGAACGCCATTGGACAGCTCCGATAGTAGCGGCCCCTCGAATCCGGGTCTTTTACCGGCAAGTCCTGCCAGCCGTTGCTCCGTGAATCGACTTCTTCCGCTGCTCCCATTGATCGCGTCGAGCATCGGGGACAGTGCGAGCCCGGCCTTGAGGCCCATCGCTATGACTTCGAGCGTCATCAGGCTGCACAACGAGAACATCGTTGCCGCAATCGCCTTGCTTGCCTCGGCGTCAGCAGAACCTGTTCCTTGACTTGATCCCTGCAACACGTCACAACTCCTTTCCGTCCGACGCCATCCTCGGCTCACTGCTTTTGAATGTTCAGCTTTTCAATCAAAGCCGTCGTGTCCGCCACATCTTTACGAACGAAAGACGTAAACTCGGCAGGATTCTTGAAGTACGGCTCAGTCCCATCTGCCTGAAGCCTCTCGGTCACCTGTGGATCCTTCATCGTCTTTGCCAGGGCCACCGAGATCTTCTCGACCACATCTCGCGGCGTACCGGCGGGCGCGAAAAGCCCCAGCCAGTAGTAGTAGCTGAACCCTGGCAAGCCTTGCTCCGCGACGGTTGGCACGTTCGGAAGAAGCTTCAGACGTTCCTGCGATGTGACCGCCAGCGCCTTTAGCTTTCCGCCAAGGAGATTGGACGAGCTGCTGCCATACGCATCCACCATGAAGCTCACGCGCCCCGCAATCACGTCCGGCATCGCGGCTCCATTTCCCTTGTACGGGATATGGAGCATCTGCACGCCCGCCTGCTTCAGCATCATTTCCGCCGCGATATGCGTCGTCGTTCCGACGCCCGCCGATGCATAGCTGATTGCGCCGCGGCTGGCCTTTGCATTCTTGAATACATCGGCCATGGTTTTGTACTCGGTCGCCGCACCAGTAACCACCACGGCCGGCGAACGGACCATCGAGCCCACGGACACAAAGTCCTTCATCGCGTCAATGCCAGTCTCCCGGGAGAGCGCGTGCTGGATCGACAGCGTTCCTCCGGTAGACATCAAGGTGTACCCATCAGGAGCCTCCGCCTTGGTATAGCGGATACCGACCAACCCACCACCGCCCGGCCTGTTCTCGACCACCACGGGCTGACCGAGCTCCTGACCAAGCCGCTGGGCAACGATCCGGGTTGTGATATCGCCCCATCCACCCGCTGAGACGGGAACAACCACCTTGATGGGGCGCGAAGGATATGGGTCAGTCGCGTGCGCGAGAGGAAGCGTACACAGCGCTACGGTGAACAGCGCAGCCTGCCGCAGTTTGTTAATGTTTGTCATTTTGTCTCCTGTAATGTTGTCTGGCCGTACGCGTGCCCGCTACGCCCTGCCCGGCCAAAGGGTATCGATGAGTCTCCGCACATCCGGGAGCTTCTCCAATGCGCGGATGACTTCGAAAGACTCCGATATCTGCTGTTTAGCCACGCCGCCGTGCGGCATCAGGGCTTGGTACTTGCTCTCGATTTCAAGCCAGGTAATCCCGCGCAAAGCGGCGCCCTTCGGGTATCGGACGTGCTCTTCGATAATCTGCCCGGCGACAGCTTCGATACGAACAATCGCGCCGCTCTTGTATTTGGCTTTGTCCGCAACGTCTGCGTCTTCACGGAAGACTTTGTCGAAGAGCGAGCGGATTCTGGGATCCTGAATCTTTTCGGGGAATGCATGCTCCCAGCTATAGTCGCGATCCGCAGCGCCTGCGGCCGCGAAGTAGAACGGGCTGTGTGCGATGCCGATAAGGTCTGTCGGATGCTTTGGCCCAGGGAACGGATAGTCCGGAAGCGTAAACTCGATCTTCCGAATATCCGCCACATCCAGATTGCCTCGGCGCGCGGCATTCGCAGCGGCTTCCGCGACGGCGTGGAAGGGAGAGCCGCCTGGCACCAGTTTGATACCGAGCTCGGTCAGGATGCACCATTTATCAGCGAGTTCACTGATTACTTCCGCGGCTTGTGGGTTCACGCCAAGGGTTTCGAAGAAGCCCCGCTTCATCTCGAACGTGGCAAGTTCGGCGGTGTACCCCAGCTGAGCGGCCAGCGCGCTGTTGACACCCATCATTGCGGCGTTCCCCGCGTGATACTCCCTGGCCAGGCTGGTTGCTGCCGCGGCATGCAGGCCCCCCATCGAGGTCGCAGCCAATGCAAGCGCGTGCGCTGCGGCTTCCGCATCGAGTTTCAGGAGTCGAGCCGCGGCGGCGGCTGCAGCAAAGGTGGCGACCACGCAGCCATGGAAGCCCTTTCGCTGCAACCCACCAATCATGGCGGTGTTGATGTTCCCGGCAACTTCATAGCCGAGGACGACCGCGGCAACGACTTCCGCGCCCGTCGCACCCACCTGCTCGCCGATTGCAAGCGCCGCTGCGCAGGCTTGCGTTCCGCTGTGAACGATATTCCTGAGATCGCTGTCATCGGATGCCGCGGCATCGCTCATGAGGGCGTTGATGCGCGCTGCGGCAACCGCTGGAATGGGTTCCCAGCTTCCAAACCAGGCCGTCGACTCCGGATTACCTCCCCGAGCAACTTCCAACGTGCGAATGATCTTGCTCGACTCCAGTGTGGATCCGAGAGCGGCACTTGCCAGGGTACTGGCAATCAGCATCTTGCCGTACTCGACGGCTTCGGCCGGGATTCTCTCGTACTGGGTCGCCGCGATGAATTCACCGTAGCGGAGGGAAAGCGTAGCGTTCTTCATCATCAATCCATTGTGATGTTGCTTTGTTTGGCGACATCGCCCCATCGACGCGTCTCTTTCACGAGGAACTGCTGGAATGCGTCCGGGGTCGTCACCTGAGGTGTGAGTGCGATCTTGTCGAGAGCGCTGATGACTTCGGGCTGCGCCATCACGTTCGCCACCTGCTTGCTTAGGTCAGCGGCCTCTTGCGCCGAAAGACCGGCAGGCGCAACCAGTCCTTGCCAACTCGTCATGACGAAGTCACCGCCGATCTTCTCTTCAATGGTCGGAACGTCGGAAAGTTGCTCCACACGCTTCTGGCTGGTTACCGCCAGCAAACGGAGCTTTCCTGCCTTCACACCCATGAATGCACCGGGCAGAGTGAGCATGGCCACATCCACTTGCTTCCCCATCAAGGCAGTAACGAGGGCGTTTGCAGAGGTAAAGGGAACGTGGGTCATCTTCATACCGAGACGGTTCTTCAACAGTTCCATGCCCAGATGATTCCCCTGTCCGATGCCGGACGAGCCATAGTTAAGCGATCCAGGTAGAGCCTTGGCCGTCTTCTCCAGGTCGGCGAGACTTGTCATGCTGGAGTCGGCCGGCACCGCCACCACAAACGCCGATTCGGCCAGTTTTGCGATCGGCGTGAAGTCTTTTAGCGGGTCGTAACCCACTTTCTTGTAGACGTGAACGTTGCTGGTGTGGCTAGTGGAGACGACGAGCAAGGTGTGCCCGTCCGGCTTTGCCTGGGCAACCTGAACTGTTGCGATGTTTCCGCCAGCGCCCGGACGGTTTTCAACGATGTAGGTCCGCTTCTGCTTGACGCCCAGCTTCTCAGCCAGGATGCGAGCCAGCACGTCGAGGTTTCCCCCGGGTGCGGATGCGACAACGATGCGTGTGGGTGCGCTCCCAGAGTCCGCCATTGCTCCGAGTGCGGAAAAGCAGATTCCAGCAAGAATCAGCTGTCGCCAAATTTTGTTCGCCACCTTTGTCTCCTACATTGCTAGTGGATCGCACCACGTAAGCCTGGTGGTTCGATCCCTGCCCGTTTCGTTGGGGCGCCGGAGTAATCTGAGTGCGGGGTTGTCCGACTCGGTTCTTTGAAAAAGGCGCGCAAGAGCGGCCAGGAAAGGACCGACTTCTTGCGCAAAGGAGACCACCACCTCGAATCGGTTGGGTGCCTAGTTGCCCGGGACAAAGCCCAGAAGAGCCTTGGTTTCCAGGTACTCCTCCAGACCAAAGACACCCATCTCCCGGCCGTTGCCTGACTGACCGTATCCGCCCATCGGCGCAACATAGTTGGATGCCGCGCCGTTATAGAAGATGCGGCCGGCGCGCATCCGCGCCGCAAGCTTGCGAGCACGTCCACTATCCGCGGAAAAGATGTAGCCGCCCAAGCCGTACTTCGTACCATTTGCGATGGCCACGGCATCGTCCTCAGTGCGGTAGGTAATCACCGACAGCACCGGGCCGAAGATCTCTTCCTGTGCGATAGTCATGTCCGGCCGCACATCTGCGAAGATCGTTGGCTGGATGAAGTAGCCTCGATCGAGGCCTTCCGGTCGGCCGACTCCACCGCATACCAATCGCGCTCCCTCTTCGATTCCACGTTCGATGTAGCTTTGCACCCGTTCGAACTGCGGCCGGTTCACGACGGGACCGACCGTTGTATCGGGGCTCTGCGGATCGCCCACCCGCACCTTTTTCGCCTCGCCTTGAAGCAACTTGATGAACTGTTCGGCCTGACTCTCGTGCACCAGGATTCGGGTCGGCGAATGGCAAGATTGACCGGTGTTCGAGAACCCTCGGCTAACGTTGTAACGGGCCGCGGCTTCAAGGTCGGCATCCTCAAGCACGATGTTTGCCGACTTGCCGCCAAGTTCCTGACATACGCGCTTGACGGTGTCCGCGGCCGACTGGGCTACCAAGATGCCAGCGCGTGTTGAGCCAGTGAAGGAAACCATGTCGACGTCGGGATGACGCGTCAACGCTTCGCCTACGGTCGGACCGTCGCCGTTGATGATGTTGACGACGCCAGCCGGCACCCCTGCGGCGTGCAATACCTCAGCAAGCAAGAGCGCGTCGACTGGCGTGTACTCGCTTGGCTTTACCACCACGGTGCAACCAGCAGCGATCGCGGAGGCGAGCTTCCCGCACAGTAGTTGCAGCGGCCAGTTCCAGGCCGTAATCAAGGCGCAAACACCAATTGGCTCGCGCAAAATCACGTTGTCCCCCATACGACTCTCGAAGTCGTACTCACGCAGCGTAATGATGGCTTGCTTGAAAGCCTGGAGCGCGGTGCTCGTTTGGCCGGTAAGAGAAAGCGGCGCGCCCATCTCTTCGGAAATGGCGCTCATGAGGTCAGACTGCCGTGACGCGAAGACTTCAACGATCCGCTCGAGCAGCGCTATACGTTCTGCCTTGGTTGTCACGCTGAAGGATTCGAATGCTTTTCGCGCAGCTGCCACTGCGCGATCGACGTCTTCGACCTCGCCTAACCGTACCGTCGCGAACGGCGCTTCAGTGGCCGGATTGACCAGCTCAAAGCTGCGGGTGCCTACAGGCTCAACCCACTCTCCCCCAATGTAGAACCTATCAAACGTCTTCATACCTTCCTCTAGCTGAATAGAAACTCTTCGAATCTTTCAAACGCGGCTTGCCGACTACCTTAACCATACTCTACATTGGTTCCGTTGTACAATTCGCGTTCCGGTGCTTGAAACCGGAAAATCAAACTTTCAGATCCGGCTGGCGACAGTGCGTGGTGTCGGTCACAGGCGGTTCCCTACATCAGGAGACGTTATGCTTTGCATCGTGTTTTGCAGCGACCGTGAAGGATCAGCGGAGCTTCGCAA
This sequence comes from Cupriavidus sp., assembly GCF_057315035.1. Lineage (NCBI taxonomy): Bacteria > Pseudomonadati > Pseudomonadota > Betaproteobacteria > Burkholderiales > Burkholderiaceae > Cupriavidus > Cupriavidus sp. Next base: position 61,784 of record NZ_DBHKYV010000011.1, on the reverse strand, counting down.
AGAACTTCAAGCGGTTCATCGGAGCTACTTGAGCGATTGGAACGACTGCATTTGCTTCTCGGGACCACAACAGCACGAATTCGGGGATGCCTTCGTAGGAAGCGTGTTCTTGCTTAATGTGGACACCTACCAACGCGCCGTGGACTTCATTCAAAACGAGCCATACAACGCTGCGGGAGTGTTCGCGAACGTGACGGTGCGTCGCCTGAGCAAGGGCAGGTTCAACCCCGCCCTATTCGACACGCTCAAGTAGCTTCCTGCTTTGTCAGGCGTGGCCTCATATGTCCAGTGGAGGCTCGTACGATCCGCCCAGCGGTACGAGCCCACTACTTCCTGGTGTTAGAACTTATGCCGAATGCCAAGCACCGCGCCGAACTGGTTGGCGCTGCCGGCCACCGTGCCGAAGCTTCCCAAGCCTAGCGTTGAGCCGTTCTTGTTCTTCGTGTACCCCACATTCAGGTATGCGTCGGTGCGCTTCGACAGTGAATAGTCACCGGAAAGGACGAAGAACCAGGGATCAGCATTCGTGTTCGCAAAGTCCTGGTAGTACGCGGCGGCTACAAGCATGAGGGGCGGCGTAACCTGGTACCGAACACCAGTCCAGTATTGATTGGAGCGCTGATTCGACGCGGCCGGAGCGCCCGGCAGCAGCGCACCGTCGTAAGCCTTGGCCCAACGATATCCGGCAAAGAACGTTGCATTGCCGACGGCGAAGTTCCCGCCGACTACCGCGCGGCGGGTCGTAGCATCCGGCGTCGCCGTCGTTGTTCCCGTGTTGATCTCGTCATACGCGGCCGTGACTTCCCAGTTGTTGCCCGTGTATGTCAGGCTGCCACCCATCTCCCGGCCAATTTTTGGGCTACCTGGCACTTCGCTGCCGTTGGTGCGCGTGCTATCGGCCCCAAAGCTGTACATGGCTTTGGTAGTCAGACCACCGAATGTCCCCACGTACTTCACCGTATTGTCGGCGCGAGCGGAAAATTGAGCGTCTTGCACAAGGATCGAGTACTTCGATGCGATCCACATCGGGTCCACAGTCCCGAAGATGTCATAGAGGCTGTTGGTTTGACGGCCAAGCGTCAGCACACCCCAGGCGCCCTGCAAGCCGACGTATGCGGAGCGGCCAAACAGTCGATTGTTCTGCGCTGAGCGACCAGTGTCGGATTCGAAACCACTTTCCAGTACGAACAGTGATTTCAGTCCACCACCCAGATCTTCGGTGCCGCGCAAGCCCCAGCGGGACCCCGCCATATTGCCTGCGGTCATCCGGACTACGCTGTTGTTGCCACCGGGTTGATGATTTTGGTACTCGATCCCGGTGTCCACCACACCATACAGCGTGACATTGGATTGCCCGTAGGCGCTTCCCGCACAAACCGATGCCACGCCGGCGAACCAAACAAGTGCCTTGCTTCTCATGTCTCCTCCTTTAGGGGTTCTTTTACTTAAATCGTCATCGCAGTACTTCGTCGTTCTGCCGGTTCCAAGTTCCACTTATCAGAACGCATTTCATTTTTGTTTTGGCCAAAAAAAATGTGGGTTCGTCCCGAGGAGCGTGACGGCTCCTCACGGCGGTGTTATCGCTCGTTCGGGATGATCCGGGGCCAGGCCTAGATGCGGTTCAGGATTCTTCCGCCGTCGACAAGAAGCGACACGCCTGTAATGAAGTTGGCTTCGTCGGAGGCCAGGAATAGCGCGGCATTCGCAACGTCCCAGCCGGTACCTTGCCGCCCAAGCGGTACCTTCGCATTGCGTTCCGCAGTCACCTGCTCGCGCGACTGCCCCCATTCCTTTACGCGTGTATCGACTGCCATTGGCGTGGCAATAAGGCCAGGCAGCACGCAGTTGGCTCGAATCCCGAACGGTGCATTCTGAAGCGCCAACTGTTCTGTAAACGCAACCACTCCAGCTTTGGACGCCTTGTAAGCTACGTAGGGATACTTCCCGACTGCCGCCGACGATGACACGTTGATGATCGCGCCGCCTCCTTGTTGGCGCATGATTGCCACCGCGTGCTTACATGCAAACACGGTGCCCCGGAGGTTGATCCGGCAGATATTGTCGAACCCTTCTTCGGTGATCTCCATCAGATCCCTGTCTCCGCCAGCAATGCTGACGCCAACGTTGTTATGAAGCACGTCAAGGGAACCCCAACGTTGCACTGCTTCCTTCATGACCCGCGCGAGATCTTCCTCGCGCGTCACGTCTGCGGAAGCGGCGACACACTCAAAGCCTTCCGCAAGAATCAGCGATGCGGTCTCTTCGGCCGACTCGAGGTTCCGATCAACCGCTACGACTCTTGCGCCTTCTCGTGCAAACCGGATCGCCGCTGCGCGCCCGTTTCCCACACCTTCTCCCGGACTCTGGCCAGCCCCGATCACGACGGCTACCTTGCCTTTCAATCGCTCACCCGCGATGTTGGCGTTGGCAGTTGACATTTGCGCTTCCATTTCCTCTCCTGACTTTTAGCTCGCACCACTCACCAACTTGCCGAATTGACGCCACCGCGTGATGTCATCCTGGACCTGTTTGCGAAACGCCTGAGGGGTGCTGGTTCCTGGTTCCGCATACAGCTTGTCTCGCACTTGTGCAGCGACGTCGGGCGAAGAGGAAACACGATTGATTGCCTGGTTCAACTTCGCCACGGCACCATCTGGCATGCCAACGGGTCCGACGATCCCGTAGTATGTGTACGGGTCCAGGCCTTCGAATCCCTTCAGTCCGGCTTCAGACACGCTTGCCACATCCGGGATAGCCTTGACTCGACGTGTTCCCGTTACCGCCAACGCCCGAACCTTCCCGCCGGATAGCGCCGTAACTGCGCCCTGGACCGGCGCAATGCCGACTTGCACAGACCCGGTGTACATCGCTTGCACAATGTCGGCGTCTGCCTTGTACGGCACGTGCGTCATGGTCATGCCGGACACCTTGCTCATGTACTCGCCCGCCAGATGACTTGCCGAACCAATACCCGAAGAACCGAAGTTCAGCTGCCCTGGATGCTTCGACGCGTAGGTAACCAGGTCTCGCAACGACGTGGCTTGAACGTCCTTGTTTACGATGATGACGCCCTGCGCGGTTCCCACCAGTCCTACAAACGTGAAGTCTTTGACCGGGTCGTAGGGCAAGTCATTGCGCACGCCTGGACTCTGGGATAGCGCGCTTCCAGTCCCCATGTACAACGTGTACCCGTCAGGCGTGGCCGCCTTGAGCGACCGAATTGCCACGATCTGCCCCGCGCCAGGCTTGTTCTCCACCACTACAGGGGTCTTGAGTTCAATCGAAAGCTTCTGCGCATAGAACCGGGCAATGGCGTCCGTTGTGCCACCGGCGGCGAATCCGACCAATAGCCGGATTGGCCTTGATGGATATGAGTCAGCAAGCGCCGGCATGCTGATGGCAGCCAACGCCGACAGCAGCAGCGCCCTGCGCATGGCGGACGCAATGCCGGTTGAATGTTGCATGGATTTCATTTTCGTTCCTCAGAAAAGTTCCGTTCCCACAAGTCTCGGCAGATGCTCGGCTTCGACGCTAACCGACGGCTTGCGAAAAGATGGAATGCCTACTGCTTTGGCAGCTTGAGGTCGGTCACGAGCTTGCGTGTCTGGCTAACCTCCCTGGCGAGAAATTCGTTGAACTCGGCGGTGGTCATATGAGGAGTTTCAATCCCCTCGCTGTTGAGGCGCTCAGCCAGCGCCTTGTCGCTCATGGCGCTTTTCAGGGCCTCGGAAAGTCGTTGAACGACCTCCTTCGGCGTACCAGCGGGAGCAACCAGGCCCATCCAGGTGTAGTAGCTGTAGCCCGGCACGCCTTCCTCCGCAAGCGTCGGCACATTTGGCAACGCCGCGATTCTCGCTGAAGAGGTAACAGCCAGGGGCTTGAGCTTTCCAGCGGTGATGTACCCGCGGCTACTGGGATACGCTTCGAAAATCATGTTAACCCGGCCGCTCATGACATCCGGGATCGCCGGCCCATTCCCTTTGTACGGCACGTGAAGGAGGTGAAGACCAGCCTTCTGATTGAATATCGCGGCGGCGAAGTGAGTTGCGGTTCCCACGCCTGCAGAAGCATACGAAAGAGCGTTTGGACTGCTCTTCGCACGAGAGACGAAGTCCTTGAGCGACTTGTCTGGCTGCTCGGGTGATACCACAACCAGGAACGGCGAGCGTCCAACAAAGCCGACACCCGTAAAGTCGCGCATCAGATCGTAGCCCGGATCCTGGCGAATGACCTGTTGGAATGCCATCGTCCCTGCCGAGCCCAGAAGCGTGTAGCCATCGGCCGGCGCCGCCTTGGCTACGTTGATGCCGATCAGACCGTCACCACCGGCACGGTTCTCGACGATGACCGACTGCTTGAGGTTGGCGCCCATCTCCTTGGCGACAAGGCGGATGGTGAAATCGAGCAGGCCGCCCGGCGCAGTATTCACGACGATTCGAATCGGACGCGAGGGGAACGGATCGGCAGCGAAGCTTGCTGACGAGATTCCAAGTGCGATGCCAAACAAGGCCAAAGCCTTCAACGTGGGGCGCTTCATATTGTCTCCAACCATCTTGTTTTGGCCATTCGTTCTTGAATGGCTCCTTACCACCAGAGCATGCTTCCCGAGGGCTATTGGGCGAAGCGAACCCCTGAGACCACCTCGATGACGCCTGCCACTTCCGCGACGTCAGCGTCCTCACCGGCATCCACGGCTGCCTGTTCGTACAGGCAGCGAATCTGGTTAGCCACGAACATGGGCGCACCGACCCTGCTGCCAAGCGCGCATGCCTGACTCAAGCTACCAGCAACCTCGCGCAAGGACCTGACGGGGCTGCGATCACCAGCCAGCAACGCGGGCAGCAGGGCGCGCGATGCTCCGCTCCAACCGGAGCTCGAATTGATGACCGTGGAGATGTCCTCGAGGCGCAGGCCATACGCCACACCAAGCGCGGTGCATTCATAGGTGACCAATTGCCCCAGCGCAAACATTGCCGCTTCCACCAGCGGGCTCACAGCGTTGGCATCCACTCCGGCCGGCTTGCTCTGTGCTTCACCGGGAGCAATGCCGGTACCAGCCATCTTTCCGATGACACCAACCATGTCTTCGAGTTGCGAACCGTTACCCAGGGTATTGACACCGACCTGCAGCAAACCGCGAACAACGCTGGTGATTGGCATCGGAACGCCAACTTCCATCCCCAGCATCATTGCCTGGGTAATATCCTTGAGCATGAGGGGCAACCCGAAGCGGGTAGACGCCCTACCCTCCACCAGCGCAGGCAGCATCTTCTCCGTGACCTGGCTGCGCCCAAGGCGGCTTTCGTTCACCTCTGTGGTGATGCGCTCCAGAGGCAGGCCCGCCTTGATACCCATCGCGACGATTTCGAGCATGCCCATACGACATGCGCCGTTCATGGCGTTGTTCACCATCTTCATCGCCTGACCGTCGCCAATGCGGCTGCCGCAACGATAGATCGTGCCTGCCATGGTCTCCAGCAAGGGCAGCGCCTTGTCGTAAAGATCGTCTGGCCCGGCGACCATTAACGTCGCACTTCCACTGGCTACGATCTGAGGACTTGCGGAGACCGCTGCATCCATCATCTGGACGCCGATCTCGGCGAGAAGCGCAGCGATCTTCCTCGTTTCTGCAGGAATTCCGCTGGTCTGGTCAATGACCAGCTTTCCTGCCGACAAGCCTGCTGCCAACCCATCCGGACCGGATACCAACTGAAGGACATCGGCGCTACGCGGCAGGCAGACAATCACAGCGTCACACTGCTTGCCGAGGTCAGCGGCGGACGTGGCCACTTTTGCGCCGAGGCCTCTGAACGTCTCCGTGGCCTGTGGATTCAAGTCCCAGACGTAGAGTTCGTGCTTGCCAACAAAGCGACGTGCAAGTTCGCCACCGAGTGCGCCCAATCCAACGTATCCAACCTTCATCTATGTCTCCAGTTTCTTCTGTTCTCGCCAACCTGGGTCAAAGCCAACACTTGGGTCCGCGCCTACGTTAATCGTTGCCGAGCTTGAGGGTGTTTGCCTGTCGCTTCTCCAGCGCAGACTTCAGCAGTGCCGCCGTGCGGAAGATGCCGTGCGCGAACTTTCCGTAAGGAAGTGTCGCAAACAGGGCCATGACGATGCCGAGATGAACCGCAAGCAAAGCCGGCATGGCTCCTGCCTCACGGAAAGCAAGCAACGCCAGGCCGGATACGCTCGTCAGCAGTAACAGGATGATGAACGCGATATCCATCGGCTTCTGTCGCAAGTCGGATCGAAGCGGATCACGACGCAGGTTCAGCCAAAGAAGACCGATAGGACCAACAACCAAACCCAGGCCACCCGCCGTACCAAGCAGAACTGGCGCACTTAGCATCGGATACGGTGCATGCAAGCCAAGCGCATAGTGGTACAGCGTTGCGACGGCCGTGGCCGCGAAGCAAAGCATGAAACCGTAGAACGTAGCGTGGTGGAAGCGCCGACGCCACAGGGTGAACTTGTCGTCGGCGTCGTTGCAGCCTGCCCCATGACCGCCATCGAGATACTTCAGCGTAAGTACGTTTGCCGTAGCTTCAGCAACTGCGCCTGCCCCAAGCCCTTTCACCGAGAGCCCACGCCAGAATCGCGATACGCCGATGCCCAGCGCGAGCAATGCGAATCCGAACACAGCGCCAAACATGGCAGCCAGGAGGTTATGCGGAAAGATCGCGTAGAAGTTTGCCGCCAGACCTTCCTGCACGAGTACACCGTTGGTCAGCAGCATGGCGAGGATCAGGAACAGCGCCAATCCGGCGGAAAGTGCTACCGCGACCGTCGTCCCATTGTTGCGATACAGACGACCGAACGCTGCTGGCCACGCGTATTCGGTATAGGTTTGCAAGCGCACCCGCGCCATCGCCTGCGGCACATTCACCGCGAAGTCATGCGGGGGAGCGTATTGGCATGCGTGATAGCAAGCGCCGCAGTTGTGACAAAGATTCGCCAGATAGTTGACATCGGCCTTATGAAACTCAAGGCGTCGTGTCATCGCCGGGAACACAGCGCAGAAACCTTCGCAATACCGGCATGCATTGCAGATCTGCATTTGCCGAGATACCTCGGCTTCATCATCCGTGAGTGGCAACACTGCAATCTGGCGCAGCTTTACAGATGCGGAGCTGGAGCGGTCTGCTAGCGACTCAGCCTCCTTCACCAACAATTTCAAGTCATGCATAGCTTTCCATCCGCTTGCCCAAGGCTGCTCGGGCAGCCTGAGTTCCTGCAATCCGACCAAATGCGGTACCAATCGACATGCCAACGCCTGCCGTATAACCTTGACCGAGGACATTGCCGGCCATCATCTCGCCAGCTACAAAAAGATTGTCGCTGGGAGAGCCGCCAAAGTGGACCTGAGCCTGGTCGTTAACCTTGAGTCCCAGGTAGGTGAACGTGATGCCAGGCCTCAGGGCGTAACCAAAGTACGGCGGCTTGTCGATGGGCAGTGCCCAATGCGTCTTGGGCGGGTTCACACCCTCGGTGTGGCAATCGTCAAGGGCCGTATGATCAAAAGCTCCCACCCGGCATCCCGCGTTGTATGTTTCAACAGTCTCGACGAACGCCTCGACCGGCACGCCCAGCTTCCGGGCAAGCTCGTCCAGCGTGTCTGCTTTCTGGCCAGGAAACACGGGGGGCATGAATCGACCGACAGCCTTGCTGTCAATGATCGAGTAGCCGATCTGGTTCGGCTGCTGAGCGACCAGACGTCCCCAGATCGCGTATCGCTTCGGCCAGAAATCCTCGCCTTCGTCATAGAAACGTTGCGCATTCTGATTGACCACGACACCCAGGGACACACAGTCGATGCGCGTGCAGATGCCACCGTCGTATAGCGGAGCCCTGGCGTCGATTGCCACACAATGCGATTGCGACGGGTCGCCAATAGCATCGGCACCTGCCTCGATCATGTGCTTCAACAGGACGCCCTGATTGAAGCGTGTGCCGCGAATGAGAAAGTTGTCCGCCGGCCATTCGCCTCGTTCATTCTGACCCCATGCCTCGCGCAACCATTCCCGGTTCGATTCGAACCCACCTGCCGCGAGGACACATGTTTTTGCAGTGAAGCGTTCACGCTCGCCCACAGCCGCGACAAAACGCGTGCCGTCCATCTCGATAGCGTGAATCGGGGTGTTGTAGCGAATCTGTACGCCCAGCGCTTCGGCGCTACGGTAGTACGCATTGACAAGGGCCTTGCCACCGCCCATGAAGAATGCATTGGTTCGCGCCACATGCAGCGCGCCTGACAACGGAGGTTGAAAGTGGACGCCGTGCTTTCGCATCCAGGGCCGGCATGTCGCAGATGCCCGAATCACCAACCGCGCGAGGGCCTCGTCAGTCTTCCCGCCTGTGACCTTGAGCAAGTCCTGCCAATACTCTTCTTCGGGATAGGCATCCACCAATACATCTTGCGGCGCGTCGTGCATGCACCGAAGATTGCGCGTGTGCTGCGAGTTGCCACCGCGCCATTCGCGTGGCGATGCTTCCAGCAACATGACGGACGCGCCCGCCTCGCGGGCCATCAGTGCCGCGCACAACGCCGCATTACCTCCGCCAATGATCAGTACGTCAACCATCTATGTCTCCTTGAGGTTCCGACTATATGAGCTAGGTCGAACCTCCGCCATCCTCTGTTCGCAAACAGTTCTTCATGAAACATGAAGACTTTGCTCGGAGGCGGTCAGACTGACTGCGCTGCTCTCCGTGTTCGATCGACACGCTGCCTCGATAAGCGTTGCGCCTGGCCAGCGTCCTTCGCTGACAGTGCTACGGATGACATCGGCCAGGACTATCCGGGTAGCCAGCGCGGCTGGCGACAGCTCATCTTCACTAAGACTGATGAGGATGTTCTCGCGCTGAGCGGCCGCATCGTCGAACTGCACGCTGCTCAGCTCAGCATGGGCCTCTGGCGCCAATAGCGATCCCGGCTGGATCGTCACCCCCATGCCGGCCCGCACTGCGCGCATAAGAAGACTCAGACCATCAATCTCAGCCACGACATTCGGCTCCACCCTGGCCTGCTCGAAACATCGGATAAGCAGCGATCGCAAGCCATGGGAACCACTTGGGAGGATGAGCGGAAGCGCTGCGGCCTGGCTGATACTGGCGTTCTCCCCAAAGGGGACGCCCAGCATGTCCGGCAATCCGATCAAGAACAGCTTCTCATTCAGAAGCCGCAATCTGCTCCACCGCTGTGATGGTTCTTCCCGAAAAAGGACAGCCAGGTCGATCTGGCGCGCGCTCAGCATGGTTGACAGATAGCCGGACAGGCTCTCAACGATGCGGACTTTTACGTCAGGGTAACGGCTGCGCATGGCTTGCATGAATCGCACGCCAACAATCCCGGCCGTACTCTGCGCGAGACCCACACTCACATATCCCGTGAGGCGGGCGTGCCTTGCCGCGGTGGCTGCGGCATCGGCATGCCGCAATGCGAGTTGGGCCTGACGCCAGAACGCAAGACCAGCATCGGTCGGCACCACGCCGGTCGAGGTTCTCTGCAATAAGCGCGTGCAGAGTTCACCTTCGAGACGGCTGATCTGCTGACTGAGTGCGGATGTGACAACACCCAACTCGAGCGCCGCCTTTCCCATGCTCCGATGCTCGATCACGCTGACGAAGTAACGCAGTTGCCTGAGTTCCATCTCTGCTCACTTACCACTTACGCGACTGCGTCGGCAGGCACGAGAGCAACCTGCAGCCGACCCGGCGCGGGAGGGTAAACGCACCACGCCCCGTCACCATGTCGAAAGAACCAGATCGAATGCAGCTCTGACGCGCGCTCGAACTGGACTTCGACACATCCGGTTCCCTGGGTTGGATGGCGCGCCCGAATGACACGGGTAGCCGCGCGATCGCTGTCTCCAATCCATTTTTCGAAGAGGGATCTCAGCGAGGTTGAAGCATCTCTCATGCTGTCGCTCCAATGGCAGGGTATGCGTGCACCTTCGGCTACGCATCGCCTTGGCTTCGCTCTTCAGATTTCCACCATCTCGAAATCGCTCTTTCCGACGGCGCACTCCGGGCAACGCCAATCATCCGGAATGTCTTTCCACCGAGTGCCGGCGGGAATGCCATCGGCCGGCATACCCTCGGCTTCGTCGTACACGAATCCACACAGGGCGCACTGCCAAATCTTGAATGCTTCTCCAGCTTCTGCCGAAACTGCCTGAACGTCTTCCACAACTACTCTCCTTGACTTCGATATCGAGGCAACCCTCAACGCCACGATGGCCGCTGCGCCTCGACAAACACTCAGTGCTGCGCTGCGCACCGGATCGGATACCCCCAGCACAACCACAGTTCCGATGCTATCATAGGTTCTATTGGCTAGCATAGGTTCCACTGAATGGAACCGCAAGGCGATTTTTCGAGAAGTGTTGAGGAGGACAGAACATGAGTGTCAGAGGCAAGGCTTGTATCGTCGGCGCATACGAGCACCCCTTGCGCAAAGCGCCGTTGCACTCGGTGGCGCAGCTGCATGCCGAAGTAGCGAAAGGCGCGATCGAAGATGCGGGGCTTACACGCGACGACATCGATGGGTACTTTTGCGCTGGGGACGCCCCGGGCGCCAATGTCTGGTCGATGGCGAACTACCTGAACCTGAACAAGCTCCGGCACGTCGACTCGACTGACATGGGCGGTTGTTCATACCTCGCCCATGTGGCGCACGCTGCGGAAGCCATTGCTGCAGGCAAGTGCAATGTCGCGCTCATCACGCTTGCAGGGCGGCCGAATTCGGAAGGGATTTCTGGAACCCAGGTGCGAGTACGGGGCGTCAATATGCCCGAGGCACCATTCGAGATGCCCTACAACCCCGTGACGCTCAATCTGTATGCCATGTGCGCAATGCTGCATATGCACAAGTACGGCACGACGAGCTCGCAGTTGGCCTGGGTCAAGGTTGCGGCGTCTCAACATGCCCAGCACAACGCCAATGCAATGCTCCGGAATGTGGTCACGGTCGATGACGTACTCGCTTCACCCCTTATCGCGGATCCACTGCGCAGACTCGATTCTTGCGTGGTCAGCGATGGCGGAGGCGCCATCATCGTGACCCGTCCGGAAATCGCCAGGTCGCTCAACCGGCCGGTCGTGAAGGTGATTGGCAGCGCCGAAAGCACCAAGCACCAGATGGGGGGAGAGATCGACCTCACGTATACCGGTGCAGCATGGACGGGGCCGCGGGCATTCGAGGAGGCAGGTGTTCGTCCTTCGGATATTCAGTACGCATCGATCTACGACAGTTTCACCATCACCGTCGTGCTTCAACTCGAAGACCTCGGCTTCTGTGAGAAAGGCGCCGGCGGCCGTTTCGTTGCAGACGGCAACCTGATCGCTGGCGTTGGCAAATTGCCCTTCAATACCGACGGGGGCGGTCTATGCAACAACCACCCTGCCAACCGCGGTGGTATCACCAAAATCATCGAAGCGGTACGTCAACTCCGAGGCGAAGCACATCCGAGTGTGCAAGTCCCAGACTGCAAACTCGCCCTGGCGACCGGCATCGGCGGCGCCATCGGTTCGCGGCACGGCGCCGCAACGCTAATCCTCGAACGGGAGTAAAGATATGCCGACTATCCCTGCAGATCGAAAAATCTCCGATCCCGCGCTGAATCCTGGCGACGAGCCCTACTTCGAAGGCGCCTCCAGGGGCGAACTCCTCATCAAGGCTTGCAACGGTTGCGGCAAGGTCCACCACTATCCCCGTGCTATCTGCCCCTTCTGCTGGAGTGCCGACCTCAAATGGGCCCAGTCGAGCGGGAAAGGACAGATCTACACCTATAGCGTAACGCGTCGCGGCGCCGGTGCGCCCTACTGTATTGCCTACGTTACGCTCGATGAGGGACCGACCCTGATGACGAATATCGTGGACACCGACCTGGACGAGGTAAGGATCGGACAGCGGGTTAACGTCGTCTTCAAGCACTCGGAGAATGGAACCGCAATCCCCATGTTTACTCCGGCAGCTGGCGACGCCAGCTAGAGGAATTCAACACCCGGACAGGAGTAACCATGAGACAAACCGTCGTTCTCTACAGTGCAGTCGATGACCTGATTACCCGGTATCGCGTAGATGTGGATGCTGGGACGCTAGAGAAGCAAGAGACCACCCAGGCGGCGTCGCGCGTGCAATACGCCTGGCGCCATCCATCCCTTGACGTCCTGTACGTGACTACCAGTAGCTCGGGACCCCATATCAAGTCCGAGTTCAGCCATGTTGCCGCATACCGCATGGCCGAAGACGGACGTCTGTCACTGCTTGGTGCGCCCAAGCGCCTGCCAGACCGTGCGGTCCATATGTGCGTTGATCCGAAAGGCAGGTACATCCTGTGTGCCCATAACTTTCCGGAATCTGGCATTACGGTAGATCGTATCGAAGCCGACGGTTCTATCGGGGACCGGATCGAGCAAGCAAGCTCGGCCAACTTTGGCATCTACCCCCACCAGGTCATGGCGTTTCCGTCTGGAGGTGCTGCCCTTCTGATTGACCGCGGGAACAACAGCACAAAGGAACGACAGGAGGAACCTGGCGCACTGCGGAGCTACCTGCTGGACGATGGCCAACTTGCCGCGCATGAAGTGGTCGCCCCTGACGGCGGCTTTGGCTTTGGCCCACGGCATATTGATTTTCATCCTTCTGGCAAGTGGCTGTACGCCTCCGACGAGCGCACCAATAGCCTCCACACGTTCAGGCTCGAAGGCGACCATATCGATCCGAGGCCGATAAGCACGCTCCCCTCGCTTCAGGCGCCCGACCGGACTCACAGTCGCCAACTGGCGGGTCCCATCCATGTACATCCGAACGGACGTTGGGTCTACCTTGCGAACCGCGCGGATGGGAATGTCGACCGCGACGGCGTCCGGGTTTTTACGTCCGGCGAGAACAACATTGCCGTGTACGAGATCGACCCGGAAACCGGGGTGCCAGCTCTGCGCCAGCATATCGATACTGAGTCGTTCCACGTGCGGACATTCTCGTGTGACCCAACCGGTCGGCTATTGGTCGCCGCCAGCGTCAAGCCGCTTGGCATCGAGGTCGGAGACAAGGTGGAGATTGTTCCCGCCACGCTATCCGTATTCCGGATCCGAGACTCGGGGCGGATCGAGTTCATGCGCAAGTACGAGGTTACGACGCAAGGAAGTCAAATGCAGTACTGGTCTGGTCTGGTGGCACTGCAATAACGACAGGTAGCGAAAAATAGCGGAAAGTAGCGAATGCTATGATTCAACGATAATTTTCGAACTGATTCCACACAATGGAACCCAACACCGCGTTTAAAGGGTGTATCCATGATGCGTGGGAGAGACAAGCAATATGGAAGGAGACACTGTGTCTGATATTTCAACCGTCCTGATCGCCGGCGACTGCGGCCCAACCCATGGAGCGTCCGAGGGCTATCCAATCGAGGGATACACGGAGCTGGTGAAGCCGGTGCTTCAAGAAGCCGACATGCGGTTTGTGAACTGCATGCGCACGTATTCGGGCAGAGGCGTCAAGTCTGACCATGCACCGCAGGTCTGCCAGCCAGCGGAGATGGCTCACATCTTTACCGGCGGACTATTCGATGCGGTAACGATGGCCAACAACCATAGTTACGACGCAGGCCCAGAGGCCTTGCTCGACACACGCGAGCTTTTGAACGCCCATGGTGTCCAGGTCACGGGTGCGGGGCGCAATCTTGCGGAAGCACGAACGGCTGCAATCGTTGAGAAAAACGGTGTAAAGGTTGGATACCTTGGCTATACGTCCGTCGCCGCCGCCGGAAGCGACGCCGGTCCGGACAAGCCGGGCGTAGTGAATATTCGCATCCACACGACCTACGATACCCGGGGCCCGCATCAGCCGGTGCGGGTTCGCACAACGCCTGATGAGGCCGATCTTGCACTGCTGATCGAGGACATCAAGACGCTGCGCTCGCAAGTAGACGTGGTCGTGCTGGCGTTTCATTCGGGAGTCATCAGGCTGCCACGAGTCGTGGCCGACTACCAGGTGGCGGTGGCGCATGCGGCGATTGATGCTGGAGCCGATGTCGTCGTCGGTCACGCGCCTCACCTGCCCAAGGCAATTGAAGTCTATCGAGGCAAGACGATCTTCTATAGCCTGGGAGTATTCGCCATGACCAAGTCATTTGCGGCGCCGTCGTGGACAAGCGAACCGGCGTGGGCACACGGTGCTGTGCGAAATCATACGGACCTCGACCCCGCATACCCGCTTATGCCTTATGGCCGCGACTGCACGAAGGGGCTGCTGGCCAAGTTGAAAGTGTCGAAGCAAGGCGTTCTGCAGGTGTCATTTCTGCCGATGACGTTCGACGATCGCTATCGCCCCCAAGTACTGCGTCGCGACGACAAGCGCTTCGATGAAATCGTCGGATACATGGAATGGGTTTCGGAAGATATGCCGCATCGCTTCACGGTAAGCGGTGACGAAGTCATCGTCACCGAGTGAGCAATGCTTCGAATGGATGCGAGTGAGATATGGACCTAGGAATCAAAGGTAAAACCGCCCTCGTCACCGCTTCCAGCGGTGGCATGGGCCGGAACATTGCCCACGCTCTTGCGGCTGAAGGCGCGAACATCGCGCTGTTTGCCCGTTCCGCGGACAAGTTGGCGGAGGTGGCCGCAGAAATCGAGCGCACCTACGGCGTGCGAGCGCTGCCAGTCGTCGGCGATATGACATCGACCGAGGATGCCGCACGCCTCGCGGCAACGCTGGAAAAAGAGATGGGCGGCACGGACATCGTCATCCTCAACACCGCTCGGCCACCGAACCCCATCCGGACGACGATCGACGAAAACGATCCGAAGCGATGGCATGAAGCCTATGAGAATCAACTACTCAGCGTAATCCAGGTAGTTTCAGCGGTATTGCCGGGGATGACGCAGCGAGGTTGGGGGCGTCTGGTCGCAGTAACTTCCGCTTCCGTGAAGCAGCCGATGCCGCACCACAGTCTGTCGACCGTGTTCCGTGCAGGCGTAACCGCCTACATGAAGCATCTGGCAAACGAGGTCGGCCAGCACGGCATCACCGTCAACTGCGTTGCGCCGGCGCTAATCGATACGTCGCATCGAAATGCCGCCACGGCCTATAGCGCGTCACAAACCGAGGCCCGAAAACGGCTGACACCGCTGGGCAGGCTTGGGACACAGGAAGAGATTTCTTCCGTTGTGACGTTCCTCGCGTCGGTGCAAGCGGGATTTATCAACGGCGCGACGGTCCCTGTAGAAGGTGGGATGGTCGGCTCTTTGTACTAGGAAAGCGAGCTGGCGCATGTGAATGCGCCAGCGTTTTCAGGCACGTCCGCCAAACTGCCGGGAAATAGTGGCCGCAGCCGAAACTACGAGCTTGGTGAATTCCTTCTCGTGCATTTGCATCCGAACCGTCGGAGCGCCGACGGAAATGCAATATCGCACTTGCTCATTCACGTCTTTAATCGGCGCTGATACCGCTGAAATGCCGAGAAGCCTTTCGCCATGGGACACAGAGAAGCCCTGCTCCCGCACCTCGTCCAACTCGGACAAGAGTTCAGTCTTGGTCTTCTTCAACGCCTTGGCAGCCGAGGTAACGATCGGTCCAAGTTCGGCCTTTTCCATATAGGCCATCAACACCCGAGACGCGGAGCCAGCGAGCAATGGCACCTGCTCACCGGCCTGCACCACTGCGCGTAGCGGAGATGCACCGGTGGAAACCGCATCGATACATACCCGGTTCTGACCGCTTACTGTATGGATCGACACTGTTTCTTTCGTCTTCTCAGCCAACTCGACCAACACCGGACGTGCGATCTCGCGGATGCCCAGCGTGCTCTTGACCAAGCCTGCCAGTTGGGTGAAACGGAAAGAGAGGCAGTATTCCTGGTCCTCAAGCCGCACCAGATAACCGGCCTGCTCCAGGCTCTGTACGATGCGAAACGTCGTCGACTTTGGCAACTCAATCCGGTCGGCGATCTCTTGCAGCGAAAGGCTGCTCCGATCGGCCGAAAAACTTTCGAAAACGGCGAGAATACGCTGCACCGAACGCATCATAGGAAAACTATCCCGTCAGGAACCAGAATGCCGACATGGTACACCACAGGGCATACCGGCAAGTAGACTCCCCGGTACGAGGGCACGCAATCTACACCGGCACGAGTTGCCGGCGTCAGTCTTCCAGTCGATACACTCGAATCGCATTGTCGTGAAACAACGCACGCTTTTCGTCCGCAGAGAAATCCTTAACGATGCGCTTGAACGCATTCCATAGTGAACTGTAGCTGCAGCTCTGTTTATCGACCGGGAAGTTGCTCTCGAACATACAGCGATGGGCGCCGAACGACTCAATACACTCGAGCACGTATGGCTTCCAGGCATCCGCAAGCTCAAGGGACGTGGGCGGCGTTTGACGCACATGAAAGTCCCAGCCGGTGTAGAGCATCCCCAACCCACCGATCTTCACGCTCAGGTTTGGAAACTGAGCCAGGCGGCCCAGCTTGTCACGCCATTCCCGCAACACGGACGAACGGTCAAGATGGGGCGGCAGCCCGACAATGCCACCACAGTGATCCAGGATCACGTTGGCTTCTGGATGCCGTTCCAACAAATCAACAAGGTCGTCCAACTGGTGATAGAAGAGCCAGGCATCAAACGTAAGGCCGTGGCGCGACAACTGTGCGACACCGCTTTGAAACTTCGGCTCCCGCATCAGATGCCGTGGCGCAAAAGCGCGGCCATATCCTGCGGCTCCCGCATCCCAGGTAGCGCCGTGTCGAACGCCCTTCAGCCTGCCCTTGCCTGCAGCAAGCATTGCCTGAAGTACGTGCTCTACCTCGTCGCCAAGCATAAGATCGGCATGGGCAATGATGCCACTGCAAAATTTGCTTCTTCTACCGCCGACCGTTTCACACTCTTCTCCAACCCTGGTGGCGAACTCGACTTCGCCGACGGGCTTGAGCTCCTCGGGGCCATCCGTACGGTACGAGGACTTGTACTGTACGAAGACCGTGCCAACGATATTGGTTCCGGCGTCGATCTCCGCATCGAGTTCATCCGCCAGGAAGCGTCCACGGTCGTCGTCGAACAGGTGATGATGGGGATCGACAATGGGAAGCTCTGGGTCGATGGATTCCTCGCGAAGCTGCGAAACCCAGGACGCGAGGCTGTCGAGCGAGCGGGGCATATTCCCGCGAAATTCCGGTACGTTGGACATATTCATAGAAACGGAGAGATGCGCTGCCACTCAGCGCAATGATGCAGGTCTGTCAAACCTTGGGGCAGGACTGCGCCTGGCCATTCTTGTCATTCAGAAGTCCCTGGCGAACCTCCACTGATGCCCAACCTTCGTAGTATCGGATCAGCTCACTGACGTCGTCACCATGGGTATTCAGGGCAGTCGCCAGTCCAAACAGCAGCCGGGTGGATTCAAATACCCAGGTCGTTACACCTTGGCTGGAAGCCTCGTCGCAAACGAGCCGAAGCATACGGTGCGCATGCGCAAGCGACTTGCCATAGGCGAATTGCCGGGTGGCGACCTGCTCCGGAATGATGGTTGCGCTTGCCGTAGTTCTGCCAGTTTCGATGCCAAGGATCTTGGCCATCGTAAGCGGTTCCAGTCCCGCCTTCGCGCCAGTCACATACGACTCACATCCAACCGCCAGCAGGCTTGCGGACAAGGCCTCGTCGATTGCGACCATCAGTTGCGCATCACCGGCACGGTTGGAAAGATGGCGGACCTTTGAAGCGACCGCGTCCAGCAACGATCCCACTTGCGCTGCCGCCGCTCCATCTCCGCTGACCACGGCCCTCCACCCCGCCTGTGCCGCAGACGCATGCGTGGGAACCATCGGGGCGTCCAGGTACGAATGTCCATTGGTCGCCAGTTGACGGCACAGATCCGACGCGACCTCCTTCTGCAGGATGCATGTGTTCAACACACACCATTTCTCAGACCGGCTGGCAAGCCACCGTGGAACGCCTTCAGCGACGTCGTCGTCCGGCACAACGAGAAGGACGCAAGAACGCTCTGCAAGACGACCACCAGCTTCAGACGCTGCCCCACCCTTCTCCGGGTGCTCCACCACCGTGACCGCCCAGCCGGCAGCATCGAGCTTCGCCATCCAGGTTGGCTGATTCGCGGGACAGCAAACCACCACGACATTCGTGAAGTCCGTCGCGTGCCCTTCCACTGCTGAAGTCGTTGTCGGCGCAGCATTACCCGCAGAGCCTTCCACGATAACGCCAGCCCATGGTTCCAGATAAGTAATCAGTGCGGTACCGTCGCGATCCGCTCCGCCTTGGGCCACTGCGTACCGCCAAAGTTGCTGCACTGATCGCGACACCCATGTCGGTACGCCGAAGTTCGCCGCCTCTTCCACTGCAAGCGAAATGTCTTTGGCCGTGATGGCCATCCGGGCACCGTAGTCGAACGTGCGACCAAGCACCGCGCGCCTGAACTTGTTGCGACTGGCGTTGGTGCTGGATGCACCTGAATTAATGATATCGAGCATCGCTTCAGGATCCAGCCCAGCCTTGACGCCCAGCACGAAAGCTTCACAAGTCGCCGCCATCCCGGATGCCGACACAAGGTTGTTCAACAGCTTGAGGGTCTGGGCCCTCCCTATCTTCTCACCCAGGTACAACAGCATGGAACCGGCCAAGGGCAGCATTGCAGGCTCTGCGCGCTTGAAGGCATCGGCAGGTCCGGAACACATGATCCCGAGCTTGCCGTTTCCGGCGGTTACGACGTTCCCCGTGATGGGCGCATCAAGCAGCGAAATCCCCGACGCCTCGAACCGTCGCGCAGCCTCGCGAGCGAACTCAGGTCCCGTCGTCGACAGGTCTACCACCACCCGAACCTCAGTACCCTGCGCCACACCCTGATCGCCGAAAAAGACAGCCTCCAGCGCACGCAGTGAAGGAAGACATGTGAAGACAAGATCCACACGAACCGACACATCCAAGGCACTGCCGCATGCAATGGCGCCGGCGTGGACCGCCGCATTGAGAGCCTCGACGTTCAAGTCATGCACAAAGACTGTAAAACCCTGCTCGAGCAGACGATGCACCATGGGTCCGCCCATGGCGCCCAAACCAACGAACCCCACGGCGTTTGATGAATGCTGCTGCGACGGTGACGCTTCCATCATGGTAAGAATTTGTGTTTAGAAAACTTTCGTCAGATGATTGATTTCAGGCGCTTAATCGGCCCTGGCACCCGATTGCTCAATGACCTTACCCCATTTGGAGATCTCGGCAGCGAGAAAGCGCTTGAACTCTTCCGGACTGGACCCGATCGGTTCAGTACCAGCAGTCTCCAACTGTTTCACGACGGCAGGTTGCTTGAGTGCCTTGATTGTGGCCTGGTTCAGTTTGGCAATGATTTCTGGCGGCGTTCCAGCCGGAGCCAGCAAGCCCTGCCAATTGTTGACCTCGAAACCAGGATAGCCCGACTCGGCAACCGTAGGCACGTCCGGCAGAGCAGGCGAACGCCTTGGCCCGGTGATGGCAAGGACGCGCAACTTCCTGGCTGCAACGTTCGGCAGGACCGCAGGCGGGGTGAGAAGCGACACGTCAACAGTCTGACCTAATACCGCGGCAAGTGAAGGGGCGGTGCCGTTGTATGGCACGTGGACCGCCTCGATATGTGCCACCTTCTTGAACAACTCCATGCCCAGGTGGGCACCCTGCCCGTTGCCGGCCGACGCGTAGGTCATTCCCCCGTTCCTGGACTTTGCATAGGTGACCAGCTCTCCCAGCGTTTTGACCGGAAGTGCCGGATTGACGGAGAAATAGAAATAGTTCGCGGTTACCTGGGAGATCGGAGCAAAGTCCTTCAGCGCATCAAAGCGAAGGTTTTGGTAGAGATTTACGTTGATGGCGTGACTCGAATTTGCCATAAGCAACGTGTATCCATCGGCGGGCGACTTCGCTACGAGTTCAGCGGCAATATTGCCGCCGGCGCCCGGTCGATTCTCCACAACTATGGCCTGGCCAAGGCTCTTTCCAACTTCCTGCGCCAGGATTCGCGCAATAAAGTCGGCACCTCCGCCAGCTGCAACGCCTACCACCATCCGGATAGGCTTGTTGGGGTAGTCAGAATGCTGCGCCTGGGCCGGCGCAAGTGCACCGACTGCGAAGGCCAAACCAGCAATGTAGATCAGGGCGGATCGTTTGTTCATGGCGTCTCCTCCATGTATGTCTTGTAGGGTATCGGCTTCGGGCCGTCTTCCAGCGCCCCTGAAAGCCGCTCTTCTGTGAGGATGCTAGTTCTTATGTCGGGCGCTTAGTAGCCTTCGAACCTTGGCTTCCTCTTCTCCTTGTAGGCCTGGATAGCCTCCTTGTAATCCCGGGTCGACTGAATGACAGCCATATGCGCTGAGACAGATTCGAGACTGGTGCGGAAATCCGTACGGAGACCTTGGTACATCAGCTTCTTGATTTCCCGGAGTTGAATCGGCGGTCCGTCTGCAAGCTTGCTCGCAAAGGCAAGCGTTTCATCGAACAACTTCTCGTCCGGGAACACACGATTCACAATCCCCAGACGGTGAGCTTCGTCGGCCGAGACGAAATCGCCGGTCCACAGCAACTCCAGGGCCCTCGCGGGTCCAACCAGGCGGGGCAAGAGATAGCAACCGCCATTCCCCGGTAACAGGCCGACACGGACATATGCCTCGGCGAATCGAGCCGACGCGCCAGCAAAGCGGAGATCGCACTGGAGCGACAGATCCATGCCGGCGCCGAAGGCTGCTCCATTTACGGCCGCAAGCAGGGGCTTCTCGAAATCCTCGATCGCCAATGCGACCTGGTGGGTCACATTCTGAAGGCGCTGCTTGCGCTCCAGCGGTGTTGGCTCACCCGCCTCGGCGGAGCGACGCCCCAGGTCTCCGCCAGAGCAAAACGCGTCACCGGCACCCGTCAGCACAACGCAACCAATGCCGGGGTTTTCGTTGGCTTCCCGCAGCGTCTCGCGCAGTTGGGCAAGCATTTCCTCGCTCAGCGCGTTTTTCTTTTCCGGGCGATTGAGGCGTGCCACCCGGACACGACCAATGGTTTCAATTTCAAGATCTGCCACTTTCCGTCCTCATAATCTGTGCGTCCGCTTTCAGAAGCTGGTTGCGGAGTTCACCGCGCCGCAGCCTGCCGATGCAAGGCGTGCTCAACGCGCGCTTCGTCAATAGCTGTCTTGATCTTGCGATTGAGCCAACGCTTGTTGTTGGCAAAGACCGCCCGATCACGATCTCCCAGCTTCCGCGCCTCCTTGAGAGCACGCTCGATAAGCTCGTTTGCGGGTGCCACGGCATTGATGAGCCCCCGGCCATGTGCCTCAATTGCCGGCATCCGCCTGCCGCTCTGAATCATGTCCTTCGCCAGAGCCCGTCCACCAATCGCTTCCAGCATGCTCGCACCAGAGAACGTTGCGATTCCCAGGTCGATTTCTGGAAGGGACAATGCCGCGTGCTCCGCTGCAACACAGGCGTCGGCAAGCAACGCAATCATTGCGCCCGCACCACTGGCGATCCCGTTCAACGCACAAACTACCGGGATACCTGTATCGAGAACAGTGTCTTGCAATGCGGCAAGTGCCAATGAACGGCGCTCCTTTTGCTTTGCAACGTCGCCATCGGGAGGCAATTCCCGTACGTCGACGCCAGCGCAGAAGACCTTTTCGCCGCTGGCAGTCAGAACCACCGACTTCACTGACGCATCCTTGGCGCTTTCCTGAATTGTTCCGGTGATCGCCTGCATCATTGCGACGGTCAGGGCATTCGCCTTCTGCGCCCGGTCGATGGTAATGACGAGCTGCTCTTCCTTGAGCTCGATAATGAGGTTTTCCTCTCGTACTTCCATTGTGTCTCTCGTCTCTTTTTGTTAGCCCGTCAGGAACCCTTCACACCACCGGGTACGAAGATGTCGGCATAGAACTCTTCCGTGGGTAGCTGGCAGGCCGCAGTGAAATCATCTCGCGCCGCTTGCACGACAATTGGTGCACCGCATGCGTAGACCTGGTGTCCCGACAAGTCCGGGAAGTCTTCCATAACGGCCTGATGCACGAATCCGGTCCTGCCGCTCCAGCTGTCCGCAGGCTGGGCGTCGGATACCACGGGTACGTATGTCACCCCGAACTTGCCGACCCATTCTTCCGCGAGCTGCGACAGGTAGAGGTCTTGAGGGCGTCGTCCACCCCAGTACAAGGTCATCTTCCGCCCGTGGCTCTTGCTCGCTTCGCTTTCAATCATTGCCTTCACAGGTGCGAAACCAGTGCCACTTGCCACGAAGATGATTGGCTTGGCACTCTTCTCGCGGATAAAGAACGCTCCCTGCGGGCCTTCGATGCGCAGCAAATCGTTGGCCTTCATGTTCTGGAAGACGTGCTTGCTGAACGGGCCACCATAGTTGCGCAGGTGAAGTTCGATAACACCATCGCTGGCATCGACACTCGCGAGTGACAAGCTACGGCGGATGCCACCCGGGGCAACGATATTGATGTATTGGCCTGGCAGGAACTTGAGCGTCTGACTCGCCGGCAGGCGCAGCCGAATTCTCATCACGTCATCGGCCAACTTCTCCAGTTCATGTACCCGGCAAGGTAGTCGGACGAACGGGATGCCCTTGGTCTCTTCAAGGATCGTACATTCGACCGTGACCGGCGACCTGGGTGTTGCCTGGCAAAGCAGTGCGTAGCCTTCCCCGCGCTCCTTGTCGCTCAACGCGGACGCCGACGATTCCCCATGATCCACTTCGCCGGCGACAATGCGCGCCTTGCACGAGCCGCAGATTCCGTTCCTGCAACTGTGGGGAAGTGGATAACCATTGCGCATCGCGGCCTGGAGAATCGGCTCCGCCGAGCCCACCTCAAGCGTGGGCCCGTTCGGTACAAAGGTGACAGGGAGCGACTGTGTCTCCGTTATTACTTCAGTCATGGTATCTAGTCCTCATGCCCCAATTCGACGCGTCGCTTACTGAGCCACGCACGGCTTAACGGGGATAATCACGGCATCGGCAGCCACCACCCCCTCCGGAAGCACGAACAGCGGGTTGATATCAACTTCCGCTACACGCTCGCGGTTTTCCCATGCGAACTGCGACAGGGCGGCCAGGGCCTTGGCTGCGGATTCGGTATCGAGAGGTTTTCCGCCACGCGCGCCCGCCAGGATCCGCCGGCACTTCAGGCTGTTGATCATTTCCCGTCCGGTCTCGACATCAAACGGCGCAATTCGACAGGCTGTGTCGCCCAGCAGCTCTGCGTAGATGCCGCCAGCGCCTACGACTACCACCGGGCCGAAGACCGGATCGTTCACGACGCCAGCGATAAGTTCGAAGCCACCCTGGATCATCTCGGTAACCAGTGCTCCAGAGATCCGAGCGTTTGGCGCTTTCTGCCTGGCACTGTCCAATACACCCGCAATCGCGGTCTCCAGTTCCTGTCGCGTACGGATGCCGACCTTTACGCCCCCTACTTCCGTCTTGTGAGCGATGTCCGGAGAAACTACCTTGACGACGAGAGGGGCGCGCATGGTTTCGAAGACACCAGCTTCTTCGCTGCTCTGCACGATGACGTCGTTGGAAACCGGGATGCCGGCCTGACCAAGAATTCGCTTGGCATCGGTCTCGGACAGCGACGATAGATCGCTATCCGACAACACCGAGGATGCAGGCCGAGTGGCGTCCGCGGTTTTGGCGTTCTGCTGCTGTTGACGTTTCGCTGCGCCATAGTTCGCCAGCATCGCTACAGCATGAGCGGCGCGGGAAGGCGACGGGAAGACCGGGATTCGCGCGGCTTCAAACGCGTCAAAGGCATCTGCAACCAGTTCGCGAGGCGCCGAAGAGAAGACCAGCATCGGCTTACTGGTCGACTCGACCACGCGCGCCATGACTTCTGCCGCTGCCTGGCAACCAGCCTTCCCGGTCGTGGCCAGGTTGACGCACACTGCATCGACATTCGGGTCATCGAGCACCGCGCGCAGAACGGTGTCCAGCTTGTCGCGATTGGCCGGCGAGAAATACCCGGCGGTGAGGTCGACCGGATTGTGCACCGCACCGATGCTCGAAATGACGGTTTGCAAACGCGTTTGCGTCTGCTCGGTCAACTCGCAGAGCATCACCCCGTCTGGCTCGCCGGCATCGGCAAAGACAATTGCGGAACCGCCCGACACGCCGAGCACGGCGACACCAGTACCTTCCGGAGTCTTCTCGCCTTCCAGCGCCTTGAGGTAATCAACCGCTTGATGGATCTCCCGGATTTCGATAATGCCGCTCTGGGCAAAGAGCGCCTTATAGAAATCGTAGCTGCCGGTCATGCTTGCGGTGTGGGAGGCAGCGGCCTTGGCACCCTGCTCGGTAATACCTGCCTTCCACAGGAGAATCGGCTTCCCGAGGGTCAGCGCGCGTCGGCCAACCTCGAGCAGAGCCCGCCCATCCCGCGTGCCCTCAAGGTACGCAACGATGACACGCGTTTCGTCATCGTCGAGCAGTGCGTCGATAAGCTGAACAGTATCGATATCGCTTTCGTTGCCTGTTGCCACGACGTGTCGGAAACCGATCCCGGCGGCGGCACAGCCAAGCGCGATGCTGTAGCCGAACCCACCACTTTGCGTAACAAGCGATACGCCACCCTTCTTCAGCTTCGGTTCGCGAGTAATGCTGCCGAAGGCGGCATACACACCGTCATGGATGTTTGCAAAACCAAGGCAGTTCGGCCCGAGGACCCGAATGCCGGCAGCCTTGGCGATGTCGAGCATCCGTTGCTCCAGCACGATGCCCTCGGGACCGCTCTCGCGGAACCCGCCGCTAAGAATCACCACAAACTTGACCTGCTTCTTCGCGCAGGTTTCGAGCACTGCGACAGCACCCTGAGCGGGAACGCCAATCACCACCAGGTCAACCGGATCCTCGATATCGAGGACGGACGGGAAACACTTGTGTCCGTCGAACGCCTCGTACTTCGGATTGACGGGATAGATCTTCCCCGCATAGCCATTCTTGACCAAGGCACGCACAACTTGCGACCCGGGGCGGTTAGCGTCGTCCGACACGCCTACGACAGCGATCGACCGTGGCTGAAACAGAAACTTGAATTTGCTCATACGGATACAGGAAGAGGATTTCCCAAAGTGATGGTGATGTAACCCATGACGCCTTGGGTCATCCATGCAGGTTGTCGAACGGGGACTTCGGATGCGGCGGCGCCATGAAGCGAACTGTAGACCCGACCTTGATCCACGTCAATATTTTCGGAATACGTTCCACTGTTCGAAACC
The DNA here is from genome assembly GCF_057315035.1 of Cupriavidus sp. Lineage (NCBI taxonomy): Bacteria > Pseudomonadati > Pseudomonadota > Betaproteobacteria > Burkholderiales > Burkholderiaceae > Cupriavidus > Cupriavidus sp. The sequence goes on along the minus strand of NZ_DBHKYV010000011.1, from coordinate 36,540 downwards.
AAACAGATGACCGACAGGCATACCGAACGGTTTCACTGATTGGAACCCGTGCTATTTGGTAAAACTCGTGCTAGCATGATTGCACGGTCGGCGATTGGCTGGCCAGCGCAGAAGCGCGATCTGTCTTTTACCCATGGAGAGTTGCAGATGATCTACACCCGTAGCGGCAGCGACGCACTTGCGCAGCGCAGCGTTATCGTGTCCCCTGGTACTGGCAACAAGCACTGGGGGACCATTTTCTTTGGTCCCCGTTCGTCCAACTCCGCTGGCGTTGGGCCGCAAGCGACGATGTCGGAGCTCGATGCGAATGAAGCAATCGTTCCCCATTTTCACGGCGTAACGATGTTTCAGTGCTTTGTTGCCGGGTCGGGCACCATCGGCACGCGCGGTCAAACCATCGAGCCCCTGACCGTACAGTTCAAGGACCATCACACTGCCTATGGTCCTATCACTGCCGGTCCGCAAGGTTTGTCTTTCGTCGCCATGCGCATGTACACGGGCAACTCCGAGCCGGTGTATCTCGACAAGCCCGGCTATCGCGACAAGCTGCAACCGAGCAAGCGCCGCCACCTGCATTCGGATCCCGTACGTTTTTCCACTGCGCCGGTCATGAAGGCGCGCACGGAGGCAGCATGGGAAACGCTGTTCGACGATCAGGACGACGGCATGCGCGCGCGTGTGCTGCGCCTTGGCGCAGACATGCAGATTGAAGGCCCGGATCCGAAACGCGCCGCCGGCTACTACATTCTTGTAGGCAACGGCAGCCTGCGGCACGAGTCCGAAGAACTGCCGCTCTGGTCGATGATCTGCGTCGAACCAACCGAAGATAAGTTCGATATCCGTGCGGGTTCGGAAGGTCTGGAAGCGCTTGTCCTCGAGTATCCACGCGAGAACAACCGCTGATACCGGTATCGATCATTCTGATCCGGAGGCACAGAGATCGGTCCGGTGATGTACATAGTAGAGAGGCCTGAATGACACAGACAGAATTGGTGCACTACGGTGTGGAAGACGGAATCGCAGTAATCTCCGTCGACAATCCACCCGTCAATGCGCTCGCCCCTGGTATGCGGGAAGGAGTGATCTCCTTCCTGGAGACAGCGAACGGCGACGATAGCGTCGAAGCCATCGTGCTGATTGGGGAAGGAAGGAACTTCATCGCCGGCGCGGACATTCGCCAGTTCGGGCAAGCTCGTTCGGTCTCGACACGTACCAGCACAGCCGCTATCGATCGCAGTGCCAAGCCCGTCGTCGCAGCAATCCAGGGCTACGCCTTGGGCGGCGGGCTCGAACACGTGCTCGCCTGCCACTATCGCGTGGCTACCACTGGAGCGAAGCTCGGCCTGCCTGAAGTGACGCTAGGCGTCATTCCCGGTGGCGGCGGCACGCAGCGCCTTCCCCGCCTGGTCGGCCCCAAGAAAGCCCTCCAACTGATTCTGAGCGGGCGCCCGATCAGTGCGGAGGAAGCCGAGAAGCTAGGGATCATCGACACGCTGGTACCAAAAGGGGAACTGCGTCGTTCGGCAATCGAGTTTGCCAAAGCGATTTCCTCGAAGCGTCCATTGCCGCGCGTACGCGACCGGAACATCGACGTCGACGCCGAGAGTCTTGCGACTATCATCGCGGATGCACGCAAAGCGGAAGCGAAGAATGGCCAGCTTCTGCCCGCCAAAGACAAGGCAATCGCATGCGTCGAAGCGGCTGCCCGACTCAGCTTCGACGAAGGCTTGGCATTTGAAGAACGAGCCTTTGCCGAACTTGAAAACTCGCCCGAAGCGAAGGCATTGCGATATGCGTTCTTCGCCGAAAGGGAAGCCCGCAAGGTTCCGGAAGTCGACACGTCGAGCGTGGCACCCGTGAAGTCAGCAGCCATCATCGGCGCGGGCACGATGGGCGGCGGCATCGCCATGTGCTTCGCGGATGCAAACATCCCCGTAAAAGTCCTTGAAGCGAGCGCCGAGGCCCTGGAGCGCGGGCTTCAACGGATCCAGGACACGTATGCCGTAAAGGTCAAACGTGGCAGTCTGGCCCAAGCCGAGATGGATCGACGCCTTCAACTCATCGAAGGGGTTCAGGAATATGCGGCGATTGCCGATTGCGACGTCGCCATCGAAGCAGTATTCGAACGCCTGGACATCAAGCAAGATGTCTTCCGCAAGCTGGACGCAGTACTGAAACCGGGCGCTCTGCTGCTCACGAACTCCTCCGCCATTGACATCGACGCAATCGCCGATGCGACTTCGCGACCAGGCGACGTGGCGGGGGCCCATTTCTTTGCGCCGGCTAATGTCATGAAACTGTGCGAGGTCGTGAAAGGGCCTCGCACTCTTCCCGCAACTATCGGTCGCACGATGGAGATGGGTCGGGCAATCGGAAAGGTTTGCGCGGTCGCTGGCTCTTGCGATGGCTTCGTTGCGAATCGGAGCCGTGCCCCCATGATGGCAGAGATGATGCTCATGCTTGAGGAAGGGGCCACGCCGGTTCAAATCGACCGGGTAATGGAGCAGTTTGGATATCCGAAGGGACCCTTCGCAGTCAACGATATCTCCGGCCTGGACGTGAGCTATGAAGGACGCAAGCGTCGTGCCGCAGCGGATCCGGAGTATCGAAAACTCCATGTCCCTGACCGCCTCGTCGAGATGGGTAGAAAGGGGCAAAAGACCGGTGCCGGCTGGTATCGATACGAGAACGGCGACCGCACTCCGATGGTGGATGATGTGGTCAATCAGGTCATTGCTGAGATCGCCAAGGAGTTCGGCATTCCGCAACGGGAGTTTTCCGACGAAGAGATCCTTCAGCGCGTTCTCTTCGCCTCGGTAAACGAAGCCTGCAAGATTCTTGAAGACGGCAAGGCGTACCGATCGAGCGACATCGACGTGATGTGGCTCTTTGGCTTCGGATTCCCCCGGCACAGGGGCGGCCTGATGTTCTGGGCAGACACTATCGGTGCGACCGTCATCTACCGTGAAGTCTCGAAATGGCACGGGATGTATGGCAAGCGGTGGCGCCCATCGAAGCTCCTTCAGGAAGTCGCGGAATCAGGTCTGCGCTTCCGTGATGTAAAACCTGCGATTGTGGAAAGCGCCGAAGTCTCAGCCGCTTGACGCACGCTACCTAATCAAAGAAGGCGGTCGGTGCGACCGCCTTCTTTGTTACACCGGCTAGTCAGGTACCCAGACGATAAGTCCGTATTGCTGTGTCGCTGAAAAGGCAGTCGCGCTCTGCTGTTGTGTAGCTCGTCGTCAACTTCTTGAAGGCGTTCCAAAGAACGTGATAGCTAAACATTCCGCGGTCGACCGGGAAGTTGCTCTCGAACATGCACCTGGCCGGGCCAAAGATGTCGATGCACTCGTGAACGTAGATCCTCCACGCATCGACCAGAGTGTCTGACGACGGCGGTAACGGTTCCTGATTGAACCGAAATCCTGCGTACCGCATGCCAAGTCCGCCAATCTTGATGACCGCGTTGTCGCAGTCGGCAAGCAAACGCAAGCGCGCCGACCACTCCGAGAATACTTCCTCACGTGAATGCTCATAGGGGCCGATACCAATCGGTCCGCCAAGGTGATTGATGACCACTGTGAGGTTCGGAAACGACCGGCAAATATCCAGGACTTCGTCAAGCTGCGTAAAGAACGCCCAGAGATCCAAAGACAGACCACGTCTTTCGATGCACGCGATGGCTTCTCTAGCACGCGGATGCATCAGTATCCCTGAAGGAATGTCCAGCGGTCTTACCCGGCTGTCATGGTGCCAGACCACACTTGGCCGAATTCCCTTGAAGCGTTGACCGGCCGCCCGCATGTGGGCATCGAGCACTGCGTCCACCTGACTTCCCAGTAGCAAGTCCGTGGTCCCGACAATGCCGGCAGCTACGCGCACTGGTCCGTATTCTCCGCTGGCACTTTGGGCAGCCATGCCGTTCACGAACTCTGTTTCGCCGACCGGCTTCATCGCCTCGTCGCCGTCTGCCCGATACATCGAACGACATTGCACATGGACAGTTTGAGTAATGCTATGACCACAGGTAAAGTCGTCGATTGCCTCATCCAGGAGATAGCAATTGCCAGGCAGGTTCCAAAGATGATGGTGCGGATCAACGATTGGCAACTCGGGATCGACAACGTCCTCTCTTCGAAGAGCCAGCCATTCGGGATTTGCCCCTGGATGCGCTGACAGCGCAGACTTGATCGAACTATCGGACACAAGCAATCTCGCTTCTGGAATGAAAATGAGCTCCGACCGTTCTGGCGGAGCCCTCGGATCATTTTGCCGATCACAACAACGCCGGCAAAATCTCTGCTATGCGGCAACTTGCGCCAGGGATTTCTGATATGAACGGCCGGCCATGATGGCGACGAGGCTTACAAGTGCGATGAGCATTGTGTAGCCGTAGAACAGCCAGATTCCGCCGCCGTGCATCGCAATGAGGACGGTGGCGATAATTGGGAGAGGGCCCCCGAAGATGGCGCCGGACGCCTGGTAGCCCACTGAGAGCCCTGTGTAGCGCACGTTCGTTGGGAACATTTCCGAGAACAACGCGGCCTGGGATGCGTGACACGCTGCGTGGCCCAGTCCGAGCATCACGACATAGCAAACGAGCAGCCAGGGGTAGGCTTTGGCTTCAAGGGCAGTGAAGAACGGATAAGCCATGAAGGCCATGACAAGCAGTCCGCCGACGAACACCTTGCGTCGCGAGATTCGGTCAGTCAACGCGCCAAACAACGGAATCATGCACATTTCAGCAAACGCGCCGAGGCAAACTGCCGCCAGCATCTTTGACTGGCTGATGCCGAGCTTGGTTACCGCATACGAGACCATCGCGACGGCGCAGGCGTAGAAGAATGTATTGGGCGCCGCCTGGGCGAACATGATGGCGAACAATTGTCGGCGGTGTTGCTTCACCACCGTTGCCAGTGGCATTCCCTCGATATTTCCCGAGTCCTTTGCCTTCTGGAAGTCGGGGGACTCCATGACCTTGGTACGGATAAGAATCCCAACGCCAAGCATGAGTGCGCTGAGTAGGAATGGGATGCGCCATCCCCATGACATCAACGCCGACTGATCCATGTTGATGATCGCAAGGAATGTCGCGTTGCCAAGAAGCAGTCCCAGGAACGACCCGCATTGGGGCAAGCTGCCGAAGAATCCGCGCTTCGCCTTGTCCGCGTGCTCAACTACGGTAATGATCGCGCCGCCATACTCTGCGCCTACGGAGAGGCCCTGGATGACCCGCAACAGCAAGAGCAGTACCGCCCCGATGATTCCTGCGGTCTCATAGGTGGGAAGCAATCCGATGAGCGTGGTAGCCGCGCCCATGATGATGAAACTCCAAAGCAGCGTGGTCTTGCGCCCCACACGGTCCCCGATATGGCCGGCGATGATGCCGCCCAACGGGCGAACAACCCAGGCAGTTGCGAAGGTCATGAACCCCAGCAAGGTCCCGGTGGTGCTGTCAAACGAAGGAAAGAAAAGCTTGTTCAGGAAAAGCGCCGAGATGACTCCGAAGATGTAGAAGTCATACCACTCGATGGTGGCGCCAATGAATGTCGATGCGACAACGATGCGTCGCTGACGCGCCTGCGCTTTGGGCGTTCGGGTGTCCATGCCTGTCTCCTGTTGTCTTTGCGCGGTGCTGTGCCTGCCCGCTTCTTCCAGAAGACTGTAGCCACCCATGTTCATCACGTCAAGATTTAAGGAACCGGTTCCATTGTATGGAACCGGTTCCTTCATGAAAGATGTCGAAGTGTTTAAGCTGTGTGAACACACAGAACGCCAAGCGACAAGCCAAGAGCTTTGCGTTTGCTTTACTTGCGCTTGCTTAGTCCGCCTTGATGTTCGACTCCCTGATAACCTTGGACCATCGCGCGACTTCCGCAGCGATTTGCGCGCGGGCTTCTTCGGGGGTCGTGTAGGCAGGCATCGCGCCCTGCGCGACAAGCGCGCTCTTCACCTCTGGCTGCGCCATGACGTCCTTTAGCGCGGCGCTCAGTTTGTTGGCGATCGGGGCCGGCAGACCAGCCGGCGCAAGCAGCCCAAACATGGAACTGACCTCATACCCCGGCAGACCAGCTTCACTCGCCGTAGGCACCTCCGGCAAAACCCGTTGAGGCGTGGCCGTGGCCAAGGCACGCAGACGACCGCCCTTGATGAATGACTGGGTGGCAGGCAGTGTGTCGAAGACGACGTCCACCTGCCCTCCCATCAGGTCGTTTAGCGCCGGGCTGCTTCCCTTGTATGGAACATGCGTGAGATCAACGCCGGCTTGGCGCTTGAATAACTCGGCGGCCAGGTGCTGAGGCGACCCATTGCCCGACGATCCATAGTTCATGCCACCGGGCTTCGCTTTTGCAGCGGCAATGAAGTCAGACAGAGTCTTGCCCTTGACCGACGGCCCCACTGCGACTACCAGCGGTACACGTCCCACTACCGAGATTGGCGTAAAGCTCTTATCCATCGCGAACCCTGCCGTGGATGGCAGCAGCACGCTGTTGATGGCATGACTCGTCAAGGCACCCAGCAGCAGCGTGTAGCCGTCCGGTTTCTCTCTGGCGACATAAGCTGCGCCAAGATTGCCTGCCGCGCCGGCCCGATTTTCGACCACGACGGGTTGCCCTAACGACACCGTAAGCTTCTGACCTACGACCCGCGCGATCACGTCGGTCGCGCCCCCGGGGGTGTACGGTACGACGAGCTTGATGGGCTTGTCGGGATAGTCGGCCCTTGCGAGAGCAGGAAAGATCATATTTCCTGCGATGACCGCGGCTGCCATGAGAATGCTTCGGCGCCGCGGAGCCAGATTACTGAACGACGGATTCACGGAGTCTCCTTCCTTGTGGGCATGTGATTGGTTGTGCCTGGGCGCCAGCCAGGAACCAGCCCGAACTCTAGTCAATTACATTATTAATAATATAGGTGATATTACTAACGACAATCGTGCCAAGCTTCAGCTATGCTTAGGTCCTACGTAGCAGCAAGGTGCAACGTTTCTGTCCCCAGTACTCAGCAGGAAACTCAATGTCCAACGAAGACCAGACTCCCAAAGGCGCCGCTCCGCGCCATGACATCGCTCCCGAAGACGCTTCCACCGGCATCTCAAAGGGCCTTACCAATTACGGGGACCGCGGGTTTTCGCTGTTTCTGCGCAAGGCGTTCATCAAGGGAGCGGGTTACACCGACTCGGCGCTGGACCGCCCGGTCATCGGCATCGTGAACACCGGCAGCGCCTACAACCCTTGTCATGGCAACGCGCCCCAGCTCATCGAGGCCGTGAAGCGCGGCATCATGCTGGCGGGCGGCCTGCCGATGGATTTCCCGACGATCTCGATCCACGAGAGCTTCTCGGCGCCCACCAGCATGTATCTGCGCAACCTCATGTCGATGGACACCGAGGAGATGATTCGCGCGCAGCCGATGGATGCCGTGGTGCTGATCGGCGGGTGCGACAAGACGGTGCCCGCACAACTGATGGGGGCTGCCTCCGCAGGTATTCCCGCGATTCAGCTCATTACCGGGTCGATGCTGACCGGCTCACACCGCAGCGAGCGCGTGGGTGCCTGCACCGACTGCCGCCGCTATTGGGGCAAGTTCCGCGCGGAAGAGATCGACGCCGAGGAGATTGCCGACGTCAACAACCAACTGGTGGCCAGCGTGGGCACCTGTTCGGTGATGGGCACGGCCAGCACGATGGCCTGTATCGCCGAAGCGCTGGGCATGACGGTGCCTGGCGGCGCCTCACCGCCCGCCGTGACGGCCGACCGCATCCGCGTGGCGGAGCAAACTGGCACCGAGGCGGTTCGTATTGCGAAGGAGCGCCTCACCATCGACAAGATCCTGACGCCTGCCGCCTTCGAAAACGCCATGCGCGTACTGCTGGCAATCGGCGGTTCGACCAATGGCATTGTTCACCTGGCGGCTATCGCAGGTCGCCTGGGCTATGACATCGACCTCGCCGCCCTGGACAGAATGGGCCGCGACACCCCGGTGCTGCTGGACTTGAAGCCATCGGGTGACCACTATATGGAGGACTTCCACCACGCCGGCGGCATGGCGACCCTGCTGCGCGAACTGAAGCCCCTGTTGAACCTGGATGCATTGACTGTTACGGGCCGCACGCTGGGCGAGGAGATCGAGCGCGCCGGCCCCGGTTTCGCCCAGGAGGTGGTCCGTTCGCGCGACAACCCCATCTACCCGCAGGGTGGTATCGCCGTGCTGAACGGCAACCTTGCGCCCGGCGGCTCCATCATCAAGCAGTCGGCAGCGCATCCGAAGCTCATGGAGCATGAAGGCCGCGCTGTGGTGTTCGAGAATGCCCAAGACCTGGCCAATCGTATCGACAGTGACGATCTCGATGTCACGGCTGACGACATCCTGGTACTGAAGAACATCGGCCCGAAGGGTGCACCAGGCATGCCCGAGGCTGGCTACATCCCGATTCCGCGCAAGCTGGCTCGCGCTGGCGTGAAGGACATCGTCCGCATCTCGGACGGCCGCATGAGTGGAACGGCGTTCGGCACCATCGTGCTGCATGTCACACCGGAGGCTGCCGTCGGCGGGCCGTTGGCCCACGTCAGGAACGGCGACCGCATCAGCCTGTCCGTCTCGCGCCGCGAACTGAAGCTTCACGTCAGCGACGAGGAACTGAAGCGTCGTGCCGAGGAGAAGCCGGTAGTCGTGCCAACGGCAGACCGGGGCTATCGCAAGCTCTTCCTTACGACGGTCAATCAGGCAGACCAGGGGGTCGACTTCGACTTCCTGCGCGCGGTAGAAAACCGCGGCAAGGTGCCAGGCAAGAAGCCGGGCAAGGGCGAGTAACACCCGGAAGGCGGGCTCGGGAAAATAGTACACAATGACGGCTTTCATTCCGAATCGCACTATCGCACCGGGCTTGCCCGCCGGTGCGGCTCGCCCGATGCCCAGCTCTGAAATCCTCGCCTCCGCTTTTGACAACAGTGTTGAATCGGTTTTTGCCCAGCCAGACTCGTTGGGCGCCATCGTCGCGACACTGGAAGAGGACATCGTCTTTGGCCGACTCCATCCCAGAGAAAGGTTGGTCGAGGACGAACTGATGGACAGATTTGCCGTCAAGCGCCATGTAGTTCGGGACGCTCTCGCCGCCCTGGACCGCATGGGATTGATCGAACGCCGCAAGAATATCGGCGCCCTGGTCCGCTCGTTTTCAGATCAGGAAGTGAAGGAACTGTACGAAGTGCGAGCCATGCTCGAGACGGAAGCAGCCCGCCGTATCGATCTGCAGCTGGTCCCGTCACGCATCGATGCCTTGATTGCGATTCAAAGACGACATGACGAGGCTGTCGCTGCCGGAGACGCCCGCACGGTCTTCCGGGTAAACCTCGCCTTTCACCGCGAACTCTTTGCACTGTGCAGCAACCATACGTTGCAGAAGGCGATTTCGGAGTTCGCACGACAAACGCACCCGATTCGCTTCGCCTCACTCGTCTCACCCGAGTACAGGGAACGGGCTCGCAAAGAGCATTGGCAGATGATTGAAGCGCTTCAGGCTGGCGATATCAACACACTGGTCAGCCTCTGCGCAGACCACCTACTCCCGTCCCGCGACGCGTATCTCGACGCTCAGCAATACCGGCGGTAATTACATCGCGGAACAGTCCCTCCCACCGACGACCGAAACCACGTTTCACATCGTGGTATTTCGCTGAGTTTTTCCGCAGCGCCACTTCTCGGTCTCTGAAAACTCGTTTCGCATTGCGAAAAATAGTTTATAAGTCATTGAAAAATAACAATAAATAAAGTCTTATGTCTTATATAAGACCTTGTTGCAACGCGGCAAGGCAGCGCTAGAATTTGGTCATGCAGTTTCGCTTCGACAAACGCAGAAAAAACGCGGAAGCAGACTCAGACATTTCTCAAACGCGCTTTGCTCTTAGGAGAGACACATGGCCCAGTATCAAGACGACATCAAGGCAGTTGCCGGTTTGAAAGAGAAACAAGGCAGCGCGTGGGATGCCATCAATCCCGAGTACGCCGCCCGCATGCGTGCCCAGAACAGGTTCAAGACGGGCCTGGACATCGCCAGGTACACGGCCAAGATCATGCGCGCCGACATGGCTGCCTACGATGCGGATCCGGCCAAGTACACCCAGTCGCTCGGTTGCTGGCACGGCTTTATCGGCCAGCAGAAGATGATCTCCATCAAGAAGCACTTCAACAGCACCGATCGCCGCTACCTGTACCTGTCGGGCTGGATGGTGGCCGCACTGCGCTCCGAGTTCGGCCCGCTGCCGGACCAGTCGATGCACGAGAAGACCTCGGTCACCGCGCTGATCCGCGAGCTGTACACGTTCCTGCGCCAGGCCGACGCCCGTGAACTGGGCGGCCTGTTCCGCCAACTGGACGCTGCGGAAGGCTCTGCCAAGGCCGCCATCCAGGAAAAGATCGACAACCACGTGACCCATGTGGTGCCCATCATCGCCGACATCGACGCGGGTTTCGGCAACGCCGAGGCAACCTACCTGCTGGCCAAGCAGTTCATCGAAGCGGGCGCCTGCTGCATCCAGATTGAAAACCAGGTGTCCGACGAGAAGCAGTGCGGCCACCAGGACGGCAAGGTCACCGTGCCGCACGAAGACTTCCTGGCCAAGGTCCGCGCCATCCGCTACGCCTTCCTGGAACTGGGCGTGGACGAAGGCGTCATTGTGACCCGTACCGACTCGCTGGGTGCAGGCCTGACCAAGCAGATCGCCGTGACCCACACGCCGGGCGACCTGGGCGACCAATACAACTCCTTCCTCGACTGCGAAGAAATCTCGGCCGACACGCTGGGCAACGGTGATGTTGTGATCAAGCAGAACGGCAAGCTGATGCGTCCGAAGCGCCTGCCCAGCAACCTGTTCCAGTTCCGCGCCGGCACGGGCGAAGCGCGCTGCGTGCTGGACAGCATCACGTCGCTGCAGAACGGCGCCGACCTGCTGTGGATCGAAACCGAAAAGCCGCATATCGAACAGATCGCCGGCATGGTCAACGAAATTCGCAAGGTCATCCCGAACGCCAAGCTGGTTTATAACAACAGCCCGTCGTTCAACTGGACGCTGAATTTCCGTCAGCAGGCCTATGACGCGATGAAGGAAGCGGGCAAGGATGTGTCGGCATACGAGCGTGGCCAGCTGATGAGCGTGGAGTACGACGAGACCGAACTGGCAAAGCTCGCCGACGAAAAGATCCGTACGTTCCAGGCCGATGCATCGCGCCAAGCCGGCATCTTCCACCACCTGATCACGCTGCCGACGTACCACACCGCCGCGCTGTCGACCGACAACCTCGCCAAGGAATACTTCGGCGACCAGGGCATGCTGGGCTACGTGGCTGGCGTGCAGCGCAAGGAAATCCGCCAGGGCATCGCCTGCGTCAAGCACCAGAACATGTCCGGTTCGGACATCGGTGACGACCACAAGGAGTACTTCAGCGGCGACGCAGCCCTGAAGGCGGCTGGTAAAGACAACACCATGAACCAGTTCTGATTACAGGGTTCTGATTGCAGTAACGCCCGGGCCCAGGCCCACGCAAAACGCCAACCTTCCGGTTGGCGTTTTTTTTATTGGTTTGCCATCTGGCCATCTGGTCATCGGGCGAATGGGCATTTCGCGCAACTTGGGTCGGCACCAACTCTCCGGATTTTTCCGGCTGGTACAAGACTGTTTTCCGCCCGCCCTGTTTCTTTGCACGCGCGGGAACTATAAGGTGCTGAGAATTCCTCGCATCGGGCAAACACAGACACCGACCAGCCATGCAAGCGTTCCAACCCTTCGTTTACCAATCCCACGCGGCTCGGATCATTTTTGGTGCCGGCACGCTGGCCCGTGTCGCTCAGGAAGTCAATCAGATCGGCAAGACTCGGGCCCTGGTACTGAGTACCCCCAATCAAGCGTCTGAGGCGCAACGGGTCGCCGATTTACTTGGCAGCCTCAGCGCGGGCGTCCATGCCGGTGCGGTCATGCACGTGCCGGTATCCGTTGTCGAAGAAGCGCTTGAACGAGTGCGCACGACAAACGCGGATTGCATCGTCGCCATCGGGGGTGGCTCGACCACCGGGCTGGCCAAGGCGATTGCCTTGCAGACCGACCTACCCTACATCGCCATACCAACCAGCTACGCGGGTTCGGAAATGACACCCATCTACGGCCTGACCGACGCTGGGCAGAAACGAACTGGCCGCGACCTGAAAGTCCTGCCTCGGGCTGTCATCTATGACCCTGAGTTGACCGTCGGGCTGCCGGCGCAACTGTCAGTCACAAGCGGCCTGAATGCAATCGCCCATGCAGCCGAAGGGCTCTACGCGGCCGACGCCAATCCGGTGATGTCGCTCATGGCAGAGGAAGGCATCCGCTCGCTGGCCAGTGGGATTCCCAAAGTGGTGGCGAACCCGGCCGACCTGGATGCCCGCTCTCAGTGCCTGCAAGGCGCGTGGTTGTGCGGGACGGTCCTGGGCAGCGTCGGCATGGCGCTGCATCACAAGCTCTGCCATACGCTCGGCGGAAGCTTCAATCTGCCCCACGCGGAAACGCATACCGTGGTGCTGCCTCACGCCCTCGCCTACAACGCGGCCGCGGCCCCGCAAGCCATGGTTCGCATCCGCCGCGCACTTGAGTCCGAGCATTCCGCGGCCGCAGCGGTCTACGACCTCGCCGCCAGTAACGGCGCACCGGTTTCACTGCGCGACATCGGGATGCGGGAGAGCGACCTGGACAAAGCGGCGGATCTCGCCGTCGCCAATCCGTACCCGAATCCACGCCCGCTCGAGCGGGCACCGATTCGCGCATTGCTGCAAGCCGCGTTTGAAGGCACGCGTCCGGCCTGAGCCAAACACTCAAAACAACTATTCAACTATTGGAGCGAGACAATGAAGATTGCCTTTATTGGTACCGGCAAGATGGGCCTGCCGATGGCCCGGCACCTGACGGCCGCGGAACATCAGGTCGTAGGCTTTGACATTTCCTCCACCCAGGCCGAGCAGGCCCGCCGGGCCGGAATCCCGGTGGCGACCTCGCTGCCTGAAGCCGTGCAAGGCGCAAAGGTGGTGTTCAGTTCGATGCCGACGGATGCCGCCTTCCTGTCAGTGGCCGGCCAGATCGCCGAGCATGCGGAATCCGGCACCATCTATGTCGACACCAGCACGGTCTCCCCTGCAGCTTCGGCGCAAGCGGCACGCCAGCTTGAGGAGCGGGTCACCTACATGCGCGTGACCGTGTCCGGCAACAACCATATGGCAGAGGCGGCGAAGCTCACCTCGATGGTTTCCGGCCCTGCTCATGCATACGAGCAGATCAAGCCGCTGCTCGCATTGCTAGGGCCGAAGCAGTTTTATCTGGGTGAAGCCGAGCAAGCCCGGCTTATGAAGCTGGTTATCAACCTGCTGATTGCCCAGACCTCCGGCATGCTCGCGGAAGCCCTGACCCTGGGAAAGAAAGGCGGGCTGGACTGGAAGGCGATGTGGGAGGTCATTACCGCCAGCGCGGTCGCGTCTCCCATTGTCACTGCGAAGTCGGCGCAACTGTCCGTCCACGACTACACGCCGACATTTACGGTGGACCAGATGCTCAAGGACGTGGGCCTGATTCTGGACGCTGGTGCCGAGCTACGCGTCCCGCTGGGGCTCACGGCCATGCTGGGCCAGATGCTGCAAGGTGCGGCAGCGCAGGGTTTCGCCGGTGAAGACTATGCGGCGGTCATCAAGTACGCGGCCACGAATGCCGGCCTGACACCCGACTAGGTTCGCTCAGCTGGTCCATTTCCGCTCGTAATCCATGCGGGTGAAATGGTCGACCAGAAACTCGATGAACAGGCGCACGCGGGCAGGCAGGTGCGCCCGGTTCTGGAACGCGATATTGACGGTGAGCCGCGGCAAGTCCCAGTCGTCCAGTACGGGCACCAGCCTGCCCGCAACAATGTCGTCGTAGATGATGTACTTGGGCTGCACCAGGATTCCCATCCCCTTGAGTGCCGCTGCGCGTAGCACTTGCCCGTCGTTCGATTCAAACGTGCTGCGCACGTTGATTTCCCGCTTCTCGTCTCCACGAGCAAACACCAACTCATTCGGGCGATTCGCGTACGAGTAAATCAGCATGGCATGGGCTGCCAGGTCTTCGACCGTCTTGGGAATCCCGCGCCGATCCAGATAGCGTGGCGCCGCCGCCAGGATACGGCGCGTCTGAGCCAGGCGCCTGACCGTCAGATTCGAGTCGGGCTCGAACTCCCGCGTGCGGATGGCCAGGTCGATATTGGTATCCATGATGTCGTAATACCGGTTTGCGGCCACGACATTGACGCTGACCTTGGGATAGAGCGCCGTGAAGTCCGGTATCAAGGGCGCAAGGTGGATCATCGAGAACGACAGCGAAGCGGTGATGGTCAGCGTCCCACTCGCTTCGAGGACGTTCGCGCTGACATCGGCCTCCGCCTCTTTCATTTCCGAAAGCACTTCCTTGCAACGCCGGAAGAACTGCTCACCGACCTGCGTCAGGTATAGCCGACGCGTACTTCTCTCGATAAGCCTCGCACCGAGTCGCCGCTCCAACGAAGTGAGATGCCGGCTCGCCGCGGCGTTGGAGATTTCCAAGGTTTCGGCGGCTCGCGTCAGACTTCCGAGCTCGGCGGTCTGCACAAAGAGTTCGATCTCTGCCCAGCGGTCCATGCAGCGTCTCCAACACTTTCAGCCCCATATTTTCTCGCTACGCGGAAGAAAGATTTCCGACATGGGGCATTTTCTTTCGATTCGCGAAGTATAGACTTGTTTGCAACCGGCCAGTTACCGACCCGCAGTGACATAGGAACTGATGCTGGAATGAGGAGACAACTTCATGCAGCGAACCCTGATTCGCGGGGCGACGCTCGTCACCATGGACGACGCGTACGGAGAATTTGTCGGCGATCTGCTGGTCGACGGCGAGAGGATTGCCGAAATTGCCCCCCGCATTGACGCCCCCGACGCAGACGTCATCGATGCACAAGGCTTCATCGTTGCGCCCGGTTTCGTCAACGCGCACATGCATACCTGGCAGACCGCCCTGCGCGGCATCGCTTCAGGCTGGACCCTGCCGCAGTACTTCCACCATATGCACGCCGGTCTGGCCACGCGTTTCACACCGGACGACATCCACATCGCCACGCTGGTCGGTGCCTGGAACCAACTGGATTGCGGAACCACGACGCTGGTCGACTGGTGCCACAACAACCCTACGCCTGCACACAGCGATGCTGCGATCGAGGCGTTGGCGCAGTCGGGCATCCGCGCCTGGTTCTTTCATGGCTCACCAAAGCCTGACCCGGTTCCGGGTGCCACACCCTTCTGGGAAAAGCCCCACCCGCGCGCCGAAGTGGAACGCCTCAGCCGCCAATTGCAGGGAAACGGGCTGGTCGGTCTCGGGCTGGCCATTCTTGGCCCGCACTATTCGACGCTCGATGTCGCGCTCCATGACTTTGCCCTTGCAAAGGAATTCGGGCTGATTGCCAGCATGCACCAGGGCGGCGGAGAAGCGCGATCGGCGGATGGATGGGAGCGGCTCGAGGCTGCGGGCCTGCTTGGTGGCCACATCAACATCGTGCACGGCAACAACCTGAGCGATGCGCAACTGGCCCGATTCGTAGACGCAGGCATGAGCTTCTCTGTCACACCAGAAAACGAACTGATCCAGGGCCACGGCTTTCCCATCACCGGCAGGCTACGGCGCCTGAATGCTGCGCCCTCGCTTGGCGTAGATCTCGAATCGGGGCTGTCAGGCGAAATGTTCCTGGCCGCCCGTATCGCACTGGGCGTGGAGCGCGCCCTGAACCACCACGCATACCGCAGTGCCCACGGCGGCATTGCTGACAGTCATGAGGTGAGCTGTCGCGATGCGCTGGCGTGGGTAACGGTGGAAGGCGCACGCATGCTCGGCACGTCCGACCGCATTGGCAGCCTCACGCCAGGCAAACAGGCGGACCTGGTCATGTTCGATGCTCGCCGGCTCAACATGGCCCCGCTCCACGACCCAGTCAACGCCATCGTCATGCAGGCCAGCCTGGCCAATGTCGACAGTGTTTTCGTCGCCGGCAAGGCAAGGAAGCGCCATGGCCGCCTGCTGGTGGACGGCCTGCCCGAAGCGCTTGGCACGCTGCGCGCCTCCGGCGAACGTCTGCTTCACAGACATACATACGCATAAGAGGAGACCATGAACGCAATCACGGAAGTGCCGCCGTTGCTGGAAATGCGCGGCATCTCGAAGGTATTCCCTGGCGTAAAGGCGCTGGACGACGTCTCGTTCTCGATCTATCCAGGTGAGGTCCATATGCTTCTGGGCGAGAACGGCGCCGGGAAGTCCTCCTTGATGAAGGTCCTGTGCGGCGTCTATGTCGCGGACGAAGGCGAATTTCACTACAAGGGGCAACCCGTCAAGGTGAAGAGTCCTGTAGACACGATGCAGCTTGGCATCGCAGTCATCTTCCAGGAGTTCTCGCTGGTCCCTTATCTCGATATCGCCCAGAACATTTTTCTTGGACGCGAGCCTCGTGGCCGGATCCCCGGTTCGATTGACCTGAAAGCCATGCATGCCGAGGCACGCAGGCTGCTCGACGTGCTTGGCATGGACATCAGTACGCGCACGCCAGTGCATCGGCTCGGTGTCGCGCAACAGCAGATGATCGAGATTGCCAAGGCGCTTTCCCAAAGCGCACGGATCCTGGTGCTTGATGAGCCAACGGCGGCGCTTTCCGACCGTGAAACCGAGCGCCTCTTCGAAGTCATCGCAAAACTGAAAGCCGACGGCGTATCTCTTATCTACATTTCTCACCGCATGGCAGAAGTGTTCGCACTTGGCGACCGCATTACGGTCATGCGCGATGGCCGGAAAGTCGGCAGCTATCTGCCGGGCGACGCCACGCCAGATGAACTCGTGGCCCGCATGGTCGGCCGTAAAGTCGACATGAGTTACAGCCGTGAACGCGGCGGTGCACCGGGAGAACTGGCGCTGGAAGTACGTGGTGTTTGCGCCGACACCGGCATCGAGGATATCGATCTGGAAGTGCGCGCCGGTGAGATTGTCGGTCTGGCAGGTCTGGTCGGCTCTGGCCGCAGTGAGGTAGCACGTGCGATTTTCGGCGTGGATGCGATTCGCAAGGGTGAAGTCCGGATCTTCGGCAAGCCCATGAAGGGCGGCCCGGACAAGGCCCGCTCGCTAGGCGCGGCGCTCATTCCTGAAAGCCGGAAGACCGAGGGGCTCGCGCTCATTCGTACCGTTCGCGACAACCTCCTTCTCGCCGGCCTCGGTAAAGCCTTCCCCAGGCATTGGTATAGCCGCAGCAAGGCCGACGTGATGTCCACGCGAGAGATCCAGCGCCTCCGGATTGCAACGCCAAGTGGCGACCAGATTGTCAAGAACCTTTCAGGCGGAAACCAGCAGAAGATCGTCATTGGCAAATGGTTATTGGCCCAATCACGACTCTTCATTTTTGACGAGCCCACTCGGGGAATCGATGTAGGCGCCAAGGCGGAGATCTTCGCGCTCATCGACGGCCTCGTGAAGGAAGGTGCTGCCGTGCTGCTTATCAGTTCCGAGTTGCCCGAAATCATCAACGTTTGTGACCGTACGTACGTGATGCGAGAAGGCCGGATCGCCGGCCAACTCAAGCATGGCGAAATGACCGAGGAAAGCATTCTGCAACTGGGGATGAATGATGCCTGACATGCCTGAGATCCGACCACTGACACCAACGATGACGCCTCAGCCAGCCGCTTCGTCCCATCGCGCCGTCTTCACGACACTTGCCCACCTGCCTGGTTCCGCATGGGTCGTACTGCTGCTCATGCTTGCATTCGGCTTGTCCAGCGACAGCTTCCTGAGCATCGCGAACCTGCTCAACGTTGGCACGCAATCAACCATCCTGCTGCTGATCGCCTTGCCAATGACGCTGATCATCATGACGGAGGGCCTTGACCTCTCGATCGGTGCCGTACTGACACTTTGCGGCGTCGTGCTGGCCACGGTCGTGGCGTCAACGGGTTCGGTTTCCCTCGCCCTGCTTGCCGCGCTGGCAGTTGGCATCGCCTTTGGCGTGGTCAACGGCGGCCTGGTCGCATGGCTCAGGATTCCACCGTTCGTGGCAACGTTGGGAACCCTCGGCGCTGCCCAGGGGCTCGCACTCGTCCTCACCGATGGCCAGAGCGTTACGGATATCGGGGATGCGATTCCCCTGGTCTATGCCAGCACCTTCCTCGGCATGCCAATCCCGCTGTGGATCGCGGCGGTCTGCTACGGGCTGTTCCATTGGTTGCTGTATCACACCCGCTTCGGCGCCTATGTGTTTGCGCTTGGCGGCAATCGCGAGGCACTGAAGTTTGCCGGCGTACGAATCAACCGCTACCTGATTGCCGTGTATGTACTCGGCGGCGTCATGGCAGGCATTGCCGCCCTGCTCCTGACCGCCCGCATGAATGCAGGGCACCCAACCGCCGCAATCGGGTTGGAGTTCGATGCCATCGCGGCTGTGGCAGTTGGCGGTACGACGTTCGATCGCGGCAACGGCTGGCTGCCAGGGACCGTACTCGGCGTACTCGCTGTCGGCATTCTGCGCAATGGACTGAATCTTCTGGGCGTTCCTTCCGCCGTGCAAGTCGCCGCGATTGGCTTGCTCGTCCTGCTCGTCCTGCTGATCGAGTCGTTCAAATCCAAGGAGAAGGCATGAACACGGCTACCATGACCCGCCCGTTCCAGCTCTCCAGCGAGGGCAAATCGTTTGCCTACCGCCTGGCCGCGCTGGGCATCCTGTGCGCCGTCCTGGCGGTCGCATCCGAGGCATTCCTTACCACTGGCAACCTGCTCAACGTCATGCGGCAGGCCAGCCTGCTGTTCCTGCTGGCGTCGGGACTGACCCTGGTGATCCTTACCGGTGGGCTCGACCTGTCTGTCGGTGCCAACGTCGCGATGTCCGCTTGCCTCGCGGCAAGCGTCATCAAGGCTACCGGCTCTCCGCTACTTGGCGTTGCCACAGGCCTGGGTAGCGGCATGCTGATCGGATTGGCCAATGGCCTGCTGGTTGCGGCACTGCGCATTCCCCCATTCATTGCAACCTACGGCATGCTGTGGGTCTTGCACGGCCTGACCTACTGGTTCATGGCCGGCGAGACGATCCACGGGTTTCCTCCGGAATTCCGCGCAATCGGCAGCGGCTACCTGTGGGGTATCCCCATACCCGTGTTCCTGATGCTCGGCTTCCTCTTCGCCGGCACCGCCATCACCCAGAAGACAACTTTCGGACAAGAGATCTACGCCACCGGAGCCAACCCGCTGGCTGCCCGCCTCTCTGGTGTTCCGGTCGGCCGTCGCCTGGTCATGGTCTACATGATCAGCGGTGCGATGGCTGGCCTTGCAAGCCTGGTCTACCTGGCGCGGCTGAATTCGGCAGAGGGTGATATTGGCGAAGCACTGACGCTGCCGGCCATCGCAGCAGTACTTATCGGCGGGACGTCCCTGTTCGGAGGCGTCGGCAGGGTGTCTGGAACGCTGGTCGGCGCCATCATCCTGACACTCGTCCTGAATGGCATGAACCTGCTCACCATCAGCGCGAACTGGCAACCGTTGGTCACCGGCGTCATCGTTGTACTGGCCGTATTCCTCGACTCCGTCACCCGTGGCAAGACGGACAACCGTTGAACGACATCACTGAATCAATCGAAAAACATAACAGGAGACCTGCAATGAACGCCTTTACTTTCCCGAAGCTCGGCATGGCCATCACGCTCGGCCTGTTCCTGATGCCCGCAGCCCACGCCGATGGCGAACGGATCGCCGTCTTCACAAAAAACCAGACCAATCCGTACTTCCAGGCGTTGCGCCAAGGTGCTGATGCGGCGGCAAAGAGCATGAATGCCACGGTCACGCATTACATCCCGACCAAGCCGGACAGCATTCCGGAGCAAATGAGCCAGATCGAGGACGTCATCATCAAGAAGGCCAATGCTGTCGTCTTCGTCCCGGTGGACTACAAGGCGATGGGCCCCGGCGTAAAGAAGATCAATGCCGCCAACATTCCGGTCGTCAATGTAACGGACCGCAGCGAGGTTGGAACCTTTGTCGCCTTTGTCGGCGCCAGCGACTACGAGCTCGGACTGCAAACGGCCAGCCACCTCTTCAAGACCATGAACGGCAAAGGCAACGTGGTGCTGCTTGAAGGCGTGAAGGGTTCCGCGACCAGCATCGACCGGACGCGCGGCGTGCGCGATGCGCTCAAGTCCTACCCGGGCATCAAGGTCCTGGCTTCGCAGCCGGCCAACTACCAGCGACTCCAGGCGCTCCAGGTGATGGAGAACCTCATGCAGTCGTATCCGCAGATTGACGGTGTGTTTGCCGCCAACGACGCCATGGCCGTTGGCGCAATTGAAGCGCTGCAAGGCGCAAACCGGAAAGCGCTGGTTTCCGGCATCAACGGTACCAAGGAGGCTATCGATGCCATCAAGGCCGGAACGATGCTGGCCACGGGAGACTACAACGGCTTCGTACAGGGGTGCCTCGGCACCATGACCGCGATCCGCAAGCTGCGCGGGCAGCCAGTGAAGGCGGAAATCGTGCTGCCGGCCACTGTCATCGACAAAACGAACTACCAGTCCCACGACGTTCCTGCGGACAAGCGTGTATGCCCGCGCTGGGACGACGCGGTGAAATCCTGAACAACGATCTGCACACGAGGAGTCACCAACATGCGCAATCTCAATGAAGAGACCATTACCCAGGCGGTACTGGCGCGCAATATCGACATGAAGGATGCACGGTTCAAGGAGATCATGACGAACCTTATCCAGCATCTTCATGCGTTCGCTCGCGAGACCAGGCTCACCGAGGAGGAATGGGCTGCAGGCATCCAGTTCCTGACAGATGTGGGCCACACTTGCTCGGGAACACGGCAAGAGTTCATCCTGCTCTCGGACACCCTGGGCCTGTCCACGCTCGTAACGGCACAGAATCATCGGAAGCCGGAAGGTTGCACCGAAGCGACGGTGTTCGGCCCCTTCTACGTGGACGATGCGCCGGACTACGAGCTTGGTGGGGATGTGGGCAACGGCATGGCCGGCCAACCGTGCTATGTGAGTGGCCAGGTCAGGAGCATCACCGGTGCCGCGATTCCGGATGCGAAGCTCGAGGTCTGGCAGGCAGACTCGGAAGGCTTCTACGATGTGCAACGACCCGAGCAACACGCCCAGGGCCGTGGCACGTTGCGGGCTGACGCATCCGGACACTTTCACTTCAAGTCCATCGTGGCGGAAAGCTACCCGATTCCGCACGATGGACCCGTGGGCCGCATGCTTGACGCCATGGGACGTCACCCTTGGCGACCGGCACACCTGCACTTCATGGTGTCCGCGCCGGGTTTCGAGACACTTGTCACACACGTGTTTCGCGAGGGCTGCCAATACCTGGATTCGGATGCGGTCTTCGGCGTGCGGTCGTCGCTGATTGCTGACTGGGTCGAGCACCCGTCGGGCACTACGCCGGACGGGCAGCATTCCTCTACCCCGTTCTTTACGCTCAACTTCGACTTCATTCTGAATCCGGACTCGCCAGCCTGAGTTTCGGAGCTGCAAGGCCTATCGATACGGAGGACCCGTGACCGTAATAAAACATATTGTGATGTGGAATCTGCGCGGGGACAGCGACGGCGAAAAAGGCTCGGCGGTACGGCAACTCAAGGCCGCCTTTGAGAGCCTGCGCGGAAGAATTCCTGGCCTGCTCCACCTGGAGGTTGGCGTGGATTCCAGCCGCGTCGACTACGCATGTGACGTCGTGCTCTACACCGAGTTTGCCTCCAGAAGCGCGCTGGACGAGTACGCGAGCCACCCGGAGCATCTCCGTGTCAAGCGCGAACTAGGCGATCTCCGCATTGCCCGATATCAGGTCGACTACGACCCCACCTGAAAGGAATTCGAAATGTTCTATGTGATCCACGCGCTCGACAAACCCAATGCAGTTCAAGTTCGGCTTGCCCACTACGACGCTCACAAGGCGTATCTCTCGGCGGCAAAGATCCGCACCCTCGTTTCCGGGCCGCTCCTTGCCGATGACGGCGAGACCATGATCGGCTCATTCTTCCTTGTGGAAGCCGAAAAGAAGGATGAAGTGGTGGCCTTCAACGCCAACGACCCGTTTGCGCACGCCGGTCTCTGGCAACGCGTGGAGATCCACCCGTTCAACAAGCGCGTCGACAACCGTTAGCCCCTAGCCCCGACCATCGCGCATGACAGCTGACTTTCTCATCATCGGGGGTGGCACTGCAGGAGCGGTTCTGGCGGCCCGGCTGTCGGAAGACCCCGCTACCACCGTGGTCCTGCTCGAGGCTGGCAAGGACGTCCGGCAGGATGCAATGCCAGCGGATATTGACGATGCTTTTCCAAGTGCGTCACTGAATCAGGGCTATTTCTGGACCGGCCTGCAAGCGCGCAGGCGCGCTGACGGCCCCGTATATCCGTACCCCCAGGCCAGGGTGCTGGGCGGTGGCTCATGCATCAACGGCATGTGGACGCTCAGGGGCATGCCTTCCGACTTCGAGCGGTGGTCGCAGGCCGGCGCGCAAGGGTGGGATTGGGAATCCGTACTGCCGTACTTCAGAAAGGCCGAGGGCGATGCAAGTCGCGGCACCGGTCCCGGTGCGGCAGGCCCCTTCCGGATCAGCAGGTTGTCACGTTCAGAATTGCCACGGTTCGCGCATGCGATCGAACGGGTAGTGAATAGTCGCGGACTTCCCTCGATCGATGACATCAATGAGCAGCCAGGCTGTGGGTTCTTTGCAATGCCCTACGCCGCATCCAACGGCAAGCGCTCGTCCGGGGTCTCGTGCTACCTGACGTCCACGGTCCGCTCACGGCAAAACCTGACCATCATCACCGAGGCTACGGTACAGCAAGTCGAACTGGAAGGAAGGCGCGCCATCGGTGCTGTGTACATCAAGAATGGCCAGCTCCAGCGGGTTGCGGCAAATGAAGTCATCGTGTCCGCCGGCGGCATCCATTCGCCCGCCATCCTGCTAAGGTCGGGCATCGGCGATGGCAGTTCCCTGCGCGACGTCGGCATAGAGAGCAGGCATCACTTGCCGGGTGTGGGGCGCAACCTGCAGAACCACCCGTATCTTCAGTTTGCCGTTACGCTGCCGCGCCAGGCGCGGCAAGCGCCATCTGTACGCAATTTCGCCTGTGCCGGGGTACGCCATTCCTCGTCTCACGAAGGATGTCCTCCGGCCGATCTGATGTTCTCGATGCTCGGCCGGGTTGCGGCCCGAGACTACGGCACCGGCATGGCAATGCTGAGTGCCGCGCTGTATGCGCCGTACTCGCGCGGCACAGTCACTGTCAGTTCGCCGAATCCCAACCATGCACCGGTCATCGATTTCCGGCTGCTCGACGACCCACGCGACGCGCCCCGGATGGTCCTGGCTGCCCGATTGATCGAAGCGGTGCTGGCGGATCCTGCTTTTGCTGACAGCTACTGCGATGCGTTCATCCTGCCTCCCGTGATGGCCGCTAACCAGTTCAACAAGAGCGGCGCCGCGGGCCAGTTCTTTGCGCTGGGAGCCCAGGCAGTGCTGAACGCCCCATCCGTTGTCTCCCGCTACGCCATCGGCCGCGCACTGCGGCCAGGTAAATGGGTCGCGAACCGAAGCCGGCAGGAACGCTTGTCAGACGAAGACATCGCTGGCGCGGTTGCGCCGATGGGCCATCCTACGTCGACTTGCAGGATGGGAGACGTTGCAGATCCGACCGCTGTCGTCGATTCCGAATGTCGGGTGATTGGCATCGAGGGACTTCGCGTGGTGGACGCCTCGGTCATGCCGTGCGTGCCGAGTGCCAATACAAACCTGCCAACGATCATGATCGCCGAGAAGGCCGCGGACCTGATCAGGGCGACATGACTGCGGACATGACAGGGAACGTGAGGGGGCGTAACGCACGACTATTGCATCCTGGATACGGCAGTACAAAGATCGCCGGCCACGGCTGCCACGACCCGTTGATATGCCCGAACCAAGCCACGAACGCTGCCGGAGGCGGGCAAGACAACGCGCGACTGTCCCGACTGGAGCCTGCCGTCCGGAACCCTCCTGATGCGCCAGTTCACCACGGCACCCATCGGCATGTCGGGATCGGCGTCTACCTGGACGATGTCGACGCTGATTCGGTAATGTTCCTGCGAGTTGGCAGGCCCGCTCCCTTGACGCTCGCATGCACCGAGGCTGTCCTGCAATCGCTCGGACAGTGCGTCGCGAAACTCGTCAGGAAACGGCGCGGACCAGCGATCGTTTTCGAGAATATGGACCGCATCGCCAGTACGCACCAGCACGTTTGTCCGGTTCAGTCTCTCCGGCACACGGATGGGTTGCACCTCGATCCGGAGCGGCGGCATGCTGCTGTCGCGACGACACTCGCCTACCGCGTCGCTCTCCACGGGGCCCGCGAGGGTGAAGTAGCGCGGTTCGGGGGATGCGCATCCGGTCGTGCCCAGCACGGCCGCCATCAGGACGATCAGCCATAGCGCCCGTTGGAAATGCCAGGGTATCGTCATCGCCCTTCCCCCTCTGGCTTGCCACGTATCACCGATTCCGGATGGTTCTTCAGTGAGTCAGCCAGCTCGCGCATCGACCTCGCCGCCCCTGTGAGCTCCTGCATCATGCGTCGCGCATCAGCCTGCACGCCATCCTCCGGGTCCAGTGTGCTATTGACCGATTGCAGGGCACTGCGAGCTTCAGTCATGGTTTGCGTCGCCTGGGGGAGGATGTCGCGGTCAAGCTGCGACGCCACGCTTCCCGCCGTATTCATCACGCGATCCGCCGAGCGCAGGGCACGACCAAGATCGTTGCCGATCTGATCAAACGGCACTCGATCCAGCTTCGTGACGATGCTCCCGATTTTCGACTGCAATTCGTCCAGTGAACCGGGCACCGTTGGCAGTTCTGGCAGCGCACCGCCCAGATGCAGTGGAGCGGGTGGTGCATTGGGAAAAAATTCGAACGATACAAACAACTGGCCCGTCAGCAGGTTGCCGGTCCGCAACTGGGCACGCAGGCCTTGCTTGTTCAGCACCTCGGCCATCGCATGGCCGTACGCCTTGTCGGTCAGGTCGCGGCGCCCGATACCGATGCGCGACGGATACAGCTCCACGACCACCGGCATCCGAAAGCTCTTCTCCTCACGGCGGAACTCGATACCAATGGATCGCACCTTGCCCACCGGAATCCCCCGGAACTCCACCGGTGCGCCCGGCGAAAGCCCGCGTACCGATTGATCAAAGTTCAGGACCGCCAAGAGCGGCGCGCCATCGTCACTTGCCTTCAGGGCGCTGCTTTCGTCGCTGGCCAACGCGAACTCCGCGTTCTCCGCTGCCTGCGGAGCGGGGCTGCCATCACCCGGCGAGCGGAACGCGACGCCGCCCAGCAAGATCGTGGCAAGTGATTGCACATTGAGTTGCAGCCCCTTGGCATCCAGTTGCAGATCGACGCCGCTGGCATGCCAGAATCGGGTATCCACCGTCACGAACCGGCTATATGGGTCGCGAACGAAGACCCGTACGAGGACGTCGCGTCCGTCCGAGCCCAACTGATAGCCCAGGACCTGTCCCACCGGGATCCGGCGAAAGTACACCGGCGACCCTACGTCAAGCGATCCCAGGTCGGTCGCCCGCAAGACAAACTGCTTGCCTGCCGCATCGCTCGTGAGAATCGGCGGCGCATCGAGCCCTTCGAACACCGCCTCGCGCGCGCCTTGTTTCGCGGGATCCACGCCCACATAGGCGCCGGAGAGCAACGTCTCCAGCCCACTGACCCCGGTCGTGGCGATCCTTGGCCGAACCACCCAGAATGTCGAGCCTTGCCTGGCGAAGGCTTCGGCATCATGTGTCAGGGCCACGGTCGCGATGACTTTCGTGTGGTCGGGCGCAAGCCGCACCGCCGATACAACACCCACGTCGACCGACTTGTATCGCACCGCGGTCTTGCCGGGGACCAGGCCCTCGGCAGTACGAAATGCCACGGAGATCGTGGGCCCGCGTGACGACAGCGTCTGGATCAGCAACGTGATACTGATGGCGGCAGCAATTGCTGGTAGTGCCCATACGAGGGACAGCGTCCAGCGTTTGCCGCCACGCCCCTTTCCGCCGCGGTGCCCTGGATGGTGCGGCATCTCAGGACACGGCGAGCCAGCGAGCACAGGCACCGACCAAGCCACCCGCACAAAGACAGAGCGCCAGCCACGCCGCCACGATCGCCACACAGTCCTTCAGTTTCATGGCGCGTCCCCGCGTGGTGACCGTTGGCATGGATCAACGCAATTCGGCCACCAGCGCGTCAGCGCCCTTGTCGATGCCGGTCTTCGCGGCCGACAGCGAGCCGAATGCCGCGGCAATGTTCATGGCGTTGGGATATTGCTTGCTGACGTAGGACTTGAGCAGCCGGTTGCTCTGCGCGTCGAAGATCTCGACGCCGAACATCACATAGCCCGTCATCGCCCCTTCCCGCCCGCGGATGGCCTGGACACCGTTGTAGAGGTTGCCTGCAATATCAAAATGCAGGAACGGGCCGAGCAAGGTTGCCGTGGGTTCCGCTCCCGTCAGCGTGAGCTTGACGCGTAGCGCATGGGCGCCTGCGCTGCCAACGTTGAACCGGGTCTTGAGCCTCTGCGCAAACTCGGACTGCATGTAGCCCGCCAGTTCTGCCTTGTCCTGCTCGGACATGTCGCCAAACTGGTGGTCGCCGCCACGGTAGATCACCACAGGCTCAACGAGCGCCGACGTGTACTGGTTCCACTCCACTGGCGCCGTATAGCGGTAAGGCATCCGATCCGCGCCGGACTGGGTATTGGCCGTCATCGACGAGGATGAGGCGAGCCCCGAATAAGCAACCGGTTGCGGGCTGGCACAGCCCCCCATGATGAGCACAATCGGTGCAGCAAACAGACTGACCACGCCACGCGACATACGCATTTTTCTTCCCCCTGGTTGGTGACAACGAGGCGGACTATAGCAGTTTGCAACTTATTTGCAAACCAAACGTTCTGTTTTTATTTGAGGCGAATGAGGACGGATCAGGCGCCGGACTGCGCGCCTCTTTCCCTTCGGACTCAGCGAATAGCTACTTTCTTTCGCGGCGCGGAGGTCTTTTTTGCGGGAGTCTTTGTAGCAGTGGTAGGCGTCGCACTACTCGACCAGGCTGCGGGGTCGAGCAGGCGTTCAAACAACCGATCCTGGTCGGCCTGCGTGAGCGGACACATGCCTAGCGTCCTGCCAAGGACCATGCCGCGTGCCGCCAGCCAGCGCAGCACGGCCAGATCACCGTCGTCGGCATCTTCGCGGATTCGCTCGATCTTTTCGGCGGCGTCCTTGCGCACACCCGCCAGCAGCTCTGGATTTTCGGAAACTGCGCCCAACACCGCTAGCGCAAAAGACTGGGAATGCCGGGTCGACTCCTGGAGCGCAAGGATCTGCTCGGACAAGTTTGGCTCAAGGCTGTACGTCCCTGGTCCTGCGTGATAGCGCGCCTCGAACTCGCGCCCGCGTTGGATTTGCTGTTCCAGCAGCGCTTCGATGACAGCAGCCTTGGTGCGGAATTGATGCATTACCCGCCCTTTGCTGATGCCGCCCTCCTGCGCAATCGCCTCGATCGTCAGCTTTCCCGGGCCCTCGCGCGCCAGTACGGCAAAGGCCGCGTCGAGGATGAGCGCGCGCGACCGCTCCGACCGTACTGCGTTCTCCATGAATCGTTTCTCCGAACTGGTTGCGTTGCAAGCGTTGCAACATACCCCCATTTGTCGGCAAAAACAATCCAATTGGTCTGTTTTCAGCGTAGTGCTGACGCGAGGCTTTTTGCTGCGAGACATGATTGATCAAGTTCTCGCGCATTCCCAATGCGCAAATGAATACCGGCCCTACGCACACCGAATCAAGTGTGCGTAGGGCCGGTATTCATTTGCATGCGGCGCCCGATGCGCCGCCCTTCAATTGCTCAGCTTGTGCCGATCAGCCGTTCGCGTAGACCACCTTGGCCTTGCGCGCTTCCGCCTGCAGGCGGGTGAAAATGTTCTGGACGGCGGCGATCACACGCTTCACGTCGTTGGCAAAGCCCAGGCTTTGCGTACCGAGCTCACGCTCGATGAGGTCACGTTCCAGTTGATCGGTCAGCTTGATGTCGGATTGGGTGTTCATGGCGTCCTTCCTTGAGGGATTACCCTTATGGGGTTTTCCCGAATTGTAGCAGACGCTTTGTCGCATTGCAGCATTAGGTAATAGTGCGTATGCGGAATGGCAACAGCGAATTTGGGAGATTAGCCAATTCGCGCACCATGACGCACATTTCCGTACGACTGGACAACGAAGCGGCCCCGATAAGCCGCCCCGTCGCCCTACCCGACCTGCTCAGGACAGGCACTCCCCGCTGTCGCGCGCTCCGCTGCGGGCGCCATCGGTGAAGCCATCGCGCGAGCTGATGCGCGCGCCATCGGTAAAGCCATCGCGCGGACCGATGCGGGCACCATCGGTGTAAGGGTCAGGCTTGCGCATGCCGTCCGAGTACGGGTCGAAGCCACGGATCGCGCACACGGAGATGGACCTGCCCTGATTCGCGGCCACGGGCAGCATGGCACCCTCGGCGGCCGGACTGCGCGCGCCATCGGTAAAAGGGTCTCGCGGACCGTTGTGTCCCGGCGCGGCAACGATCAGCGCGTCGGAATATGCGCCGGCGTGAGCGTTCAGGCTGAGACTGGCGGCCAGTGCGGCAGCGGCGAGCAGGGTCTTGGCAAGAGTGTTGTGCATTGCTATCTCCAACAGCAGTGTCGGCGGCGTTGCCGCGGCGGCACTCCTCATACAGGCGATCAGTTTCGGAACGCTACGGCCCGCACGGGATCGCCTCTGCCGTGCAAGCCGTTGCGTCATGCAGGCCTGATGTTCTGATTCACGCGGAACAGGTTGGCCGGGTCGTACTTACGCTTGATCTGCGCCAGTCGTGCATAGTTGTCGCGATAGGACGCCTTCACGTTGTCGTTGCCCTCGTCCATCATCATGTTGATGTAGCCGCCACCAGCCGAGTGCGGATGCAGGGCCAGCCAATAGTCCTTCGCCCACTGCACGATGCGGTCGTTGTTGGCTGGGTCGGGATCGACGCCGACAATCACGCTGGCAAAGCTGGCATCGCGGTAGCTGAAGGCCGTTTCGTCGCATCCAACGCGATGCGCGGCACCATTGATCGGATACAGGTGCATGGTTGAGTGCATCGACGGCAACTGCTGCCCGTACTTGATGTGCAGATCGATGGCCTTGTCGCTCAGGTCGCTAACGAAGTCGGCTTTCCAGTACCACTGCAAGCCCGCCGGATACAGCCCGTCGAACAGGCTCTGCAGGACAGGCCATGGGATTGGCCCGGCAAAGTCCACCGCTGGCGGCATGGCCTCACGTATCGGACGGAAATGCGCGTCGGCCTGATCGAGCGGACCGGTATAGCACCACACCACGGCGCACATCTTCTGCAGGTGAACTTCCTCTGGGAACGGCGCGGCGGGCGGCACCGTGACGAAGCCAAACCAGCCGTTGATTTCCTGCGGCGCGCTCAGGATGAAGTCGCGCCACCATTTCATCAGCTCGCGTGCCTGTTCCATCGGCCACAGCATCGGGCCGCCATAGACCGTGGCAACGGAATGAGCCTTGAACTCGAACGACGTCACCACGCCGAAGTTGCCACCGCCGCCGCGCAACGCCCAGAACAGGTCCGAGTTTTCGTCGGCGCTTGCGGTGACGATACGGCCGTCGGCCAGCACGACCTCGGCGCTGAGCAGATTGTCGATCGTCAGGCCGTAGGCGCGGCTAAGGTAGCCGATACCGCCGCCGAGCGTCAGTCCGCCCACGCCAGTGGTCGAGATGAAGCCACTCGGCGTTGCCATCCCGTAGGCACTGGCGGCGTGATCCACATCGCCCCAGGTGCAGCCACCGCCAACCCGCAGCGTCTTGCGTCCGGCGTCGACAAACACGCCCTTCATTGGCGACAGGTCGATCACCAGTCCACCATCGCATGTACCGAGCCCGGCGCCATTGTGTGCACCGCCACGCACGGCCAGCAGCATCCCGGCGTCTCGTGCGGCGTTCACCGCGGCGACGACGTCCGCAACATCGACGCAGCACGCGATGATCGCAGGGCGCTTGTCGATCATTCCGTTGTACACGGCACGCGCCTGGTCGTAAGCCACATCGCCCGGCTGAATCAGTTGTCCCCGAAAATGCGCCTTGAGTGCGGTTGCGACGGGTTCGCTCGATGAAGATTCCATGGCTGCCTCCTGTCCGGTTGGTATGCAGGAGTTTTAGCAACCTCGGCGTTTCCGGAGCGTTAGGTGAGCCGTTATATGGGGGATTTCATCTCCCGACCGCGCGCGGTGGTCGAGCCGGAACTAACGCGCGAGTAACGCTCGCGCCTTGATGATGTCGGGCTGATCGAAGCCCTCGGTGAACCGCGCAAGCGTCTCCTCGACCAACTTGTGTGGATTGGCACGCCCCTGCGAAGTTTGCAGCGCGGTCCATGACAGGATGGCGCGCAACTCGAGCGGCAGCGCCCGTTGGGCTGTGGCGATCTCGATCGCCTTGACTAACGATGACTCGGCTTCGCCACGGTTGTCGCTGCTGCGCAGCAGCAATTCACCGCGCAGACGGTACAGTTCGGCGTCTACCCAGTGCTCGCCCGTGCGCCCGGCGCATTCGAACGCCTGGTCGACAGCCGCCAATGCGGCCTCGGTCTTCCCCACATCGCCCAAACATTCAGCCTGCATGGCCAGGTAGAGCGGCAGCCGCAGGCGTGCGCCCGTAGCGTTAAAGCCCTCGATCGCCACCTGCATCGCCACCACGGCCTCGGTGCTGGGGGACTGTTTTGCGTTCGCCCAGGCGAGCAGCACGCCTGCCCAGGCGAGGTAGTAGCCTACGTGATACCGTTCGGCGATCTCGTGTGTCTGGCGGGCATAGTGCAGTGTGAGACCGTGCTCATGTCGCAGCGCATGCTGGGTTGCGATATATGACAGCGCGAGCGCCTGGGAGAACGGGTGCGCTACCCGGTTCGCCACCTCCAAAGCCTCGTGTCCACGCTGAAGGGCCTGATCGGCAAGCCCCCTGAACCACAATGCGTGCGCTGACCAGGCGGTGGCCAGCACACCGAAGTTGCCGCCCATCAGGGACGCATGCTCGGCGTGCTGGGCTTCGTCATAAGCGTGGTGCGCGCGTTGATACGCAGGCTCGGCAGCCATCCAGTCGCCTTGCTGAACCAGGCTGCCCATGACGCTGGTCCATGCCATCACCGAGTAAGTATCGGCGCCCACCGCCCCCAATCCCGCAATCAGTTCCTCGCTCAGGCTACGCGCCTGTGCAAGTTCCGCCCTCACTGCCAGGAAAAACGAAAGGCTGACCTGGGCGCGTGCCTGCTGGCTGCTGTCACCTGCCAGCCGGCTCAGTTCCACCGCTTGGCGCAGCGGCGCCTCCAGTTCGGGGGCCGCCCAGCCCCGGGCGATGCGAATCGGCGGCGCAAGGTCCAGTTGCAGGGCCAGCGATTGGGCGGCGCGCTCCTGCGGATCTGCAATCCGGTCGGCCTGCGCCAGCCCACGCGTCAGCAATGCAATGGCATCGTCATAGGCATACACACTCTGCGCCACGCCGGCCGCGCGCCGATAGAATGCCGCCGCCTGGGCGGGCAGACCCGCGTGCTCATAGTGCGAGGCGATCTGCGCGCTAGCCGCGTCGAGCGCATCGCCCGACGCCTGCTCGAACGCTCGCGCCACGCGCAAATGCAGGCGGCGACGCTGCAGTGGACTCACTTCGGCGTATGCCACGTCGCGGATCTTGTCATGGCTGAAGTCAAACGCCAGGCCGCCACCGTCGGTCTGGCGCACGATGCGCCGCTGCCACAGCTCGTCCAGCGCACCTGCGAGCGCATCCTCGCCGAGGTCGCTTGCCTGGGCGAGGATGTCGGTCGTGAACGCGCGACCAATGATTGCAGCAACCCCGACGATATCGCGTGCGCCCGGAGGCAGCTGTGCCAACCGGTTCGAGATGACGGCGTAAACCTTGGGCGGCAACTTCGACGCCATGCTGCCCTGTGCATCCCCGACCGGCATGGTGTCGGAGTGAGACCGCATCATTTCGACCGCAAACAGCGGGTTACCCTCGCTCTCTTCGAACAGCCGGGTTGCCTCGGTGTCAGCCAGCGGTCGGTCCAGGATCTGGGCCGCTATCTTTGCCGTTTCTGCGGCATCGAGTGTCCCCAATGGGATCTCGATGAACTGGTCGTCGCGGCGTAGTGCGTCCAGCAGCCGGTTCGCCGCGTGTAGCGGCATGATTTCCTCGGGGCGCGCCGTTGCGACCACCATGAGCCCTGCCGCCATGTCGAAACGCATCAGGAAGCGCAGCCATTCGAGCGTCTCGCCGTCGCACCATTGCAGGTCGTCGAGCAGCAACAGCAGCGGGCCGCCTTGTGCCAGCACCGCGCGCGCAAGCGCCTCGAAGAACCGTTGGCGTTGCCAGTATTCGGTCAGAGGCGACGGCGGCGACAGTCCCGATTGCTGCGTAAGGAGTTCGGGCAACAGGCGCGTGACCTCGGTCAGCCACAGTCTGTCGAGCTTGCCGATCGCACCGCTCAAGGCAGGGCTGCGCAGCCAGCCGGTCACCGGCCCAAACGCGAGCTGTCCCTCGGCCGCATAGGCGCGCGAATGCGCCACTGTGATGCCTTGCTCGGCCAGGTTGACGAGCAGTTCCTCCGCCAGGCGCGATTTACCGATGCCGGCTTCGCCCAGGATCAAAACAAACTGCTTGTCGCCCAACTGGGCGCGCTGCCAGACTTCAAGAAGCCGGCGCCATTCGCCATGCCGGCCAATCATTGGCAGCATCGCATCCCGCGGGCGCTGGCGCTGCATCGACGCAGCCTGCGCAGCCAGCCGCGCGTAGGCCTCGCGCATGGGTTCGCCGGGCAGGACACCCAATTCTCGAGCGAGCGTTTCCACGCAGCTGCGATACGCGCGCATGGCCGATGCGTGATCGTGGTTCAGCGCATGCAGTCGCATCAGCGTCAGGCAGGTGGGTTCGCGGCACGGATCGAGACGCTGCAACTGCTGTGTGTACTTCAATGCCTTTGCATAGTCTCGCCGGTCCTCACTCAGTTGACCAAGGCGCGCGAGCGCCGCGATGCACTGTTCACGTAACCTTTCGCGCTCGGGGTGGATCCACTCGTCATAGCAGTTGGCCAGCAGGTCACCGCGATAGAGATCTGCGGCATGTGTCAGCAGCTCTTCTTCAGCGACTGCGTCGCCGTGCCTCGAGGCCTTGCCCGCAGCCGCAACCGCGGACTGGAACTGCGCGACGTCGAGGTCCAGCGCCGCATCGGCCAGCCATCGCACCGTTTGCGCATCGGCCTGGACAAACTGATCAACTTCCGGCCAGGTCTTGCGCAGTTGAAACAGCAGTTGGCGCAGGGCGTTACGCGCCTGCGCCTGCGAGGCATCGGGCCAGAACAGTACGGCGAGCTGCTGCCGCGTCTGCGGTGCATCGCGATGCAGGACAAGGCAGGCGAGCAGCGCCTGCAAGCGGGGGGAGTTTGCGTTGAACCAGGTCGCGTCTGCGCCGTCGAGCTGGAACTCGCCAAACAAACGCACAGAGAAGCGGGCTTGGGACGTCATGCTGGAGGGCAATGCGACACAAAGCGATGGAGACTCCTGCAGGCAGCATGCGGTGCGCACTGCGGCAGCGCGCTGGATCTAACCAATATCCAGTGTGCGCGAGCACTATTCGTGACTATAGTCGGGTTGGGCTTCCACCAACAATATGATTTAGCATAAATATTCCTTAAAAATTATTTATCTACATAATTTTTTGAGGAATGCTATGCTATTTCATATCCCGACTACATGACGTTCTCGTGGCTGCCTTCGACACCCAGCTTCGCTCCCTTCGCAAACTTCGGGGCCTTTCCCTAGCGGATATTGGCCGGGTAATCGGCATGGCGGCCTCCAACCTGTCGGTCGCCTTGAGTGGCAAGCAAGATGTGCGCGCCTCGACGCTTTCAGCGATTGCCACCGCACTGGATGCCGAGTGGGTGCTAGTACCCAAGGAGCAAGTGGACGAGGTGCGGCAAGTACTGAGCGGCAAGTCGGCCGGTCCTGACCGCGCCGCGCCGACCTCGGTCGACCTGTTGCTGGGGGATGGAGCGTGACTGACGATCTTCGCCCCCGGTATCTGGCGGTGCAGTTGCATGGAGAACTGTGCGGCTACCTGTGCGAAGCCGGGCGGACCACGCGCTTTGTCCCGGGCGAACAGTTTCGCGGCGATCCCGGTCGGCCCACCTTGAGTCTTTCGCTGACCATCCCCGGCAACGAAGCGTTGACCGCCACCATTCTGTCAAACCCGTTCCACCCGGCGCTCTACAACACCAACGGCGAACTGCCGCCCTACTTCGCCGGTCTGCTGCCTGAAGGTGAACTGCGCAAGCGACTTGAAGCCACCCGCCATCATCCCGATGACCGCGACGACTTTGGTGTGCTTGCCGCGGCCGGGGAGGATCTGCCCGGCGCCCTGATCGTCCAGCCGGCCGACATCGACGCACTGCCGGGGCATGTCCGCGCAGTTGGCGTCACGGGTGGCGCGGACAATCTCGAGATTGCCGTGGTCGAAGGCGCGACCGAAGGCGCGGCGTCGGTATCCGGTGTGCAGAACAAGCTGGCCCTGTCGACTGCGCATGCGGGCAGGCGCTATACCATGCCAACGCACGGGCGTTTGTCGGACCTGATCGCCAAGCTGCCGGCACGCAACGACGACAGCCAGATCTTCAACGAATACGTGGCGATGCAGTTGGCTCAGGCGGCGGGCGTGGCCGTGGCCGTGTGCAAGCCGCAGCCG
This sequence comes from Cupriavidus sp., assembly GCF_057315035.1. NCBI lineage: Bacteria > Pseudomonadati > Pseudomonadota > Betaproteobacteria > Burkholderiales > Burkholderiaceae > Cupriavidus > Cupriavidus sp. Next base: position 1,651 of record NZ_DBHKYV010000011.1, on the reverse strand, counting down.
CTGACCGCCATCGACGTGCCGGGGCTTGCCGATGCGCTTGGGGCCGACCAGCATTTCCTGGCCGTGGACCGTTTCGACCGCGAGCCCGGCGGCCGCGTGCATGCCGAGGACGGTTGCCAGATCCTGACCCGCATGCCGGCACGCAAATACGCCGGCAACGACGCCTACGTGGCAATCGTGCGCCTGCTGGATCGGCTTAGTGTGCGCGGCATCGAGGATGTCAGGCAATTCTTCATGCGCCAGGCCGTCAATACGCTGCTGGGCAACAGCGATGCGCATCTCAAGAATTTTTCGTTCCTGTATCGCAACGGCACCATGCCCGAACTTTCGCCGGCATACGATATCGTCAGCGTGGCATCCCTGCCAGGCTTTGCAGCGTTTGGACAAAACGTGGCCATCGATGCGTTGCAGCGCAAGCAGACGCTGGCAACCTACCGCGACTTTGCACGCGAGGCACGTATCGCGGAACGCATTGCACTGGCTGCCGTGAAGGATGCCGTGGCAATGGCCCAAGCGCGCTGGCCAGCATTGCTCGATGCACTACCGACGCCTCCGGCAATGAAAGCCGTTGTGCTTGAACGCCTGCAGACGCTGCCACTTGCACGGCTGGCAAGGCACTGAACGCGCATCTGCAAGAAGGGGCGCATTTTGAGACACGTCCCATATTTTTCTGCTACGTGAGGGCCAAGAATGGTTGCGTCAGGTGCGGTGGTCGCGCCTGTGCAATGCGGACTCGCCGGATTGGCGTTCCGAGTTGCTTTACGACGTTAACACATACCGTTGGGGTCAATCATGTTGATGCACTACGCGGAAGAATGCGTTGCAATTGCCGGACTCGTACAAGACAAGGCGTACGACGCGAACCTGCCATCGCCAGAACCAGTTAGAACCCGCTCTATCAAGGACCTGAAAGGCTGCCTCGCGGGACGGAGACCGCCGCCAACTGCAGAGGAAATCCGGCAAGCCGTTGCGCAAGCAGAGGAAGAGGACGTTGAAGTCGACCCGACGATCAGTCTCGGCCTGCCGCCGCTTGAGCCCGGCCAGACGTGCTCCGTCAAGGCCCTCGCGGGCTGCCTTGCCGGCCGTAGAAAGGGGCCTGCGCCAACGCAGGAGGAACTCGATGAAGCCATTGCCGACGCGGTCTGGTCTCGCTACTTGCGGAGCTTCGCGTGATCGGCCTCGATACAAACATACTCGTTCGCTATTTTGCCCGGGACGATCCTTATCTGACGCCAAAGGCCGATGCTCTGCTCGATTCCCTGACCAGCGATCGGCGTGATTATATCCCGACCGCAGTGCTCGTGGAACTGACCTGGACAATGGACCGAAGCTACCGCGCGACTCGGCACGAAATCATCCGGATTGTGGGATTCCTGATTGAGAGCAATGACCTTGTCCTGGAATCGCAATCGCTTGTGAAGTCGGCATTGCGGCTTTTTAGCACGACGGTAAGCGATTTCGCCGATTGCCCGATCCTGCGGGCCTGTCAGCATGCCGGCTGCGAGTACACCGAGACCTTTGACCGTAAAGCATCTCGCGCAATCGGCATGCGCCTCGTTACGTCAACTACCCCGGCCTAAAGGCCGGAGCTTTAACGGCAACTGAAAAGCTCGGGTTGACCAGGCAAAGCGGTAGCCAACCCGCTACGTTG
>NZ_DBHKYV010000010.1:83799-184112 GCF_057315035.1 Cupriavidus sp. | reverse complement strand
GCCAAGCTGGTGGGCCACGATGCAGGTCCGGTGCGCGCACCGCTGACCGACCTCACTGAAGAGGAAGTGGCCAAGCTGGACGCCCTGATCAAGAAGCTGGGACCGCAGTAACACGCTCGATACGCGCAGTACGCTCAGGAAAGGCGGGATATGCGTGCAGTACAATTGCCCGCATGCCCCGCACCCGCATGACAAAACTCCCGGTTGAACCGTTGTCTCCGCGTATTAACGTGACGCTAAAGGACGTGGCAAGTATTGCCGGCGTGTCAGCGATGACGGTATCGCGTGTGTTGAATGCGCCGGAGAATATCCCGCCGGCCACGGTGGCCAAGGTACGTGCTGCAATCGAGAGTACCGGGTACATCCCGAACAGCGCGGCAAAGGCCCTGAGGTCGAGTCGCAGCAGACTGATCGCCGCGGTATTGCCGACGCTGACCGGGCCGATTTTCCTGGACACCATCGAAGCGCTGACCAATGCACTGGCCAGCCGCGGCTACCAGCTTATCGTGGGGCAGAGCGGCTATAGCGATGCGGGCGAAGACAAACTCCTTACCGACATCATCTCGCGACGGCCGGATGGCATCGTGCTGGTCGGCGTGGGTCATACCGACGAAGGCCGGCGCAAGCTGATTGCCTCGGGTATCCCCATCGTCGAGACCTGGGACCTCACCTCCGAGCCATTGGATGTTCTGATTGGCTTCTCGCATGAAGCGGTCGGCCGCGAGGTCAGCCGTTTCTTTGCCAGCCGGGGGCACAGGAAGCTCGCATGGATCGGAGCGGACGATGTTCGAGCGAAACGTCGCTGGTCGGCGTTCGCGCAATCGGCGCAAGAACTCGGCTTGCCGCACCCGGCGGCGCGCTTTGTCGTACCGCCTTCCAAGCTCGCGGATGGCCGCGAGACGCTGCGTGCATTGCTCGCCGAGCATCCCGATGTGGACGCGGTCTTCTGTAGCTCGGATGCGCTGGCGATCGGGGTATTGATCGAGGCGCGCGCGCAGGGTATCGATGTGCCCAAGCAGTTGGCCGTGGTTGGTTTCGGCGATCTCAATTTCGCCGACCAGTTCGAACCTGCGCTGACGTCGGTGCGGATCGATGGACCGCACATTGGCGAACTTGCAGCCCACTGTATCGTCAGCAGGGCGCTGGGCTTGCCCCTTGAAGAGCGCATCATCGACGTCGGCTTCACGATAGTCGAGCGCGCCAGCACCTGAACTCCTACGCTTATTGGGTTAACGCTAGGTTGCGACATGCCTCGTGAACTTCTACAGTAAAACGATAGTTGTACGACAACGTATAACGATCGCATTCATAACAGGGGACATCACATCATGCGTAGTAATCCTTTGCGCGCCATATGGGCGGACGGGCGTGCCGCCGTCAACGGATGGCTGGCCATTCCGGACACCTTCAGTGCGGAAACCATGGCCCACCAGGGGTGGGACACGCTGACCATCGACATGCAGCATGGCGTGGTGGACTACCAGGCCATGGTCCGGATGCTGCAGGCCATCTCGACCACGCAGACCACGCCGGTCGTGCGGGTGCCCTGGCTCGAGCCTGGCATCCTGATGAAGACGCTGGATGCGGGCGCGTACGGCGTGATCTGCCCGATGGTGAACAGTCGCGAAGATGCGCAGAAGCTGGTGTCCTATACGAGTTATGCGCCACGCGGCATGCGGAGCTACGGTCCCGTGCGCGCATTGCTGTATGGCGGCGCGGATTACCCCGAGCATGCCAACGAAACGATCGTGGCCTTCGCCATGATCGAAACCGCGCAGGCGCTCGATAACCTTGACGAGATCCTGTCGGTGGAGGGGCTTGATGCGGTTTACATCGGCCCGTCCGATCTCTCGCTATCGCTCGGCTGTCGGCCGACCTTCGACGATGTCGATCCCGAAGTCGCCCAGGCCATCGATCACGTACTCGAGCGCGCCAAGGCGCATGGCGTCGTCGCGGGTATTCACAACGGCAGCCCGGAAGCGGCACTGCGCCGCATCGAAAAGGGCTTCCAGTTTGTCACCGTCAGTTCGGATGCCCGGCTGATGGCTGCCGGCGCGCGTCAGGTGGTAGACACCATGCGTGGCGCCAGCGGTGAAGCGCAGAAGACGCCGAAGACAAACGGCTACTGAGCCGACCTTTCACAACCATCACCGATTTTCGTAGAGGACTGCATCATGAATATTGGCTTTATTGGACTTGGCATCATGGGCGCGCCAATGGCGCTGCACCTGGCGAACGCCGGGCATCAGTTGTACGTGAAGACGCGCGGTCAACTGCGCCCCGAGATTGCGTCGAGCTCGGCGATTGCCTGCAAGGATGCCGCCGAAGTGGCACGGCAGGCTGAAGTGATTTTTCTCATGGTTCCCGATACGCCCGACGTGGAAGCCGTCCTGTTCGGCGACGGCGGCATTGCACAAGGGCTGGATGGTGGCAGCCGCAAGGTCGTGGTCGACATGAGTTCCATTTCGCCGACGGCTACCAAGGCGTTTGCCCAGCGCATCAATGCACTCGGTGCGGACTATGTCGATGCCCCGGTTTCGGGTGGAGAAGTCGGTGCGAAGGCGGCGTCGCTGACCATCATGTGCGGGGCCGATGCGGCCGTGTTCGAACGGGTCCGCCCGCTGCTGGAGCTGATGGGCAAGAACATCACGCTGGTGGGTGGCAACGGCGACGGGCAAACCACCAAGGTTGCCAACCAGATCATCGTGGCGCTGAATATCGCCGCCGTTGGTGAAGCGCTGCTGTTTGCCGCCAAGGCCGGTGCGGACCCCGCGAAAGTGCGTGAGGCGCTGATGGGCGGATTCGCTTCGAGCCGCATTCTCGAAGTGCACGGCGAACGCATGATCAAGCGAACCTTCGCGCCGGGCTTCCGGATCAAGCTGCATCAGAAAGACCTCGGGCTTGCTTTGCAGGGCGCGCGCGAGCTAGGGCTGTCGCTACCGCAGACCGCCGGGGCCGCACAACTGATGCAGGCCTGCGCCGCCAATGGACTGGAAGAACTCGACCATTCCGCACTGGTTCGTGCGCTGGAACTGCTGGCCGATCACGAGATCGCCAACGCGAAATAAGCGCAACGTCCGTGCATGCCGGGCGTGCTGCCCGGCATGCACGGACGATACGAGGTACGTGGTGCCGCCGATATCAGAACGGCAGGCCCTTGCGCTGCAGGATCCAGTCAGGAGCGTCTTGCAGGCAGACCGGCCGCAGGAAACGCGTGAGCGCGGCATCGCCAACCGAGGTGCTCTCGGGGCGCGTGCTGCTCGGCCATGGGCCACCATGCTGCTGGGCCGCCGTAACCGCCACACCGGTAGGCACGCCCGCAAACAGAACGCGGCCGGCGATGGCCATGGCACCGGCCACCAGCGCATACACATCATCGTTCTGTTGCTGTGCACCCCACACGGTAACGGTCAGGCTACCGCCCACCGCTGCGAGTACCTGTTGCGCCTGAGCCAGGCTTTCGGCACGAACGATCAGGCTTGACGGGCCGAAGACCTCTTCGCGCAGCGCGGGTTTGGCGACGAAGTCGGTCGCGCTGACCTGGGCCAGCACCGGACGTGGAGGCGCCCCCGCCGCCGCGGTTTCGCGCAGGCACATGACCGCGCCGGCCGCCGCCCAATGTTCGATACCGGCGTCGAATGCCTCGCGCATGCCCTGTGTCAGCATGGCATGCGGCTGCTGGGCCTGCAGTGCCGTCGTGAGCTGTGCAACGAAGGCGTCGTTGATCGCCCGCGTATCGGTTCCCGACAGATAGTCGATCAGCACGATAACGCCCGGGTTCGTACAGAATTGTCCGCAGCCCAGCGCAATCGAGCCACCCAGCGTGCTGGCCAGTGCGGCGCCATTGGCCTGCAGTTCGGCGGGCAATGCAATGACCGGATTGACCGAGCCGAGCTCTCCGAAGAACGGGATCGGCTGGGGCCGATTGGCGGCTTCCTTAGCCAGGGCCGAGCCGCCCGCAGTCGAACCGGTGAACGCACCAGCTGCGATGGCCGGATGACGAATCAGGCGGACACCAACGTCGCGGCCTCCACCTTGCACCATGCTGATCAGGCCCTTTGGCAACTGCTGCGCTTCGAGCACGCGAGCGACCAGTTCCATCACCCGATTGGAAAGTTGGAGGTGGCCGGTGTGTGCCTTGACGACGACCGGGCAGCCCGCCGCGAGTGCCGATGCCGTATCCCCGCCGAGAACCGAGAACGCAAACGGGAAGTTGCTGGCCGAGAACATTGCCACGGGCCCGAGCGGTTGTTGCCAGAGTTGCATCGCCGGGTGTCCCGCAGGCGGTGCGCCGGCTACGGCAGGATCATCGACCACGGCAAACGGCACGCCATGCTCGGCGATATCGGCAAAGCGACGCAGTTGAAACGCGGTGCGATCGAGTTCGCCGTTCAGCCGCACGGGACCCAGCGCGGATTCCTGGTCGGCAATCGCCACCAGACCTTCGCGGTCGCCTTCCAACGCAACGGCCAGGCCGCGCAGCAGGGCGGCGCGCTGTGCGCCAGTGGTCGACCGCCAGCAGGCGAACGCATCGCGCGCGGCATCGCAGGCCTGGTCGACCGCGGTTGGCGTAGTGGGCGCAAATTCGCGCAGGATGGCCCCGGTACGGGCATCAACGGAAGTCAGCATGATCTGGATCTGGAGGGAGTAAAAGTGGAAGCAGCTACGTGGTTGGGTCAGCGCGGTTGATTGACCGCTTGGCGGGCAATCATCTTCCAGCCGGCCGGCTCCTGCACCCATACCGAAAGGACCTGCAGGTGAACCGGCGTGGCCGGCTTGCCTGCGGGATGCGTGTCGGCATCGAACACGTAACGCACGGTGGCAACCTTGCCCACCACGTCGATCTTCTGGTCCGACAGGTCGATGCGCGTGAACTTCGAGGTGCCGGTAAGCAGCGCGTTGACCAGGCTGGCCTTGGTATCGATCTTGGCCGACGAGTGGCCATAGGTCAGGTGGTCGTGAAGCAGCGGATCGAGCTTGGCCGCATCGGGCGCAAGCATGGCCGCGCGCAGATGTTCGTTGGCCGTGGCAAGCTGCTGGGCCTCGGTGGTCTGCGCATACAGTGCCGGGGACGTTGCAACGAGCATCGTGGACAGCAGCAGCGTGCGGCGAATCCTGGAAGTCAGTGTGGTCATGGTGTCTCCTTTGGTCTGGTAGTTGGTGGCGGTGAATTTATGCGTTCAGCTCGATGCGTTTGAACTTTCCGGCAAGCAGGCCATAGGCGAGGATTGCGACCAGGCCGTGGGCGCCGACGAACCATAGTGCGCGGTCGAACGACCCGGTGGTGGCGACCACATAGCCGATCACGATTGGCGTGACAATGCCCGCAACGTTGCCAATGCCGTTGAACACGCCGCCGCTCAGGCCGGTCATTTCGCGCGGCGCTACATCGCCAAGCACTGCCCATCCCACCGCACCAAGGCCCTTGCCGAAGAACGCCAGCGACATGATGGCGACGACTGCCGTGTCGGTGGTGGCCCACGGCGCGGCCATCACGACCGTGGCGAGTGCCATGCCGATCATGAACGGCGTCTTGCGGGCAAACGACGGCGCGTGGCCTTTGGCAATCAGGTAGTCCGAGAGCGCGCCGCCCAGGATGCCGCCGCTGAAGCCGCAGATGGCCGGCAGGGCCGCAACCAGCCCGACGGTCACGATATTCATGCCGCGGGCCTGGACCAGGTAGATCGGGAACCAGGTAATGAAGAAGTACGTGAGCGCCGTAATGCAGTACTGGCCGATATAGGTGGCCCACAGCATGCGGCTGGTGAACAGCGATGCAACCTCACGCCTGGTGAAGTGCCGACGGGTGCTGCCCGTGCCGGCATCCAGGCTCACCAGCGCGCCATTGGCCGCCACGTAGTCCAGTTCGGCACGGCTCATGCGCGGATGGGTCTTCGGTGCGCCCATCGTGGCAAACCATACACAGGCCGCGAGCAAGCCGAGGCCGCCCATGAAGAAGAACACGTAGTGCCAGCTCAGTACATGTGTCAGCCAGGCCATCAGCGGAGTAAAGACAACCACCGCGAGATACTGCGCGGAGTTGAACAGCGCGCTGGCCGTACCGCGTTCGGCGGTAGGAAACCACATCGCGACAATGCGCGCGTTGCCGGGAAACGCGGGTGACTCCACCAGGCCCAGCATGAACCGCATCACGAACAATGCGGCAATGGCCGACGAGGCGCTGCCGAACAGTGACACCGTGCCCTGGCTGAACGTGAACAGCGACCACAGGACAATGCTTACGCCATACACGATCTTGGCGCCGAAGCGGTCAAGCAGCCAGCCGCCGGGAATCTGTCCGATCGCGTAGGCCCAGCCGAACGCCGAGAACACGATGCCGAGTTCGGATGGGCTGAGCTTGAGGTCCTTCGCCACGAAGGTGCCGGCAATCGACAGCGTGGCCCGGTCGGCGTAATTGAGGACGGTGACGAGGAAGATCAGGCCAAGAATGTAGAACCGGAAATGGCCCACCTTGGTCTTGGCAACGGGCTCCGCCCGCGTTGCCATATCGAACGCGTTCATTGTGTCTCCTCCCTGGTTTCGGGATGTCTTGTCGGAATGGGGGGCGTCGCGCTCGACGCCCCTGCACCTGCGCGCAGGCGCGCACGTGCTTTAAGGCGTGACGCTCGTCTGCGGCCTGTGGCCCGCGAAGCTCGCTGCCAGGCTTTCGAGTACGATCGCGGCCATTGCCTCGCGGGTCTGGAGCGTGGCGCTGGCCCGGTGCGGTTGCAGCACGACGTTGGGCAACGACAGCAGTTCAGCCGGCACGTTGGGTTCGTCGACGAAGACGTCGAGGCCGGCACCGGCGATGCGCTTTTCAAGCAGCGCTTGCACGAGGTCCGGCTCATTCACGAGCCTGCCGCGTGCAACGTTGATCAGGTATCCATCGGGGCCCAGGGCGTCGAGGATTTCCGTATTCACAAGGCCTTCCGCGTTGTCGGCCGAAGCGGCGAGGATCAGCGCATCGCTGTCGCTGGCAAGCTCGCGCAGGTCCGCGACGTAGCGATACGGTACATCGCTCATGGCGCGCATGTCGGTATAGCTGATGGCGCAGTTGAAAGCCGCCGCCCGCGTGGCGATGGCGCGTCCGACGCGGCCCAGACCAACGATGCCAACCCGCATGTCGCTGACCTTCCGTGCCAGCGGCAGGTTGTCCTTGCCCCACCTGCCGTCACGGACGTAGCGGTCGCCCACGCACAGTTCGCGGCAGACGGACAGCAGCAGGCCCATGGCCAGATCGGCGACGTCGTCGGTCAGTACACCCGGGGTGGTCGACACATGAATGCCGCGCGAGCGCGCATAGGCCAGGTCTACGGCGTCCGTGCCGATGCCGTTGATCGCGACAATGCCAAGCTCGGGCAAATCTGCCATCACCTCATTGCTGATGCCCGACGCGCCGCCGGTCACGACGCCGCGGACACCGCCGCCGATCTGGCGGAGAAACCCCGGCTTGTCGGTCTGGGCGTAGTAGCGATGAACCGTGTAGCGCTCGGTGAGCGCGCGGTCCAGCGCGGGGATAACAGGGTTGATCAGGAGAACTTCAGCAGACATATACGTTCCTTCGACAGCGTTCATGCCCTGAACCTCGTGCCGACCAGGCTGCTCGGCAGACTGGGCATGACAAAACTGAAAGTGAGTATAGGGATGCGATCAATAAAGGTCTAAGCTATATTCCGCATCGATCAATACCTAAATTGAAATGATTGTCGAGCTGAATCACCTGCGTTGCTTCGTCGCGGTGGCTGAGGAACTGCACTTCGGCAGGGCTGCTGCGCGTTTGTTCATGACTCAACCGCCGCTTAGCCGGCAAATCCAGCAACTGGAAGAGGTGCTGGGCCTCGTGCTGTTCGACCGGCACAGCCGGAGCGTGCGGCTTACCGAGGCGGGGCGCGTCTACTACGACGACGCGGTGCGGATCCTGCGGCTGTCGGACCACGCGGCCGACTCGGCGCGGCGCGTCGCCCGTGGCGACGCCGGCCAGGTAACGCTTGGCTTCACGGGCGTCTCGGGCTACCAGCTGGTCCCCGAGCTCCTGGCTTCGGCCAGCGTGGCACTGCCGGGCGTCCGGGTCGTACTGAAGGAGATGGTGTCGATCTACCAACTCAAGGCGCTGGAGACGCGCGAGATCGACCTCGGCATCATGCGCTCGCAGTTCGGCACCAAAGGCGTGGTGTTCCACCACCTCGCGCGCGAACCGCTGATGCTGGCGATGCATGCCAGCCATCGGCTGGCGGCGCAGCCTTCAATTGCCGCGAACGACCTGCAGGACGAACCGCTCGTGATGTATTCACCGGACGGCGGCAAATACTTCCACGACCGGATCTCGGGCCTTTTGAACTCGGCTGGCGTGCGGGTCAACTTCGTTCAGTCGATCGACCAGACCCATACGATCGTTGCCCTGGTGCGCGGCAATCTTGGTATCGCCATTGTCCCGGCGTCAGCCCGGGAGCTGGGCATGCGTGATGTCATCTTCCGTCCGGTCTGGACCGACGATGGATATGCCGACACGCATCTGGCCTGGAGCGAGGCACCCCAAAGCAAGACGGTCGAGCGTTTCCGCGCGTTCGTGATGGACTATTTCGCCGGTCGCGCTGCTTCCGCCGCCTAAGACTCAACCGAAAGGGCGTCGACCATTTCCTGCGCGGCACGCTGCAGTTCCGGTACGAAGCGACGTGTTGCTTCGGCGGAAGCGATCGCTTGCCGCAGGTAGATCACGTTGAGACTCGCCAGGACGCGCCCGCCGAATGGAATCGCGACGGCCACCGCGCCGATCTTGCGTTGGTCCTCCCAGTCGCCCTGGTTCGATCCGAACCCTTCCGCACGCGTCTGCCGCACGAGATTGCGGATGTAGGCATCGTCCTGCGCGAGCTTGCGTTGCTGCTCGCCACCGGCACCCGCGCGTAGCACATCGAGAATGTCCTCGCGCTCCGCATCGGGACACATCGCAAAGTACGCGCGCCCTGCGGCGGTCAGCAACATCGGTAGCCGGCGGCCCACCATTGCGCGATGGAACGATAGCGGGCTGAACCGATGCGTGGTTTCGCGAATGATCATCGCGTCGCCATCGGGCGTGGTGAGGTCGGACGGCCAGACCACACGCTGCATCAACTGCCCCATGATCGGCGGCGCGATCGTTGCAATGCGCTCGTCATCGGTAAAGCCTTCGCTCAGCGAACGCACGGCGAGCGTCAGCCGGAACGTGTCGTCCGACGCGCTACGCCGCACGAATTTTTCTTCGACCAGGGTTTCGAGCAAACGGCGCACCGTGGTCCGGTGCAGGCCGGTCAGTTCGCTGAGCTGCTGGCTGGTCGCCGTGCCGTTCTCCATCGCGTTCAACGCGCGCAGAACCACGAGTCCGCGCGACAGTGCCCGCACATTTGCGTACTTGGTCACAAAAATCCTTATAAATCAACGATGTGCACTCCTTGCACATTTTGGAGAATAGTTTGAGGCCGCGTCAATCGGTACATAGACTCTCTTCAAAACCACAAAGCCAACGGAGACACCCTCGATGCCCGCCCTGCCTCAGTCCCGCGCCGGTTAGTTCCGGCCTCCGCCGGTAGCGGTTCCTCGCTGCCGACATTCCGCTTCACCGACTTAACGCCAGCATGAGCGTGGCGCGGGGGTGCGTTCGCCCCTTGCCAGAAGGAGACCTATGCCTACTATCACGGCCAATCCGGCATCTACGACCGGGAGTTGTTCCAGCCTCGACACCGACGTTGCCATCATCGGCGCCGGCCCGGTCGGACTGATGATCGCCAATATCCTCGGCCTTCAGGGTGTCCGGGTCACGATCGTCGAGAAGCTCGACCAACTGATCGACTATCCACGTGCGATCGGACTCGATGACGAGGCGCTGCGCGTGTTCCAGGCCGTGGGGCTGGTCGATGCGTTGCTGCCGCACACGACCCCCGATCACTGGATGCGCTTTGTGACACGAGACGGCTTCTGCTTCGCCTCGATCGAGCCGCGCACCGACGAGTTCGGCTGGTCGCGCCGTAACGCGTTTATCCAGCCGCTTGCTGACCGTGTGCTCTACGAAGGGCTGCAACGGTTCGAACACGTCAAGGTGCTGTTCGGCCATGCGATCGAATCGTTTGCGCAGGATGGCACGGGCGTCACCATCGCGGCGCGCGATGCTGCCGGCAACGCACGCACGATCCGCGCCGGCTATCTGGTGGCCGCTGACGGCGGCAACAGCGTGGTGCGCCGTACGCTGAACGTACCGTTCGAAGGCCGCACCAAGCCCAACCAGTGGATCGTCGTCGACGTGCGCAACGATCCCGTGGGCTCGCCACACATCTACATGCACTGTGATCACGAGCGCCCGTATGTGTCGGCCGCACTGCCGCATGGCATTCGCCGCTTCGAGTTCATGGTGATGCCGGGAGAGACCGAGCAGGAGCTGTCGAAGCCGGAGAGCATGGCCGCGCTGATCCGCAAGGTGGTGGCCGACCCCGACAAGGTCGAATACATCCGTAGCCGCGTCTACACGCACAACGCGCGGCTTGCAGGTACCTTCCGTGTCGATCGCGTGCTGCTGGCCGGCGACGCGGCCCACATCATGCCCGTATGGCAGGGCCAAGGCTACAACAGCGGTATCCGCGACGCCAACAACCTGGGCTGGAAGCTGGCGATGGTTGCCAAGGGCCAGGCTGGCCCGAGCCTGCTCGACAGTTATACCGTCGAGCGCCGCGCCCATGCGCGCGCGATGATCCATCTGTCCGAAGTGGCCGGCGACATCTTCGCGCCGACCACGCGCTTCGGCGCGCGCTTCCGCGACGCATTCGTGCGCAGCTTCAACGTGCTGCCCTCGGTGCGCCGCTACTTCGTCGAGATGCGTTTCAAGCCGATGCCGCGCTACGAGGAGGGCGTCGTGCTGCTGCCGCCGCCGCGCAATGCGGGCAGATGGCTCGCCCGCATGCTCGAGCGTTCGGGCAACTCGGCACCGGGCCGACTGTTGGGGCTGATGAGCCAGAAGCGCGACTCGCTGCTCGGCCGCCTGGCTTACGGTCGCGACCCACATGCCACGTCGCCGGTTGGCCGTCTGTTTATCCAGCCACGCGTGCGCACTGCCGACGACCGCCTGACGTTGCTCGACGATGCGATTGGCAATGGCTTTGCCGTGATCGGCTGGGGTGCGGACCCGACCTTCGGCCTTACCGCGCAAGCCCGCGCGCTCGCCGAGCAGGCCGGGGTGCGCTTCGTGATCGCCAAGCCCGATGTGCAACTGCGCCATCGCGACGATGTGCCCGAAGGCGTGATCGCGATCGGCGATGCCACCGGCCGCCTCAAGGAGTGGTTTGGCCGCCTGCCCGAATCGGTGGTGCTGCTGCGCCCCGATCGCTTCGTTGCCGGGGTGTGCACGCCGCAGCAGGTCTCGGATGAACTCGTCGCCCTGGCTGGCAAGCTTGGCATGGACCTCCCGGCGCCGCGCGCGAGCACTCCTGCCCGTGAGCCGCTGCGTCAACCGGCGCGCGGCCCCATCGAACTCACACAATCCGCAGGAGCCTGAACATGCCGATGCATCTGGAATGTCTGTCGCACACGCCATTGCACGGCTATGTCGACCCTGCCCCGGAGATCGTGGCCGAGGTCGAACGCGTTCGCGACGCCGCACGCGAGCGCGTCCGCGCCTTTGATCCGGAGTTGATCGTGCTGTTTGCGCCCGACCACTTCAACGGCTTCTTCTACGACATGATGCCGCCGTTCTGTATTGGCGCCGCGGCCACGGCGATCGGGGATTTCCACAGCCTTGCCGGCCCATTACCCGTGCCTGCCGACATCGCGCATGCGCTCGCCGAAAGCGTGCTGGCGGCCGAGATCGACGTAGCGCTGTCTTGCCGGATGCAGGTCGACCACGGCTTCGCCGATGCGCTCGAGGCGCTGACCGGCGCGCTCGACCGCTATCCGGTGGTGCCAATCTTCATCAATTCGGTTGCGCCGCCGATGGCCACGCTGCGCCGTGCGCGGCTGCTCGGCGAGGCCGTGGGCCGCTTTGTCTCCGGCACCGGCAAGCGCGTGCTCGTGGCGGGTTCGGGCGGTATCTCGCACGAACCGCCGGTGCCCGAACTCATTGGCGCGAGCGCCGAAGTGGCCGAACGTCTGATCGCTGGACGCAATCCGTCGGCGGAATCGCGCATGGCACGCCAGGCGCGCACCGTCGCGGCCGCGCAGGCATTCGTCAGCGGCGACAGCCGACTGCATCCACTCAACCCCGAATGGGACCGCGCGTTTCTCGCGCAACTCGCCTCGGGCGAGCTGGCTGCGTTCGATGAGATGAGCAACGACGCGATCTCCCGTGACGGCGGCAAGTCGGCACACGAGATCCGTGCGTGGGTCGCTGCATTTGCCGCGCTGCGGACCTGTGGTCCGTACCACGCGTCGATTGATTACTACCGCCCGATTCCCGAATGGATCGCGGGCTTCGCCACCATGCACGCCGTACCGGGCCACGCGCCAGGCACGACCGCCTGAATTCCTGAAGGAGCCATCCGATGACCGAACCGAACACCGCCAATAGCGCCACTAGCGTCACTAGCGCGATCACCGCCATTGCCGCACGGCTACGCGCGGCCGAGAGCGCGCGAGAGACGATCGCCCCTGTCCGCGGCGATATTGCCCTGGACGATTTGGCCACCGCCTACGCGGTCCAGCAGATCAACGTCGATGCGCGCGTGGCCAATGGTGAACGCCTGGTCGGCCGCAAGATCGGACTCACGTCGCTTGCGGTGCAAAAACAACTCGGCGTCGACCAGCCCGATTTCGGCGCACTGTTTGCGAACATGGCGTATTGCGACGGCCAGTCCATTCCGTTGTCTCGCCTGATCCAGCCGAAGGTCGAGGCAGAGATCGCCCTGGTGCTCGACCGTGATCTCACGCACGAACAACACACATTCGCCGACGTCGTGAGCGCTACCGCCTATGCGCTCGCCGCGATTGAAGTTGTCGACAGCCGCATTGCCAACTGGGACATCCGCTTCGTCGATACCGTGGCCGACAACGCATCGAGCGCACTGTTCGTGCTCGGTAGCCGTCCCGTTCCGCTTGGCGCGCTCGACCTGACTGCGTGCGCGATGACCCTGTCGCGCGATGGCGAGGTGTTGTCGCGTGGCAATGGTGCGGCATGCCTTGGCAATCCGCTTAATGCAGCCGTCTGGCTGGCCAACCGCATGGTCCAGCTTGGCACACCGCTGCGGGCAGGCGATGTCGTGCTGACCGGCGCCTTGGGCCCGATGGTCGCGGTCACCGAGCCCGGCGCCTATGTCGCCGAAATTGAAGGTCTGGGCAGCGTACGCGCGACGTTTGCCGCATAACAGGGATATCACATGGCTTCCGAAAAACTCAAGGCAGCGATTATTGGCTCCGGCAATATCGGCACGGACCTGATGATCAAGATCCTGCGCCACGGCCGGCATCTGGAAATCGCGGCGATGGTCGGCATCGATCCGGCCTCCGACGGGCTCGCGCGTGCGGCGCGGCTCGGTATCGCCACCACGCATGAAGGCGCCGAAGGGCTTACGCGCCTGCCGGTATTCGACGATATCGACTTTGTGTTCGACGCCACCTCGGCCGGCGCGCATATCAGGAACGATGCACTGCTGCGCAAGCTCAAGCCGGGCCTGCGCATGATCGACCTCACGCCCGCTGCAATCGGCCCCTACTGTGTGCCCGTGGTCAATCTCGCAACGCACCTGAATGCGCCGAACGTCAATATGGTCACCTGCGGCGGGCAGGCCACGATCCCCATCGTCGCGGCCGTGTCACGCGTGGCCAGGGTGCACTACGCCGAGATCGTCGCATCGATCAGCAGCAAGTCGGCCGGCCCGGGTACCCGCGCCAATATCGACGAGTTCACAGAGACCACATCGAAAGCGATCGAGGTCGTTGGTGGCGCAGCAAAGGGCAAGGCCATCATCGTGCTGAACCCGGCCGAGCCGCCGGTCATGATGCGCGACACGGTTTACACGCTTTCCGAATTGGCCGCGCGCGACAAGATCGAAGCCTCGATCGAGGAGACCGTGCAGGCCGTACAGGCATACGTACCGGGCTACCGTCTCAAGCAGACCGTGCAGTTCGACGAGATCCCGGTCAGCGCGCCGCTCAATGTGCCTGGCCTGGGGCGCTTCACCGGCTTGAAGACTTCGGTGTTTATCGAAGTGGAGGGTGCCGCCCATTACCTGCCTGCCTATGCGGGCAACCTCGACATCATGACCTCGGCCGCCCTTGCCACGGCCGAACGCATGGCGCAGGCCATGCTGGACGCCAATGCCATCACGGAAGGAGCCTGCGCATGAACCAGCCTACCAAGAAACTCTATATCTCCGACGTGACGCTGCGCGATGGCAGCCATGCGGTGCGCCACCAGTACTCGTTGCGCAACGTACAGGACATCGCACGCGCGCTTGACCGGGCCAAGGTCGACAGTATCGAGGTGGCCCATGGCGATGGCCTGCAGGGGTCCAGCTTCAACTACGGCTTCGGTGCGCATAGCGATATCGAATGGATTGCCGCGGTAGCCGATGTTATCGAGCACGCGAAGATCGCCACGCTGCTGCTGCCCGGCATCGGCACCACACACGACCTGAGGGCCGCCTACGATGCCGGCGCGCGCGTGGTGCGTGTGGCCACGCATTGCACCGAGGCCGATATCTCGAAGCAGCACATCGAGTATGCGCGCGAACTCGGCATGGATACCGTGGGCTTCCTGATGATGAGCCACATGACCACGCCGGAGAACCTGGCCATCGAGGCCAGGAAGATGGAAAGCTACGGGGCCACCTGCATCTATGTGGTGGATTCGGGTGGCGCACTGACCATGAACGAAGTCCGTGACCGGTTCCGCGCGCTCAAGGCCGTGCTTGACCCGGCAACCCAGACCGGCATGCATGCGCACCACAACCTGTCGCTTGGCGTTGCCAATTCCATTGCCGCGGTCGAGGAGGGTTGCGACCGTATCGATGCATCGCTGGCCGGCATGGGCGCCGGCGCGGGTAACGCGCCACTTGAAGTATTCATTGCCGCCGCCGAGCGCCTGGGCTGGCATCACGGCACCGACCTGTACACGCTGATGGATGCGGCCGACGACATCGTGCGTCCGCTGCAGGACCGGCCGGTGCGCGTGGACCGCGAAACGCTGGCGCTCGGTTATGCCGGCGTCTACTCAAGCTTCCTGCGCCATTCGGAAGTAGCCGCGCAGAAGTACGGCCTCAAGACCGTGGACATTCTTGTCGAACTGGGCAAGCGCCGCATGGTAGGCGGCCAGGAAGACATGATCGTCGACGTTGCACTGGATCTGTCCAGGCGCGCGGCCGAAGCCCGCCAGTAACAACCGGGGCGGTACGCGCCGCCCGCACCCATGACGTCGCCACCAAGAGCGGCGCTACATCCATCATCCGGAGACAAACCATGAACAACACGCCACGACCCGGCAACGGCGGTGAAGCTGCCGCGCACGGGAACCTGACCACGATCGGCCTGTGCCTTGTCATTGCACTGCTCGAGGGGCTCGACCTGCAATCGGCCGGTGTTGCCGCCCCACGGATCGCGAAGGAGTTCTCGCTGTCGGTGGCGCAGATGGGCTGGGCGTTCAGCGCGGGCGCGATCGGCCTGCTGCCCGGCGCCGCACTTGGCGGCCGGCTTGCCGACCAGCTCGGCCGCAAGCGCGTACTGATGCTCTCGGTGGCGTTGTTCGGCGTGTTCTCGCTGGCGACCACGCTGGTCTGGAACTTCGAGTCACTGCTGGCCGCACGCTTCCTGACCGGCCTCGGGCTCGGCGCAGCAATGCCAAACCTGATCGCGCTGTGCTCGGAGGCAGCGTCGCCGCGGCATCGCAATACGGCAGTCGGCGCGATGTACTGCGGCATGCCGTTTGGTGCCGCGCTGGCGGCCGCGATCGGCATCATCAGCCCCGGCGACGAGGGCTGGCGTCATATCTTCCATGTGGGCGGGTTCGGGCCGTTGCTGACGTTGCCGCTGCTCGGCCTGTGCCTGCGCGAGTCGGCGCAGTTCGTCTCGGCACGCGCGGGCGTGCAGGCCAAAGCGGCCCGGCACGGATTTACCGATGCGCTCTGGCGCGACGGCCGTACCCGCACCACGCTGGCGCTCTGGATCAGCTATCTCGGAACCTTGGTGGTGCTGTATTTCCTGATGAACTGGCTGCCGTCGATGGTGTTGTCCAACGGACTGAGCCGCGTCGAGGCCGGCGTGGCGATGATGATGTTCAACATCGGCGGCGGCATTGGCGCGGTCGCGATCGCGACCCTGATGGACCGCATCAGCCGTCACCTTACCGTGATCGGCATGTACGTCGGCATTGGCGTAGCGCTCGGCGCGCTCGCCAGCGCAGGCGGTGGTGTGTCGATGGCGTGCGGCGCGTTCCTTTGCGGGCTGTTCCTCGTCGGCGGGCAGTCGGTGCTCTATGCGCTGGCCGGCCAGGCCTACCCGACGGCCGTGCGTGGCACCGGTGTTGGCGCGGCTGTCGCCATTGGGCGACTCGGCTCGATTCTCGGACCGCTCGTCGCGGGCCAGTTGTTCGCGCTTGGCCAAAGCCCGTCGATTCTCGTCATTGCCAGCATTCCGCTGATCGTAGTCGCTGCCGGCGCAGCACTGACGGTCGTTGGCGCGTTCGCTCCCCAGAAACCGGCGCCAGCCCTGACCGGCCGGCATGGCGCCTGATCCCAACCCATAGCAAGGAACCACGACATGGAAACCACCGTACAAGCCATCACCGAAGCATCGACCAGCCACTTCGTGACCGTCAAGGACGGCGAGACGTCCTATCGCATTCACTACAACGACGCAGGCACGGGCGCGGAGACCGTGGTCATGCTGCATGGCTCCGGACCGGGTGCCAGCGGCTGGGCCAACTTCAACCGCAATATCGAGCCACTCGTGGCCGCGGGCTACCGGGTACTGCTTGTGGATTGCCCGGGCTGGAGCAAGAGCGATCCCGTGGTGAACACGGGATCGCGTTCGGAGCTCAATGCGCGCGTGCTCAAGGCCGTGCTTGACGCACTCGATATCGAGCGTGCGCATCTGGTTGGCAATTCGATGGGTGGCCACAGTGCAGTGGCATTCGCGCTCGCCAATCCGCAGCGGGTCGGCAAGCTCGTGCTGATGGGCGGAGGTACCGGCGGCCCGAGCCAGTTCGTGCCGATGCCAACCGAGGGGATCAAGCTACTCAATGGGCTCTATCGCGAGCCGACCATCGACAACCTCAAACGCATGATGAACGTGTTTGTGTACGACCCGAGCTCCCTGACCGATGACCTGATGCAGGCAAGGCTGGACAATATGCTCGCGCGGCGCGACCACCTCGACAACTTCGTGAAGAGCCTCGCGGCGAATCCGAAGCAGTTCACCGACTATGGCCCGCGCCTCGGCGAGATTGCGGCACCCACGCTCGTGATCTGGGGCCGCGACGACCGCTTCGTGCCGATGGATGTCGGCCTGCGGCTGATCGCCGGTATTCCGGATGCCCAACTCCATGTGTTCAATCGCTGTGGGCACTGGGCGCAATGGGAGCACGCCGACACGTTCAACCGGATGGTGCTCGACTTCCTCACGCACTGAACCAACAGATCATTTCGGGAACAGCAACGTCACGACCGCCCGGCCGCCCCAGCCATGGGGACCGGAATTGGGCCCGTCGGCCCAATAGGTGGCAAACAGCCCGAAACTGACCGGGCGCTGACCGATCTTGACCAGCTTGCTGAAACCGGCGTGGATCGGCACGCTCCATTGCGAGTTCTTCCAGTCATAGGTCGACTCGGTATTGAGCGTGTAGGTCCACGCGGTTGGCGTGGTGTACGCGACAAACGGCTGCAGGAAGGTGCTGCTCACGGCGGGGCGGCCATTGTCGCCAGCCACGGACCAGATATGGTTGCCCAACGCGCCATACGTCCAAGGGCCGTGCTGCACCAGGCCAACCGCGGTGGGGCCGAGCCCCCATTTGCGGCCACTGAGTTGGTTTTCGGTTCCGGTTGGCAACAGCAGGGCTGGGCCAACGCCCCAGATCAGGCCCCCGGCTGAAGGCTCCCTCGGTGAAAAGAACAGGCTCTGCAGCGTATCGCCAAGCCCGGTCTGGGAACCGGAGCCAGGCGTGATCGAAGACTGGTACGTAAGCGGGACGATGGTGCGCGAAATCACGTTCCAGTCCTGGTTCAACGTGATTGGCACAACTGGCTGGAAGTTCATCGTCAGCCGGTCACCGTCATGGACCGGGCCGATGCCACGGTCATAGTTGAACTGGAGCGGCACGCTGATCAGTGCGGCCACCGGATTGCTGAGCTTCTTGGCCAGATCCGCCGAGTCTTCGGCACGGGCCGGCGTCGTGAGACTGAACAACGCCGGGATAGCCACGAGGGCTGCTCGAACACCAAGAATGCGCATATGCATGGCCGGCTCGCGGATGTCTCAAAGAGGTTGGAAGTGCCTGGGGTCTGTAGCTTGCCCATCGTCCAGACATGCGAAATCCTCATCTTCCATCTTCCTGAAAGTGCTGGAAGTGAAACCTTTTTGCCCGCGATCTTAGATATTTCGAGCGGCCGGGTGCTATGTAGAGACTTCGATGCCGCGGCCAGTGGGGTCCGATCCCCCGAATTGCGCAACCTCGCGGACTACCTGCATGACCGTGCGGCAAGCCAGTGTGAGCTCGCCATGACGCGACATGGCCAGCGCAATATGGCGGTTCACCATCGGATTGATGATCTTGGAAGCCTGGAGCTTGCAGTCGCGTCCGGCGTTGGCGATTGCGTAGGGTCCCAGCAACGCGTACATGCCGCCATCGGCCGCGATATGGGTTTGCAGGCTGAGAGAGTCGGCTTCCATCGCCACGTTCAATGTGACACCGTGCTCCAGCGCCATCTGGTCAAGACGATCGCGCCAGCTGTTGGGCCGGCAGAAACTGACCAATGGCAGATTGTGGAGCGCGGAGAACTGTACCGTCGGATTGGCAGTGATCTTGTCCCCAACGGCGCCTACCAGGTAAGTCGCGGTCTCCACCAGATAGACATCGCCATGTTTCGGCACCGGGCTATGCCGGAACAGGATGGCCAGGTCCACGTGGCCGCTTTCCAGCCAGTTTTCCAGTTGCGCGCCTTGTCCCTCGCGGACGCTGAGCTGGACCAGCGGATACCGCTCTTTCAGCCGGTAATACAGGGTGCTGACGAGCGGGTGCGCAGTGGAGGGCAGGATGCCAATGCGAACGGTGCCAATCGGTTTGCCTGCGGTGGTATGGATGTCGTTGACCAATTGCTCGGTGCTGGCCAGCCAGGCCCGCACCTTCGGTGCGATGCGCAGCCCCAACTCCGTCAGCACGACACCGCGACCCGTGCGTTGAAACAGGCGGCCTCCGCATTCCTGCTCCAGCTCGTTCAATTGCCGGCTGATGTGAGGCTGACTTGTTCCATATGCCTGGGCGACCTTGCTCAAACTGCCAAGGTCCGCGGCATCTGTGAATAGCTTCCAGGTCGCGTAATTCATCAGCCACTCCGGGTTTGCGCAGCTCTATGTGATATGCGAGATCAGTATATCTGAAATAGCCAGATAGACACTTCCGGTATGACTCGGTGATTTCTACACTGCCTCGCATGCACGTCGCTGTGTGGAGACAAAAGCAGCGACGGGCTCTCCGGGCGGGCACCTCCGCACGCCGGGTGATCTCCATACCGCTATAGGAAGTGACATGAAAAACATCGACCTCCGTGGCCTCGTGCCCGCTCCCGTTACCCCGTTCACCCGCGATGGCGCGGTCGACCACGCAGCCATCCAGCGGCTTGGTTCGTGGCTGGGTGGCTTTGACGGAGTAAAGGGCCTGGTAGTGCTGGGCCATGCTGGCGAAGGCACGTTCCTGTCGCAAGATGAACAGGCTGCCGTCATCGAGAGCTTTGTAAAGTCCGTCGACGGCAAGATTCCCGTCATCGCGGGCATCACCCTGGAAGGCACACAGGTGGCGGCCGCCGAAGCACAGCGCGCCGTCAAGGCCGGTGCGTCCGCTGGCCTGGTCTACCCGTCGCACGGCTGGTTGCGCTTTGGCTACCAGAAGGGCGCACCGCAGGACCGCTATCGCGCCATCTACGAAGAAAGCGGCCTGCCGCTGATCCTGTTCCAGTACCCGGATGCCACCAAGGCAACCTACAACCTGGAAACGCAGCTTGAAATTGCCGCGCAGCCGGGCGTGTTTGCCATGAAAAACGGTGTGCGCAACATGCGTCGCTGGGACACCGAAATTCCTGTCATCCGCAAGGAAAACCCGGACCTGCAGATCCTGACCTGCCATGACGAATACCTGCTGCACACCATGTTCGACGTCGATGGCGCACTGGTCGGATACGGCAATATCGCCCCCGAACTGCTGATCGAACTGATCAAGGCCGGCAAGGCCAAGGACTACCCGCGTGCCCGTGCACTGCACGACCAACTGCTGCCGGTGACGAAGAACGTGTACCACCGCGGTTCGCATATGGAAGGGACCGTCGCGCTCAAGCACGCACTGGTCGCGCGCGGCATCCTGGAGCACGCCACCGTTCGTTCGCCGCTGCTGCCGCTGGAGCCGGGCGCCGAGATCGACATTGCCAACGCCATGCGCGCTGCCGGCCTGGTCGACTGATGTCGTGAATGCGGGAGGGGAGACACCCTCCCGCATGGCGGGCAACGCCGTCATAGGCAACTAAAAAAATAAAAGGGCGACGGTACAACCGCGGGCCCGCAAGAATCTGGAGACAGCATGGACACCTCGACGGTCGCCACCATGTGCAGCCGCGACTGCGGCGCAACCGCCGGCAATGACGTCGCCGAGAACCGGCGTCGGGCTGCCAACCTATTGTTCCGCATCGAAAACGTACCGTTCAGCCGCTGGCACACCAAGGCGCGCATCGTCATGGGCAGCGCGACGCTGTTCGATGCGTTCGACGCCCTCTCGCTCGCGTTCATCTTGCCTGTGCTGGTTGGCCTCTGGCATCTGTCTCCCGCCGAGATTGGTGTGCTGATTGCCGCCGGCTACCTTGGCCAGGTGCTGGGCGCGCTGTTTTTTGGATGGCTCGCCGAACGCATCGGACGGGTGCCCAGCGCATCCGTCACCGTGGGGCTGATGTCGGTAATGAGCGTCGCCTGCGCGTTCACGGGCAGCTTCCAGATGCTCTTCATGTGCCGGTTCATCCAGGGCATTGGCGTGGGGGGCGAGGTTCCGGTCGCGGCGACCTATATCAACGAGCTTTCACAGGCTCATGGTCGCGGACGTTTCTTTCTCCTCTACGAACTGATCTTCCCGATCGGCCTGCTGCTGGCTGCGCAGTTGGGCGCCTTCCTGGTACCGCGATTCGGGTGGGAATACATGTTCCTCGTCGGCGGTATCCCGGGCATCCTCGTCGCGCTGCTGATCATGCGACTGCCGGAGTCACCCCGCTGGCTTATCGGCAAGGGCCGCTTCGATGACGCCGAACGTGTCATAGCCAGCATCGAGGCCAGCACCCCTGCGCGTCATCTGGACGCTGCAAGGAACCAGGCCGAAATCGCGGGGCGTGTGGCAGTGCTTGAGGAAGGCATGCGTTCGCAGAAGAAGGGCGACTGGCGCGAGCTGTTCTCGTCGTTCTACCGTGGCCGTACGCTGGTGGTCTGGGTACTGTGGGCAAGCTCGTATTTCATTGCCAACGGCATCAACAACTGGCTGCCAAGCCTCTACAAGACCGTCTACAACCTGCCGCTGCAGGAATCGCTGCACATGGCATCGCTTTCCAATGTCCTGAGCACTTGTGCGGTACTGGTCTGCGCGTTGCTTGTAGACAGGGTTGGCCGCAGGCGTTGGGCCATTGGTTGCTTTGTCGTCGGAGGCGCATTGCTGACAGTCCTTGGCCTGTTCGGCACCGGCAGCCCATGGACCGTCATGGCGCTGGCATCGACAGCCTACGCCGTGATGGGCTCGGCAACGGTGCTGCTGTACCTCTACACGCCGGAAATTTATCCAACCCGTATCCGTGCCATCGGCACCGGTCTGGCGACGTCCTGGCTCCGCGCGGCGTCGGCAAGTGCACCAGCCATCGTCGGCCTTGTACTGACCCGGCAGGGCATTGCCACCGTGTTCCTGATGTTTGCCTGTGCCAGCGTGGTTGGCCTCGTTGCAGCCAGTCGCATGATTGAAACGACCAACCGTGCACTGGAAGAGATCTCTCCGTAGATCAGGCAAGCCTCGATCAAAAAAAGAAACTGTGTGGAGACAAAATGAAATCCAGGAACTGGGCTGCATGCCTGCTTTGCGCAACGCCCTTGGTCGCAGCGGCGCAATCCGTCACGCTCTATGGCGTCATTGATACGGGTGTCGAGTTCGTCAACGGTATCGGTGCAAGCCGGAACAGCGTGGTGCGCATGCCAAGCCTCACGGCAACGGTGCCGTCCCGCTGGGGCCTGCGAGGCTCGGAGGATCTGGGCGGCGGGCTGAAATCGGTCTTTGTACTGGAATCTGGCTTCGCGCCGGATTCGGGTACGTCGAACCAGGGTGGCCGACTGTTTGGCCGGCAGGCCTTCGTTGGCTTGAGCAGTAACCAGTGGGGCCAGATCTCATTCGGGCGGCAGTGGACCATGACGTTCTGGTCGACGCTGGATTCAGACATTCTCGGGCCCAATATCTATGGGGCAAACTCGCTCGACAGCTATCGTCCCAATGCCCGCGCCGACAATGCGATTGCCTACAAGGGAGTCTTCGGCGGGCTGACCGTTGGCGCCACCTATAGCCTGGGGCGCGACACCGTCAACGCCGGGCAGAACCCGGCAGGTACCAACTGTGCGGGCGAGAATCCGGCAGACAAGCAGGCGTGTCGGGAATGGTCGGTCATGCTGCGCTATGACGCGAGCAAATGGGGCGTTGCCACGGCCTATGATTCATTGCGTGGTGGCGCGGGGGCGGCGGCCGGCCTGACGAGCAGCAGCCTCAAGGACGATCGCCTCCATTTTGGCGGATACATGCTGCTGGGCGACGCCAAGATTGGCATCGGTGGCACCTTCCGAAACAACGAGGGCAGTCCCACGTCGCACAGCCAGTTGTACTACGCAGGCGTTGCCTATGACGTGACACCGGCGTTCAACCTCGCCGGGCAGGTCTACTACCTGGGATTCCGCAACAGCGCCAACAAGGCCTGGCTTGCAGCCGTGCGCGGTACATACGCATTCTCGAAGCGAACCTCAGCCTATGTGACTGGCGGATTCATCGATAACCGCGGTCAATCCGCCCTGTCGGTCAGCAGTGGCGGCAGCGCTGGAACCACCACGCCGGCACCGGGTAGCAACCAGTTCGGTGCGATGCTTGGCGTCAAGCACACTTTCTGACCCGACCAGAACATCTATCCAGGAGACGTGAATGAAGCGCATCGCAAAGCTTGTGCTGGGCGCAAGCCTGAGTATCGCCGCCCCTGTTGCGTTCGGGCAGCCGTATCCCGACCGAGCCGTCAGGATCGTGGTTCCATACCCCGCGGGCGGAACGGTTGATGCTGTTGCGCGGGTCGTGGCACAACGGCTGAGCGAAGACCTCAAGCAGCCATTTATCGTCGACAACCGCCCGGGTGGCAACGGCACATTGGGCAGCAAGATCGTAGCCACCGCCGCGCCGGACGGCTATACGCTGCTGATCCAGGCCTCAACGTTCGTGGCAACGCCGATGCTGATGGCCACCAGGCCATACGATGTGGAGAAGGACTTCACCGCGATCACGCAACTGGGAAGTGTTCCGATGCTGGTCACCGCTCATCCCAGCGTGCCTGCGAGGGACTTCAAGGAATTCATGGCGGTACTGCGGCGAGACCCCACCCGTTACGCGTTCGGGACCTCGGCGATCGGCTCCGCCAGCCATCTTGCCGAGGAGGCCATCAAGCACGCCGGAAAGCTACAGTTCATGATCGTGCCCTACAAGGGGACGGCTCCCGCGCTGACGGAGGTGATGGGCGGCCATGTTAGCGCGATGGTGGATGCACTGCCTTCCACGCTACCGCATGTGAAGAGCGGCAAGCTGAAACCTCTCGCGGTAACTGGCGCAAACCGCCTCGCCAGCCTGCCAGACGTGCCGACCGTTGCCGAATGCGGATTGACCGGGTTCGAAATGGTCTCCTGGTACGGGCTTTGGGCGCCGGCGAACATGCCGGCCGACTTGACGCAGCGTATTCAGCGTGAGGTTGCCAAGGCGTTGAAATCAGAGCGTGCGACGAAGGCGCTCGGGGAGCACGGATTTACCGTAGTGGCCTCTCAGCCGGGCGACTTTGCCGCATACATCAGGCAGGAGAAAGCCAGGTTCGGCACGTTGATTCGCGAAGCAAACATCAAGATCGAGTGAAGCGCCGTTCGTCCGGGGAACGCTGCGCTTAGCCTAGCGCCCGGACCACGGCGTCGGTGGTCCGCAGCCGTCCGATGCGCGGGAACGTGAAGGTCAATGTGCTGTCATGCGCTTGCACCGACGGCGATGCCATGGCGTCTGTGACGAACACCTGGTGGTAGCCGCGTTCGAAAGCGTCGCGCGCGGTGGATTCCACGCCGATATTGGTCGAGATGCCCGCCAGGACGATGGTCTGGATGCCGCGCCGGCGCAACTGCAGGTCAAGGTCGGTGCCATAGAAGGCGCCCCACTGGCGTTTCATGATGCGCAGGTCGGACGGCTGGGCGCCCAGTTCAGCCACCACCTCGGACCAGTCCGCGCCGCGGTTGGCCGCAACGGGCGGGGTATCGAGCCGGGGCGCCAGCATGTCCTTGCCATCCGCCGCATTGCCAACCGTCACCAGTACCACTGGCGCCTGGGCGGCACGGAATGCGTCTGCCAGCGTCCTGGCGCGCGCCACAACTACTTGCGCCGGCTGGGGATGTACATCCATTGCCACGATGCCGTTCTGCAGGTCGATCAGGACCAGTGCAGTGGTGGCGGGGTCCAGCTTCAGTTCGGGCGGGCTCATCAGGCAACCTTTCAGGATGGAGGCAGGTCGGCGTGCATGGGCAAAGCATAGTCGATCGATGCACCGTTCGGGTGCGAAAGCGTGCGGATAGATCGCTGCTGGCAGCCATGCTATGCTGCGGCGGCTTGTCGCGTCGGGAAGACATGCGACGTGACCGTGATGTATCGCGGAGGAACCCATGCCGCCAACCCGAACCACTCCTGCCCCGAAGACCAAGCCAGCCCCGGTCGATGCGTTTGGATGCGCAGCGGACAAGCTCAACGCCGACCAGTCGCTGGCCGGCACCGATATCCAGTTCTACCGCAAGAGTTCGCGCCAGCCATCGGGCCAGATCGAGATGCCTGCCGCCGAACGCGGTTTCGTGGCCGGCGTGTCGCTGAACCCGGGCCATCGTCGCCGGATTTTTCGGGGGCGGCACGGCAGCACGCATGACTTCGACAATGGCGCCATCTATCTGCGCAGCCTGTCCGAAGACTACAAGGCGGATTTCGATACCGCTTTCGATTTCATCCTGATGGAGTTGCCGCCCGGTTTTATCGAGCGCACCAGTGTTGAGCTGGGCCGCACGCGGGTGCGCAGTCTGCAGGAGGTTGCCGGCCATACGGACCCGGTGCTGGCCAATCTGGCGCAGGCCATGGCACCGGCACTGAGCCACCCCGAATATGCGTGCCGGCTATTCGTGGATCAATTGGGCATGGCCATCGGCGCGCATCTGGTCCGTCAATATGGTGCGGAACCCGAGGTGTCGAGCAAGGGTAACCGGTTGCTGTCGCCGCGTAACGTGGCCAGGGCCAAGGACCTGCTGTCTGCCAGGATGGATGGTGACCTGTCCATTGCCGAGGTCGCCGATGCATGCCAGCTCTCGCGTAGCCATTTCACGCGTGCGTTTCGCGATACCACCGGGCAAACGCCTTACCAGTGGTTGATGGCGCAACGACTCGAGCGCGCTCGCGCATTGCTGCGCGATACCGCGCTGCCGCTGGCCGAGGTGGCGATTGCCTGTGGCTTCTCTGACCAAAGCCATTTCACCCGCACCTTTGCGCGGGTGATGGGCATGGCGCCCGGCGTCTGGCGCCGCCGCTGCACATAGCGCGCAAATATCGACAAGGCGCGGCACAAACTGACAAGGCAATTCTCCGGGCACCGCGTAGATTCGGGCTGGACTGCCGCACGGTTTGCCGCGCTTCACGCCGGACCGTTGCGGGTGCTTGACCACCCCAACTGGAGACGCAGGCTGTGACATCGCAAAGCCACCAGCCCGGGCAGATGGCAATCCAGCGTGACGCTATCCGCATGGTGCGCGACATTGCCACCGCGATCGAGCGACGCATCCAGCAGAACCTGGACGGGTTTGGCGCGGATACCGGCGATTGCCGCGACGACCAGGCGATCGTGCAATGCCTGCACGAACAGATGGTCCACCTGGCGCGCGTGGCAACGCTGGGCACGCTTGCTGCATCGATTGCCCATGAAATCCGCCAGCCGCTGACCGCGATCCGCATCGAGGCGTCCGCCATCCGCCGCTGGATGAACCGTGAGACACCCGACATCGACGAAGTCGTTGAAGGGATCCAGCGTATCCAGGACCAATCCGAACGCGCCGAGCAGGTGATTCGTAGTCTGCGCGCGCTGATGCGGCGCGAGCCCGTTACCCTTCGTCCATTCCGGCTCGACCAGGCACTGCTGGAAGTCTTGCCGCTGGTCGACTGCCGGATCCAGGATGCCAACGTGAATCTGCAACTCGACCTCGATGCGGCAATGCCCGTGGTGCTGGGAGACCGCGTGCAGATTCAGCAGGTGGTTCTGAACCTGTTGCTCAATGCCGTGGAAGCCCGCCAGGATGTTCCCGACTGCGCCCCCGCCGTGTATCTGAAAACCCGCCGCGGGCCTGGCGAAAGTGCGGTCATTGAAGTCAGCGATAACGGCAAGGGCATTGCGCCAGACCAGTTGGCCAGGATCTTCGAGCCGTTCTTCAGCACCAAGGATGACGGCATGGGTATTGGACTGGCGGTCTGCCGGTCCATTGTCGAGCTGCATGGCGGCACCATCGAGGCCGCGTCACGGGACGGACAGACTACCGTGACGGTTACGCTGCCAACCCATGACGAGTAAGGCGTAACTCGTAACTTGTAACTGAACGGCCGACTTGTTCCGCGGTGTATCAATTCATGTTCGCCCGGGTCGGTTTATCGGCGCTTTGGCCACTCCTATAGTTCGTTGCAAGCCAACGGCAATCCCAAGGAGTCCAACATGTCGGTCGAATCGAAACTTGCAGCGCGCGGACTGAAGCTGCCGCCGCCCCCGCAACCGCTGGGCAGCTATACGGCCGTCAGCCGTGCCGGCGACCTGCTGTTCATCTCGGGCCAGTTGCCGCTACAGGACGGCAAGGTGGTCTGGCAGGGGCAGGTCGGCAAGGACCTGACAGTGGAGCAGGGTCAGCAAGCCGCGCAACTGGCCGCCCTGAATGTGCTGTCCCAGATCCATGCGCATCTGGGCGGCTTTGATCGCCTCGACCATATCGTCCGGCTGGAAGGGCATGTCACCAGTGCCCCTGGCTCGTTCGACCAGCCGGCTGTACTGGATGGCGCATCGGACCTGTTTGCCGATGTGCTGGGCGAGAAGGCCGGACACGCGCGTGCGGCATACTCGCAGACCCAGCAACCGGGCAATGCTGCCGTGATCCTCGTGGTGATCGCGCAAGTCAAGCAGTGAGCTGACGATCAGGGTTCGAACTTCTCGACCAGGAAATCCACGAAGGCCCGTACCCGGCGCGATACGTGCCGGGCATGCGGGTAGAGCAGCACAAACGGACGTGTGCTGCCGCCGAATTCCTTGAGCACCTCCACCAGCGTGCCGTCACGCAGATCCTGTTCCAAGACAAAGCGGTAGGTCTGGAACAGGCCTGCGCCAGCGCGCGCCAGCGTGACGCAGCCTAGTATGTCTTCCGATGTGGAATACGAGCCGGTGGTGACGATGTCGATATCTTCCCCGTCCTGCCGGAAGGTCCACGGAATCCGCCGTCCGCTGCTGGGCCGCTCGAACTGGATGCATTCGTGCGCCAGCAGGTCGTCCAGTGTGGCTGGCACGCCATGCCGTTTCAGGTAGGCCGGTGTAGCCACCACCACCAACTCGGCGTCCTCGAGCTTGCGCGCAATCAGCGCGGAGTCATCGGGCGCGCGACCGCGTACCGAGAGGTCGTAGGTGTCGTCCGCGAAATCGACATTGCGATTGCTGATATGAACGTCGATCTCGACTTCGGGATAGCGCTCCCGGAATGCGGGCAACACCGGCAACACGCGATAGTGGGCGTAAGGCGTGGGCAGGCTGATGCGCAGGCGGCCGGCCGGCGTGGCGTGCTGTCCGCTGATCTGCCGCTCGGCATCCACCAGTTGGGCCAGTGCGCCACGGCTCTGCTCGAAATAAGACCGGCCTTCGTCGGTAAGCCGGATCTGGCGCGTGGTGCGCACAAACAGGCGTACGCCGAGCCGTTCTTCGAGCCGCGAGACACTGCGGCTGACCGCCGCCGGCGTGACACCCGCGGCGACCGCGGCCGCAGTGAAACTGCTCAGTTCCGCGGCCAGGCAGAACAGTTCGATGCTGCCAAGCTGCAGGTCGTCGAATTGACGCTTCATAAAAGCCGGTGGAAAGGTCGAGGTCTGGACATTGTAGACGTACCGATCACCGTTGTTATGCGCTCCCCTCTCCCATGAAATGGGAGAGGGGTGGGGGTGAGGGCATGAGGTTCAAATTGCGACCTGTCTCGGCTTGAGCCGCCGGCCCTCACCCCCAGCCCCTCTCCCGCGCGCGGGAGAGGGGAGCAAGACATCAGCGTTTCAGGCTGGCCTCGTCCAACGACGCCAGCGTCGGGCAGCCCAACTGTGCCATGGCTACCTCCAGTTCGGCCTGGAGCATGGTCAGCATATGGGCGACACCAGGCATGCCGCCAACCGCCAGTGCATGCAGGATCGGTTGGCCGACCAGTACGGCCCGGGCGCCGAGCGCGATGGCCTTGGCGATATCGGTGCCGCGCCGGATGCCGCCGTCCAGCAGGATCGGCACCGCGCCGGCCACCGCCTGGGCAATGGCGGGCAGCGCGTCGATCGTGGCGGGCACGGTGTCAAGTGTGCGGCCGCCATGGTTGGAGACGACAATGCCGGCCACACCGGCGTCCAGTGCCGGCTTTACATCGGCGGGATTGAGCAGGCCCTTGACCAGTACCGGAAGCCTTGTCTCTCCGCATAGCCAGGCGATGTCGTGCCAGGTAGGCGCGTGCCGCAGCATGCCGCGAAAGACCGGGCTGCCCTGGCTGGCATCGACTGTCTCGGGCGCGGGGAAGGCGGCGAGGTTGACTGCGCTGATACCCTCGGGCAGCCGGAAGCCGGCGCGCTGTTCGGCATTGCGGATGCCGTTCACCGTTGCATCGATCGTCACCACGATGGCGCGGTAACCGGCCTGTTCGGCGCGTCGCACCAGCGTCAGCGTATCCTCGCGCCGCGCTTGCAGATAGAGCTGGAACCAGAGCGTGGTGGAGGACGTGCGCGCAATGTCCTCCAGCGTGACGCTGGCCTGCGTGCTGACCGTCATCCAGGTACGCGTCAGCGATGCCGCGTGCACCGTGGCCAGTTCGCCGTCCGCATGCACCAGCTTGTGATACGCCGTGGGGGCGATCAGGATCGGGTAGTCGAGCGTAGTACCAAACAGTTCAGAACGCGCGGATGCCTGCGACATATCCACCAGCGTGCGCGGCATCAGGCGAATGCGCTCGAACGCGGCAAGGTTGTCGCGCTGGGTAATGCCGTCGGCCGAGGCGCCGGCAATATATGCGGCAATGGCGGGATGGACGCGTTCGTGAAAGCGTCGTTCGTAATCGCGCAGCGATACCGTATCGGCGGGAATCATCAAAGCTCCGCCCAGCGCCGCAGCAGGTTGTGATAGTGGTTGACCAGCGCCAGCACCGCGGCGTTGTCGTCGCCAAGCTGCGTGCGGATGTCGATGATCGCGAGATCGAGTTCGTAGAGCATGGCGCGCATGCCGTCGTCCTTGACCATCGACTGCGCCCAGAAGAACGATGCCCAGCGGCAGCCGCGCGTGACCGGCGTGACATGGTGCAGTGACGACGCAGGGTAGACCACCATATGCCCGGCCGGCAGCTTGACCGATTGCGTGCCGAACAGGTCCTTGACCACCAGTTCGCCACCGTCGTACTCATCGGGGTCAGAGAGAAACAAGGTGCTGGAAACATCGGCACGGATGCGCATGCCGCCGCTTCCCGGCACGGTGCGGATTGCATTGTCGACATGCGAGCCGAACGTCATGCCACCCTCGTAGCGGTTGAACATCGGCGGCAGCACACGCAGCGGCAGGGCTGCCGAATGATAGGTCGGACTGCGGCCCAGCGCGTGCAGCACGCGGTCGCCCAGTTCGACGGCTTCCTGGCTGTCGACCGGCAACTGGAGGTTGTACTTCGACTTCGCCGCCAGGTCGCCGGCCGTGACCCGTCCGTCCACCCAGGGCGATGCTTCCAGGCGTTGCCGGAAATGGCGGACTTCATCGGGGGTCAGGACGTCGGGAATCTGGATCAGCATGGTACGAGGAAATCAGCGGAGGGCGGCGCGTCGGGCGCCACCGGACCCGCTATGGTACTCGCCCGGCGGGTGCTTCAAGCCGGACCGATGTCCGCCGGCAGCTCGATGCAGACTTCAAGGCCGCCGTCTGGCCGGTTTGCTGCCCTTGCCGTGCCACCATGGGCGGCAATCGCACGCTGTGCGATCGACAGTCCCAGACCGAAGCCGCCCTTGTTGGCCTGTGCCTGCACGAACGGCTCGAACATGGTCTGCAGCAGTTCCGGCGGCACCCCGGGGCCCTGATCGGCAACGCTGATCCGGTACGCTGGCCGGGCCGTGTCGGCTTCGAACCGGACCACGACTTCCTGTCCCGATGCGGATACATGCAGCGCGTTGCGGACCACGTTCTCGACCGCGCGCCGAATCAGTTCCAGATTGCCATGCATCGGTGCTTCGCCATTGGCTGCGGCGTCGAAGCGGATACGCACGCCGCGGTGCGAGCCTTCGAAATCGGCATCGGCGGCCACGGCTTCGCAAAGTGCCCGCAAATCGAAATGATCCGCCGCGGACTGGCTGCCGTATTCGATGCGTGACAACGTCAGCAGGCCAGACACGAGCTCGTTCAGACGCGCTGCTTCGCGTTCGATCCGGTTCAGCGATTGTCCGATCCGGGTGGGATCCTGTCGCGCGAGTCCCGCGGCAACATGCAGGCGAGCCAGCGGCGAGCGCAGTTCGTGCGAGACGTCGTGCAGCAGCCGTTCGCGGCCTTCCATCAACTGCGCAATCCGTGCCGCCATGGCATCGAAATCGCGTGACAGCTCGGCAATTTCGTCGTGGCGACCCTGCACATCGGCCGCGGTGCGTACCGCGAGATCACCGGCGCCGAAGCGGTCGAACGCGCGGCGCAGGCGCTGCAGTGGCGCGGTCAGGTACCAGGCCAGTGCAATGCTGTAGAGCAGGCCGCAGAGCCCGTAGAGCACGATGACCGGGGCGGGTGGTCCGGTATCGCGCGGCAGCCGGCTCAATACATCGGGCGGGGTATAGCTGATCTGCCATAGCTGGCCATCCGGGCTGCGCACCGCGTCGCCAGCCTCGGTGGCTGACGCGGCGGCGTGCGACCACGTCAATGTGCCCTGGCCACCCAGCTCGTGCCGGAACCGCTCGATAGCGGGCTGGCCGCCCGATTCCATCAGCGCCCTGGCTGCGGCAAGCGTCGTATGGGACGACGCAATTTGTACCTCGTGAATCAACTGCACATGCGGCGCGTCGTTGCGCAACACCGAGAACCACAGCCAGAGCCCGACGGATACGGCCGTGACGGTCAGGCAGAAGCCGATCAGGATCTTCCAGAACAGGCCGCCCATGGAGCCGATAGGTGACAGGGGTGCAAAGGGCGACACGGGCATCGGCGTCGGAGTTTTCATCGTCATCGGTTCAGTCTGCCTGTTGTGCATCGAGCCGGTAGCCGAAGCCCCAGACGGTGGCGATCATCGACTCGGGCGCGCCGGCGGCTGTCAGCTTCTGGCGTAGATTGCCCACATGCACGTCGAGGCTGCGGTCGTACTGCATCCGCGGGCGGCCCAGCACCTGCACCGACAGATCGTCCTTGGACACCGCACGATCGACATTGCGTACCAGGTATTCGAGCAGATTGAATTCGGTCACGGTAAGGTCCAGCGCCTGCGAGCCCGTGTGCGCCGAGGCAACGAACGCAGTCCGTTGCGACGGGACGATCGTGACCGGCCCTGCCGCCAGTTCGTCCACGCGCTCGGCGTTGACACCGCCCTGCGTGCGCCGCAACACCGCGCGTAGCCGGGCCACCAGTTCGCGGGGGTAGCAGGGCTTGGGCACATAGTCGTCGGCACCCAGTTCCAATCCGATCACGCGGTCGATGTCGCTGCCCTTGGCGGTCAGCATGATCACGGGCACGGTGCTTCGGGTGCGGATCGTGCGCAGTACGTCGATGCCGCTGATGCGGGGCAGCATGATATCGAGCAGCACCGCGACAAAGCGGCCCGAGGTCGCCAGATCCGCGCCGGCTTCGCCGTTTGCGCAGGCGGTGACGGCAAAGCCTTCTCCTGCCAGGTATTCGCCCAGCATCTCGCACAGCTCCGCATCGTCGTCTATCAGCAGGATTTCCACGCCTTTTCCGTTTTTTCGTGTCCCTTCTGCCGCATTATCGGTGATCTCCACCGCCGCTCAAGCGCGGATCGGCCGGCTTTACAGGTTCTTTACGAATTCCTTTGCGGTTGCTTACCCCTGCGCGCGAGGCCGCTCGCGACAATGACCACATGCCAATTACCCGCAAACCGGGGTCGCCTCCCGATCACATTGGGGATCAACTTGGAGGCGCGGTGACGCGGGTTACAGGAAAGGGATTCATGACAACAGCAAGCAATCACGCACCACGCGCACCACGCGCAGTACCGCTGGCGGCTGCGGCGTTGGCCGCCGTGGTGTTGCTGGCCGGATGCAACGGTAATCACGACGCGGCACCGGCCGTTGCGGCGCCCGAGGTGGGCTTCGTTACCATCCAGCCCGCCAGCACCGCCTTGATGACCGAGTTGCCGGGCCGGGTCTCGGCGTCGCTGGTGGCCGAGGTGCGGCCGCAGGTCGGCGGCATCGTGCAGAAGCGGCTGTTCACCGAGGGCAACACGGTCAAGGCCGGCGATGTGCTTTACCAGATCGACGCCGCTTCCTATCAGGCCGCCTATGACAATGCGCGCGGCGCGGTGGCCAAGTCGCGTGCCTCGCTCGCGGCGGCCAAACTCAAGGCGCAGCGTTACCACGAACTGCTCGAGATCCAGGGCGTGAGCCAGCAGGACTACGACGACGCCAAGGCTTCGCTCGAAGCGTATGAGGCCGAGGTCATCGCCAACGAGGCCACGCTGCAGAGCGCCCGCATCGATCTGCAGCGCACGCGCATCACGTCGCCGATCGCGGGCCAGATCGGCAAGTCCGCCGTGACGGCCGGTGCGCTGGTCACGGCCAGCCAGACCACGGCGCTGGCCACGGTGCAGCAGCTCGATACGGTGTATGTCGACGTGGTGCAATCCAGTGCCGAGCTGCTGCGCCTGCGCAGCCGCCTGGCGGATGGTTCGGTACAGCACGGGGGAGCCGATGTCAGGCTGGTGCTGGAAGACGGTACGACCTATGCGCAGACCGGCAAGCTCCAGTTCACCGACGTGTCGGTGGAGCAGACCACGGGCGCGGTTACGCTGCGTGCCACATTCGCGAACCCCGATCACAAGCTGCTGCCCGGCATGTATGTGCGCGCGGTGTTGCAGGAGGGCGTCGACGACAAGGCGCTGCTGGTGCCGCAGAAGGGTGTGAGCCGCGACGCCAAGGGCAACCCCACCGTGATGGTGCTCGATCGCGACAACCGCATCCAGGTACGTCAGGTCAACACGAGCCGCAGCGAAGGCGGCAACTGGGTGATTGCAGCCGGAATCGGCGCGGGTGATCGCGTGGTCGTGGACGGCCTGCAGAAAGTGCGCGAAGGCATGACCGTCACGCCGGTTGCAACCGTCAGTGCCGACGCACCACGCCCGGCCTCGGCCGTGGTCGCGGCAACTCCGGCGCGTGAAGCCGCGGGGAGGGCACAGTAACGATGTCGCGCTTCTTTATCGACCGCCCCATCTTTGCATGGGTGATCGCCATCGTGATCATGCTGGCTGGCGTGCTGTCCATCCGCACGCTGCCGGTGGCCCAGTATCCAGATATCGCGCTGCCGTCGGTCAGCATTGCGGCCACCTACCCCGGTGCCTCGGCCAAGACCATCGAGGATAGCGTCACGCAGGTCGTCGAGCAGAAGATGAAAGGTATCGACAACCTGCGCTATATGTCATCGTCGAGCGATTCGGCTGGCAATGCCTCGATCCGCCTGACGTTCAACGCCGGCACCGACCCCGATATTGCGCAGGTGCAGGTACAGAACAAGCTGCAGCTGGCCATGTCGCTGTTGCCCACCACGGTGCAGCAGCTTGGCGTGTCGGTGACCAAGTCGTCGAGCAACTTCCTGCTGATCGTCGGCTTCGTTTCCGAAGACGGCAAGATGTCGCAGGCCGACCTGTCGAACTATGCGGTATCGAGCATCCAGGATCCGATCAGCCGCGTGG
Organism: Cupriavidus sp.; assembly: GCF_057315035.1. NCBI lineage: Bacteria > Pseudomonadati > Pseudomonadota > Betaproteobacteria > Burkholderiales > Burkholderiaceae > Cupriavidus > Cupriavidus sp. Next base: position 149,504 of record NZ_DBHKYV010000010.1, on the reverse strand, counting down.
ACGGCGTCGGCGATGTGCAGGTGTTCGGCGCGCAGTACGCCATGCGGATCTGGCTGGACCCGGACAAGCTGCGCAGCTACAAGCTGGTGCCCGCCGATATCAAGACGGCCATCGAAGCGCAGAACACCCAGGTGTCGGCCGGCCAGATCGGTGGTGCGCCGTCGGTGGCAGGGCAACAGCTCAACGCTACCGTGACGGCACAGAGCCGCTTGCAGACGCCCGCGGAGTTCGAAGCCATCCTGCTCAAGACCACGACCGATGGCGCATCCGTGCATTTGCGCGATGTGGCGAAGGTCGAGATTGGCAGCGAGAGCTACGACTCGACGTCGCGCTACAACGGCAAGCCGGCCACCGGGCTGGGCATCAAGCTGGCCACCGGCGCCAATGCGCTCAGCACCGCGAATGCGGTCAAGGCCAAGATCAGTGAACTGTCGGCATCGCTGCCGGCAGGCGTCAAGGCGGTCTATCCGTATGACACCACGCCATTCGTGACGCTGTCGATCCATGAGGTCGTGAAGACGCTGCTCGAAGCCATCGTGCTGGTCTTCCTGGTCATGTATGTGTTCCTGCAGAACTTCCGCGCCACGCTGATCCCCACCATTGCGGTACCGGTGGTGCTGCTCGGTACGTTCGGCGTGCTTGCGGCGCTCGGTTTCTCGATCAATACCTTGACAATGTTCGGCGTGGTGCTGGCCATCGGCCTGCTGGTCGACGATGCCATCGTGGTGGTCGAGAATGTCGAGCGTGTGATGGCCGAGGATGGCTTGCCGCCCAAGGCGGCCACGCGCAAGTCGATGTCGCAGATCACGGGCGCGCTGATCGGCATCGCCCTGGTGCTCTCGGCGGTGTTCGTGCCGATGGCGTTCTTCGGCGGCTCCACCGGCGTGATCTATCGGCAGTTCTCGGTGACGATCGTCTCGGCGATGGCATTGTCGGTGGTGGTGGCGATGGTGCTGACACCGGCGCTGTGCGCCACGCTGCTCAAGCCGCACCAGCCCGGCCATGCGCCGGCATCGCGTGGGCTGCTGGGTTGGTTCAACCGGACTTTCGACCGCGGTGCCGTACGTTACGAGGGCGCCGTGCGCGGCATGCTGGGACGCCGCCGCCGATACCTTGCGCTGTATGCGGCGCTGGGCATCGTGATGGCATTGCTGCTGGCGCGTCTGCCCGGATCGTTCCTGCCAGAGGAAGACCAGGGCATCCTGATGACGCAGGTGCAACTGCCAGCCGGTGCCACGCAGGCCCGCACGCTGGAAGTGATCCGGCAGGTGGAGCAGTACTACCTGGTGCAGGAGAAGGACGCCGTGCAATCCGCCTTCGCGGTGGTGGGTTTCAGCTTTGGCGGTAACGGCCAGAACACGGCGATGATCTTTGCGCAGCTCAAGGACTGGAGCGTGCGCGACAAGCCGTCGCTGCGCGCCGCCGCGATTGCCGCGCGGGCACGCGGTGCGTTCGCGAAGATCCGTGAAGCCAATGTATTCCCGATGGTGCCGCCTGCCGTGATGGGCATGGGCAATTCAACGGGGTTTGACCTGGAACTGAAGGACAACGGCGGCCTGGGGCACGACAAGCTGATGGCCGCGCGCGACGCGTTGCTGGCCGCCGCCGCAAAGGACCCGGCCCTGGTAGCCGTGCGCCCGAACGGCCAGGATGACACCCCGCAGGTCAGCCTGCATATCGATCATGCCAAGGCCGGCGCGCTGGGTATCAGCGTGGCCGACATCAACGACGTGCTGTCCACGGCATGGGGTGGTGCATATGTGAACGACTTCCTGCACCAGGGGCGCGTCAAGAAGGTCTATGTGCAGGGCATGGCGTCGAGCCGCATGATGCCCGAGGACATCGACCACTGGTATGTGCGCAATGCCGATGGCGACATGGTGCCGTTCTCGTCGTTCGCTACCGCATCGTGGACGCAGGGGCCACCACGGCTGGAGCGCTACAACGGCGTGTCGTCGGTCGAGGTGGTCGGCGAGGCCGCGCCGGGCAGGAGTTCGGGCGAGGCCATGAGTGCAATCGAGCGCATCTTGCAAACGCTGCCTGACGGCATTGGCCACGAGTGGACCGGCTTGTCCGACCAGGAGCGGTTGTCAGGCTCGCAGGCGCCGGCCTTGTATGCGGTATCGGTGCTGTTCGTATTCCTGTGCCTGGCCGCGCTCTATGAGAGCTGGTCGATTCCGTTCTCGGTGATGCTGGTGGTACCACTTGGCATCCTTGGGGCCTTGGTGGCTGCGACGCTGCGCGGGCTCGACAACGATATCTATTTCCAGGTGGGGCTGTTGACCACGATCGGCCTGTCGGCCAAGAACGCCATCCTGATCGTGGAGTTCGCGAAGCAGTTGTACGGGCAGGGGATCGATCTGACCAGCGCCACTTTGCAGGCGGTGCGCATGCGCTTGCGCCCGATCCTGATGACATCGTTCGCGTTCATCCTTGGCGTGTTGCCGCTGGCCATCAGCACCGGTGCCGGTGCAGGCAGCCAGAACGCACTGGGTACTGGCGTGGCAGGCGGGATGCTGGCCGCCACGTTGCTGGGCATTTTCTACGCGCCGCTGTTCTTCCACACGATTACCGCGGCCATGGCGCGCCGCAAGCCGGCACCCGACGCAACGCTCGCGCTGGAATCCGGCGGCAAGGACTAAGGACATGACGTATCGACTTCACCTGGGAGCGCTTGCACTGGCGTGCGCGACCGCACTGGCTGGCTGCGGCACGATGGCCCCGACCTACCAACGGCCGGACATTGCCACGCCGACCGCATGGCCCACCGGCGATTCGTATGCCAAGGCGTCGAGCGATACCCGGCCCGCCGATCTGCCGTGGCGGGATGCCTTTACCGATGCCACGCTGCAGCGGTTGATTGCGCTGGCACTCGACAACAACCGCGACCTGCGCGTGAGTCTGCTCAATGTCGAGAAGGCACGCGCGCAATATCAGGTCAACCGCGCGGCACTGTTCCCGACCCTCAACGCCACCGCGGATGAGTCGGCGGCCCGCACGCCGGCGTCTTATTCGGGAGCGACCTCGGCCGCTACGACGCACCAGTACAGTGTTGGCGTGGGTGCCGCCAGCTATGAGCTGGACCTGTTTGGCAGGGTGCGCAGCCTGCGCGACCAGGCGCTGCAAACCTATCTTGGAACCGAGGAAGCGCGGCGCGCGGCGCAGATCACGCTGGTGTCGGAAGTTGCCACCGCGTATCTGACGTGGAGCAGCGACGTCACGCTGCGCAAGCTGGCGCAGGATACGCTGGACGCGCAACGTGGCACGTATGCCATCACCAAGCGCAGTTTCGAACTGGGTGCTGCATCGGCGTTGGACCTCAAGCAGGCCCAGACCAGCGTGGACAGCGCCCGTGTGGATGTGGCGCGCTACACGGCGCAGGTGGCGCAGGACCGCAACGCGCTGGCACTGTTGCTGGGAACCACGATTCCCGATGACATCGCGCCGATGGCCGACCTGACGGCGGGCGTGGTCCGCGAGGTGTCGGCAGGAATTTCCTCCGACGCGCTGCTGGACCGTCCCGACGTACGCGAAGCCGAGCACACGCTGCGGGCCGCCAATGCCAATATCGGCGCGGCGCGCGCGGCGCTGTTTCCGCGCATCACGCTGACCGCCAGCGCCGGCACTGCCAGCGGCGAGTTGTCCGGACTGTTCAAGGCCGGCTCGGGCGCATGGGCATTCGCGCCCTCGGTCAGCTTGCCGTTGTTCGATGGCGGGGCGAACCGCGCCAACCTCGATGCCGCAAAGGTCAGCGAGCGCATCGAAGTGGCCAACTATCAAAAGGCCATCCAGACCGCCTTCAAGGAAGTCGCCGATGCGCTGGCCACCCGCGGCACCATCGACGAACGGCTGGCCGCGCAACAGTCGCTGACGGATGCCTACCAGGCAACCTATGACCTGTCGCTGGCGCGCTATCGCAAGGGAGTGGACAGTTACCTCAACGTGCTGGTGGCACAACGGTCGCTGTACGCCGCCCAGCAAGACCTGGTCACGCTGCGGCTGACGTGGCAGGACAACCTGGTGACGCTATACCGCGTACTGGGCGGCGGCGCCGACGGGGTCTAGTCTTTAAGTATCCCAGTGGCATGCCGACCATGGCACAAAGATTGCAGGAAAGATGCATCCCCCGCATTTCCTGTCCACGATGTCCCTGTCCGCCTCGCAACTCGTTCTCCACGCCAAGCAACTCGAAATCGAGGCCGTGCGCCTGATGGCCAGCCGCGTGGAACTGGCGGATCTGATCGGCCAGTTGATTCACGCGTTGCAGCGTGAGCGGGGTGCGAGCAGCGCTTTCCTTGCGTCGCACGGCCAGCGGCTTGCCGCGGAGCGCGAGTCGGCCATGGCCGAGGCCATGCGCATCGAGTTGCACCTTGGCGAGAGCTTTGCCAGGCAACTGGAGCCGGGGCAGAAAGGCAGTGCCGCCATGGTGTCACTGATGGCCTGGGTGCAGTTGGACCTGGCCACGCTCACGGCACTGCGGGCCAGCATCGGACTTTGCCAGACCACCGCGTATGAGGCCGTGGCCGCGTTCAGTCGCCTGATCGCGGCGCTGCTGGAACTGATCTTCCATCTGGCCGACGTAGCCATGTATCCGGGCATCTCGCGGCCGCTGGTGGCATTTGTATACCTGGTGCAAGGCAAGGAAGCCGCCGGTCAGGAGCGGGCGGTGGGCGCCCAGATGTTTGCGTCGGGCGGCTGCACGGAAATCCAGCAGCAGCGTGTACTGCATCTGGTCGACGCGCAGAAGCGCAGTTTCCAGGTGCTCGAGAAGTTTGCCGACGCTCCGCTGCTTGCTGCGTGGCGACGTCAGGCGCTCAGCGAAGACGTAGTTGCCCTGGAGCAGATGCGTCGCACCTTGCTGACCGCGCAGCCCGGCGGCGCGCTCGATACCGAGTCCAGCGAAACATGGTTCGAGGTCTGCAGCAAGGTGATTGCCGGTATGTGGACGCTACAGATGCAACTCGTCAAAAGCTTGCGAGCGGCCTGCGAGGCGGAAATCGCATCGTCGCAGGCGGACCTGCAGGATTCCGCGGGGCTGTTGCGTCGCTTGCTGGACAATCCGCCCCCGCATACCCATGCGGTCGAACGGTTCTTCGATGCCGAGGGGCACCCGGACGCAGCGCCGGTATTGCCCGGCATGCCCGACGGTTCGAATGCGCCAGGCAGTGTCGACGCCGCCACGGTGTCATCGCTGAAGGGCTTGCTGGAGCAGCAATCGACGCGCCTGGCCCGCACCGAGGTGGAACTCGATGCCGCGCGGCGCGCGTTGGCCGAGCGCAAGGTCATCGAGCGCGCCAAGAACGCGCTGATGGCGCGTACCGGACTTGGCGAGGAAGCCGCGTTCCGCGTCTTGCAGAAAGCCGCGATGGACAACAATCGCCGCCTCATCGATATCGCTGAAGCCACGCTGGCGTTGCCCGAGATTGCAGCGCCAGCGCCGGGACCATCGCACCAGGATTGACTGCGTATTGTGCTTTGCACCAAAAGCGGGCTTGATTTGCACCGTGAAAGGGGCGGGCGGCGTGGCGAGGGCGGCCAGACCTCGGGCATGGATCGTGCGAGAAGATCAGGAACCAGGATAACGACGTCCTCCCCGTGCGGCATGCCCGTTTGTGCCGCGCAGGGAACGACGTCGTTTTTTTTCGTCCGTCCAACGAAGAAAACATTGAGGAACCTTCCCCATGGCCTATCTCGCCCCTGCCGAGTTCGTGACCAAGATGGTCGATGCCGGAGAGTCGAAGCTGCTGATGTCGACGCGCGACACGCTGATCCGCTCGTATATGGCTGGTGCCATTCTTGCGCTATCCGCGGCATTCGCCGTGACCATCACCGTGAACACCGGCAATGCGCTGGTCGGCGCGCTGCTGTTCCCGGTGGGCTTCTGCATGCTGTACCTGCTGGGCTTCGACCTGCTGACCGGCGTGTTCACCCTGGCGCCGCTGGCCGTGATGGACCGGCGCCCGGGCGCCACCTGGGGCGGCGTGATGCGCAACTGGGGCCTGGTTTTCTGCGGCAACTTCGCCGGCGCCATCACCGTGGCACTCTTCATGGCCATCATCTTCACCTTCGGCTTTTCCGAGGCGCCCAATATCGTTGGGCAAAAGATCGGCCATATTGGTGAAGGCCGCACGGTTGGCTACGCGGCGCACGGCGCGGCGGGCATGCTGACGCTGTTCATCCGCGCCGTGATGTGCAACTGGATGGTATCCACGGGCGTGGTGGCCGCGATGATGTCGACCTCGGTATCGGGCAAGGTCATTGGCATGTGGATGCCGATCATGCTGTTCTTCTACATGGGCTTCGAGCATTCGATCGTGAACATGTTCCTGTTCCCGTCGGGCCTGATGCTGGGCGGCAACTTCACGATCATGGACTACCTGATCTGGAACGAGATCCCGACCGTGCTGGGCAATGTGGTGGGCGGCCTGACGTTCGTTGGCGCGACGCTGTACAGCACGCACTACAAGACGGCGCCCAAGCGCGCGGTGGGCTGATCCTGTCCTGCCATGAGCGGCGGGCTCGATGTCAGCATAGGCCAGCACTCGGAGGCGGGCCGCAAACCTGTCAACCAGGATTTCCATGGCGCGACGCTGCCCGCCGGGCAGCAGCGCATCCACAAGGGCATCGCGCTGGCGCTGGCCGACGGCATCAGCACCAGCGCGGTAAGCCAGGTGGCCAGCGCGGCGGCCGTACGGACGTTCCTGGAAGACTATTACTGCACATCCGACGCCTGGACCGTGCGGCGCGCGGCGCAGCGCGTGCTGGCCGCGACCAACTCATGGCTGTATGCGCAGACCCGGCGTAGTGACGCCCGCTTCGACCGCGACCGCGGCTACGTCTGCACGTTCAGTGCGCTGATCTTCAAGGCCAGGGAAGCCCATCTGCTGCACGTTGGCGATGCGCGTGTCTACCGGCTGCATCCCCACAAACTCGAACAACTGACCGACGATCATCGCGTGCATGTATCGGCGTCGGAGTCGTACCTGGGCCGTGCGCTGGGAGCCGGGTCGTCCATCGAGATCGACTATCGGTCCTGGGGCGTCGAAGCCGGCGAGGTCTACCTCCTGGCTACCGATGGTGCCTATGAGCACCTGGAAGCCGGCGATGTCCACCATGCGCTGGCCGCTTGCGACGGCGACCTGAACCGCGCCGCGCAAGCGCTGGTGCAGACCGCGCTGGAGCGTGGCAGCCCTGACAACGCGACGCTGCAGATCGCGCGGGTCGACGGGCTGCCGGCCCCCGATGCACAGCGCACGCTCGCACAAGCGGCGCAACTCGCGCTGCCGCCGCCGCTGGTGCCGCGCATGCGCTTCGAAGGCTATACGGTGGTCAGGGAACTGCATGCCAGTGCGCGCAGCCATGTGCACCTGGCGGTCGACGACAGCAACGGACGGTTCGTGGTGCTGAAGACGCCGGCGGTTGACCGCCACCATGATGCCGCGCACCTCGATGGTTTCCTGCTTGAAGAATGGGTAGCCCGTCGCATCGACAACCAGCACGTACTCCGGCCCTATGAGGTCGAGCGTCCGCGCAGTCATCTGTTCGTGGCGATGGAGTACGTGGAGGGGCAGACGCTCGCGCAATGGATGATCGATCATCCATTGCCGGACCTCGATGCCGTACGCGTGATCGTGGCGCAACTGGCGAGCGGGCTGCAGGCGTTCCACCGGCGCGAGATGCTGCATCAGGACCTGCGGCCCGAGAACGTGATGATCGACCGGTCGGGAACCGTCAAGATCATGGACTTCGGAACCGTCCACGTGGCGGGACTCGCCGAAGGCACGCGCGATGCGCGGGCCAGCGCGCCAGTGGGCACCTTGCAATACGCCGCGCCCGAGTATTTCGTCGGGGACGGTGGCAGCGCGGCGTCAGACCTGTATTCGCTGGCAACGCTGGCATACCAGATGCTGACGGGGAAGCTGCCGTACGGATTGCAGGTGACCCAGGTGCGCGACCGCGCCGACCTGCGGCGCCTGCGCTATGTGCCGCTGCGCGAGCGACGCCCCGAACTGCCGGCATGGGTCGATGATGCATTGCGCAAGGCCTTGCATCCCAATCCCGCCCAGCGGCACGAGGCCTTGTCGGAGTTCGTCGAGGCGCTGCGCCGGCCGGACCAGGCGTTCTGGCAGCGCCAGACGCCGCCGCTACTGGAACGCAACCCGCTGCGCTTCTGGCAGGCGCTGGTTCTGCTGCTCGGCATTTCGGTGGTTGTACTGCTTGGACTGCGTGTGATGGGCGTGTAGCACGCGCGCATCCCTCAAGCGTGGATGGCCGCGTGAATGAGCGGGTGGATTGTGTCTGAATGCATCAGACATGCAGGCGCAAGGGATCTTGTCTGTCTTTTCAGGGATTTCCCCCGGTTTTTCCGCTGCAGAATCCAATGCATCACAACGTGATGTAAAACGTAAGGAAAATGCAAGGCGCATGAAAGGCCCTTGGAAGACGTCGTTTGTAGAGTCCCTCTGACCCGATAGTGCGGGGCAACGGAGGAGACACCGATGTTTGATCGACGTACAGGCACTTGCCAGTGGATGGCGCATCGTGCCGCATCGCAGCCTGCGCTGCATCGCCACGGGAGGACTGACCAATGAGCCAGACTCACCGTTTCAAGAAAGACTACTACGGCGGCGCGCTGATGGTGCTGGTCGGGTTGGCCGCGGTGGCGGCGGGCCTGCAGTACCACACCGGCACCCTCAGCCATATGGGGCCGGGCTTCTTTCCGGTTTCCGTTGGTGCGTTGCTGGCCTTCGTGGGGGTGCTGATTGCTGTTTCCGCGCGTGGCGAACCGGCGGCGCAACCGCCATCGGCAGGCCACGGACACAGCCATAAAGCGCCCGACCTGCGTGGCACGGTCTGCATCGTGCTGGGCACGCTCTCATTCCTTCTGTTCGGCAAGTACGGCGGCATGATCCCCGCTACCTTCGCCATCGTTTTCATTTCGGCACTTGGTGACCGCAGCAACAGCATCAAGCAGGCAATTTGCCTGGCAATTGCGATGTGCGTGATCGCGGCAGTGGTGTTCTCGTGGTTGCTGCAGTTGCAGTTGCCGCTGTTTGCCTGGGGAGCGTAAGTATCATGGTTTCAAGTGCCTTGCATGATCTCTGGTTCGGCTTTGGCGTAGCCTTCCAGGGGTCCAACCTGATGTGGTCGTTTTTTGGCGTTCTGGTCGGCAACCTGATTGGCGTGCTGCCCGGCATGGGCGCGCTGTCGGCCATTTCCATCCTGCTGCCGCTGACCTACGTGATGCACCCGGTGCCGGCAATCCTGATGCTGGCCGGCATCTTCTATGGTTCGCAGTACGGCGGCGCGATTGGCGCCATCCTGCTGAACCTGCCGTCGCATCCGCCGCACGCGGTGACCTGTCTCGACGGGTATCCGATGACGCGTGCCGGCAAGGGCGGCACCGCACTCGGCATCACCATGATCTGCTCGTTCTTTGCCGCGTCGGTGGGCATCCTGGTGATGATCTTCGCGTCGCCACTGCTGACCGCCATCGCGTTCAAGTTCGGGCCGGCCGAGATCTTCTCGATCATGCTGCTGGGCTTGCTGGCCGGGTCGACGATGTCGCGCGGATCGCCGCTCAAGGGCGTGGCCATGACGCTGTTCGGCCTGCTGTGCGGCGTGGTGGGTACCGACGTCAACACCGGTACGTTCCGCTTCGCGCTGGGCATTCCCGAACTCAGCGATGGCCTGGAACTGGTGGCCATCGCGATGGGCCTGTTCGGTGTGGCGGACTTCATCCTGAACGTGAATCGCATGACGGCGGTGACCAGCAACGCCAAGCTGCGCATCCGCGATATGCGTCCGAGCCTGGCGGAGTTGAAGGAGGCCTTCTGGCCGATGGTGCGCGGCACCGGCGTGGGTACGCTGTTCGGGGCCATGCCGGGCACCGGCCCGACCATCACGACCTTCGTGGCGTATGCGCTGGAACGCAAGATCTCGAAGACACCGGAGAAATTCGGCACGGGCATGATCGCGGGCGTGGCATCGCCGGAAGCATCGTCGCACTCGAAGACGCAGGTGGACTTTATCCCGACCATGAGTCTGGGCATTCCGGGCGATGCGGTGATGGCGCTGATCCTGGGAGCGCTGATGATCCAGGGCATCGCCCCGGGACCTCAGCTGATCAGCGATCATCCGGACATCTTCTGGGGCCTGATTGCCAGCTTCTGGATTGGCAACGTGATCCTGATGATCCTGAACGTGCCAATGATCGGGGTCTGGGTCAAGCTGCTGCAGGTGCCATACCGCTATCTGTTCCCGTCCGCGATGTTCTTTATTGCGGTGGGCGTGTTCAGTACGCAGAGCAGCCTGTTCCAGATCTGGGAAGTGCTGGCGTTCGGCCTGATTGGCGCGTTGCTGATGTGCCTGGAATTCTCTGTGGCGCCAATCCTGCTCGGCTTTGTGCTGGGACCGATGGTGGAAGAAAACTTCCGTCGGGCATTGCTGTTGTCGCGCGGCGATATGTCGGTGTTTATCGACCGTCCGATCAGCTGCACGTTCGTGGTGATCTCCGCCTTGCTGGTGGCAGGTGTGACATGGTCGGCGTGGCGCGGTCGCAGCGGCAAGAAGCAGCCTGCGTTTGAAGTGCCCGAGACCGAACTGGCGGTCAACGAGTAACGCGAAAGCTCCGTTCAGAAGCTTGCCGCGAGGCCAAGCGAAACGCCTGACACGTTGTTGCCGAACACGTAGCGCACCACCGCGCGTACGCGAGAGACGAACACCTCGTGGGCACTGGTATCGAGTTCCAGTCCCAGGCCCAGCGTGGTCAGGTAGTTGAAGCCGAGCGCGCCGGCCTGTGCGCCAAGGTAATGCGAATGGGATAGCTCCAGGACATAGCGTACCGGCCGGTCGAGTGCGTAGAGACCGGTCGGCGCGCGCCAGCGTGCATACAGGTTGGCGGTTTGCGCGGTGGCGGTTCCTTGTACTGCATCCGACGATCCGCCAAAGCTCTGCAAGTGGATATGCGTATAGCGCAGTTCCACGTCGATATCGTGCTCCGGGCGATAGTGTTCCCAGTCGAGCATCAGCGATCCGCCTAGTCCATACGCGTTAAGCGAGCCGCCGTCGAGGAAGTTGATCGTACGGTCGGTCTTGCGATTGACAAAACCCTGTGCCAGCCGCAAGTCGCTGGAGACGTTGCCAAGAGAGGCATTGAGGATCGGCCGGATCACCAGCTCCCGGTCCTCGGTCAATGGAAAGTCCCAGCCAATGCCGATGGTGCCTGTCACCGTGTTCCAGCGCGTGGGTATCGCGCGCGAATCGGTGCCGTTCGATGCCACGAAGGTCGGGTCGTAGCGGCTATAGGCGATCGCGCCCTCCAGATAGAGCGGAAACGACTTGCTGATCGTGAATCCGCCACCGAGCTGCGACATGATGATGCCGGGGTTTGCAGTTTGCGTGTCGCTGATCGACAGTGAGCTCGACGCCAGGTCAGGTACCACGGAGAAGCTCATCAGCGTCAGTACCGCATTGGCCTGACGCTGCACTGCGGGACCGAACAGTACCTGGAAATCCGGCGTGCCCTGCGCGCAGGCAGGTACAGCGCCAGTCGACAGCAGCATGGCGCACAGGCATGCCCGGCAGGCAATGCGGGTTCCTGATGATGTCACGCGGCCCATGGGGTCGGCCGGGGCTACCGGTAGCGGTCTGCAATGCTGGCTAGCGTACGCGCGCGGGACGCAGGCGCGTATTGGACCAAGGTTCCATTGCGGGTAATGCATCCGCCATCTATATGTTCTGCAGGATGCCGGCGAGGGGAGGCAGCCGGCACCATTTGCGGGAGGGGCGCCATGATGGCTGTTAGCGTGCGTCGCATGCGATGCATCGGAGTCTGGATGCTTGCCTGTTTCCTGTTCGGAATCGGCAACGCCATGGCGCAGTCCGCGCCGAGCCAGGCACCGACCTTCAAGCCGGAAGAAATCGAGGCGCTGGTAGCTCCCATTGCGCTCTACCCGGACTCCGTGCTGTCGCAGGTACTGATGGCGTCGACCTATCCGCTGGAGATCGTGCAGGCGGCGCGCTGGCTGAAAGCCAATCCGAATCTCAAGGGCGATGCCGCGGTCAAGGCAGTACAGGACCAGCCTTGGGATGTCAGCGTGAAGTCGCTGGTAGCGTTTCCGCAGGCTCTGGAGCCGATGAACGACAAGCTCGACTGGACCCAGAAGCTTGGCGACGCATTCCTGGCGCAGGAGAAAGACGTGTTGGCCGCGGTCCAACGGTTGCGCGCCAAGGCCCAGCAGTCGGGCAACCTCAAGTCGAACGAGCAGCAGAAGGTGGTGGTCCAGCCTCCGGCGCAGGGGTCGACCACCCAGCAGACCATCGTCATTGAACCGGCCAATCCGCAGGTAATCTACGTGCCGGCGTACAACCCGACCGTGGTCTATGGCAGCTGGGGCTATCCGTCGTATCCGCCATATTACTGGCCGCCCTATCCGGCGTACTACCCGGGCGCCGCGCTGATGACCGGCCTGGCGTGGGGCGTTGGCCTGGCCGCGGCGGGCGCCATCTTCGGGAACTGCAACTGGGGCGGTGGCGACGTGAATATCAATGTCAATCGTGCCACCAATATTGACCGTAACTTCGACCGCACCAAGGTGGAAGGCGGCAAGTGGAAGCACGATGCATCGCACCGCAAGGGTGTGGCCTACCGGGACAACGCCACGCGCGAGAAATTCGGCAACAACGTTGGTGGCGCGGATCGTCGTAACGATTTCCGTGGGCGCGAGGGTGCCGGCGACCGTGGCGACAACCGCGGCGGCGACCGTGCGGGTGATCGTGCGGGTGACCGCGCAGGGGATCGGGCCGGGGATCGTGCAGGGGACCGCTCCGCAGACCGTGCCGGCAATCGCGGCGGTGATCGCGCCGGTGATCGCAGCGCTGGCGGTGCTGCAGACCGCTCGGGCGACCGCCTGGGTACCGAGCGCGGTGGCGCCGACCGTGCCGGGGTGAGCGACCGCTCTGCTGGTGGCGCAGACCGCGGTGGTGGTGCCAGTCGCACCAACTACGGTGGCGGGCGTGACAATGCGTTCCAGGGCGTTGGCGGCGGTGGAGGCGCGTCGCAACGCGATTTCGATCGCGGGCGTGCCAGCTCGAGCGGTGGGGGCTTTGGCGGAGGACATGGCGCGGCGCAGCGCGGCGGTGGTGGCGGAGGTGGCTTCGGCGGCGGTGGTGGTGGCCGTGGCGGCGGTGGCTTCGGTGGCGGCGGAGGCCGTGGTGGACGTCGGTAAGCGGGCGGGCGTGATGACAAGGGAAGGTGACTGGCATGCTGACAGCTAAATCGCGGATACGCATCGCACGCGCTGTCCTGCCGCTCGCGCTATGCGCTGGACTGGTCTCGGCCGCGCGGGCGCAGAAGACGTTCGACACGCCCGAGGCTGCCATGAATGCATTTGGCGATGCCGTGGCCACCAGCAACGACACGGCAATCGATGCACTGCTGGGACCGTCGGCGCGGCGTATGGTCCCACCGCTGGGAGCGGATCTGCGTTACCGGTTCCTGGCCGCGTGGAGCCAGTCGCATGGCGTCAAGACGCAGGACGACGGCCATGCCCGTATTGCCGTGGGCAACGATGGCTGGACGTTACCCATACCATTGGTGAAGTCCAATGGGCGATGGCATTTCGATACTGCGGCGGGTATCACCGAAATCCGGCTGCGGCGCATTGGCAGGAACGAACTGTCGACCATCCAGACCATGCTTGCCATCTACGATGCGCAACATGAATACGCGCTCGGCAATCACGAGGGCAATGGCCTGCTGGTTTATGCGCGCAAACTGGTCAGCTCGCCAGGCAAGCAGGACGGACTCTATTGGCCGACCCGACCCGGTGAAGCGGAAAGCCCGCTAGGGCCCGCATTTATCAATGCGGTAGGCCAGCACATGACCACGGACGGCTATAACGGCTATCGCTACAAACTGCTGACTTCGCAAGGCGCGGCCGCGCCCGGCGGTAAATATACCTATCTGGTCAATGGCAAGCTGTTCGGTGGATTCGCCGTGCTGGCGTGGCCTGTGCGCTATGGCGACAGCGGCATCAAGAGCTTCATGGTCAGCCACGATGGCCAGGTTTACGAGCGCGATCTGGGGCGCGACACCGGGGCACGCGCCGCGGCGATCGATACGTTCGACCCGGGTCCGGGCTGGAACAAGGTGTCCGCCGACCTGCAGCAACCGCTCGCGGCGGATGCACGATAGGCTGTCGGATTGCAAATATTGCACGTTGCGCAAGTATCGCGATCTGCGCATTGCGAAATTAAGCAATCAGATAAGAATGGCGCTTTGGACCGATAGGCGGCCGATTTGCGGCCGATAAACGCGATATGCAATTTTCAACGCGATTTATTTTTTTGAACTTCGGGAAGTAAAGATTGCAATCATTAAGACACCGACCTAACTTGGTATGGCACCAACCATCGTACCAATCATCAACGAAATAGAAGAAGACTCAGTCGCATTTGCGTGGGGTAAGCGCACAGGGACGCCTTATCGAGAAATGCCGCCGCGCGTCATCGATTTGTCGCGCGCTGCAAGCTCGTATTAGCGCCAACTCCCTTGGCCTGCTCCCGCACGCCCAGGGAGACCATCATGAATCGACGGCTGTTCATGTTCCTGCCTTCGCTGGCACTGGCGCCAGCGCTGATTGCCTGCACCACCAATACTTCCGGCAGCGATGCGGCAGCCAAGCGACGTGAAATCGACGCAGGCGTGGACGGCACGCTGAGCAAGCTGTTTGCTTCCGCCAGCTCTGCACAGTCGCTCACGCAGCAGGCCAAGGGCGTGCTGGTGTTCCCGAAGATCCTGGCGGGCGGCTTTATCGTAGGCGCGGAATACGGCGAGGGGGCGCTGCGCGTGAACAACGCGTCGGTGGCGTACTACCGGACCACCACGGCATCGTTTGGCCTGCTGGCCGGCGCCCAGTCGAAGGCGCTGGTCATGCTGTTCATGACCGACGATGCGCTCAAGAAATTCCAGGACAGCAAGGGCTGGACCGCGGGCGTGGATGGATCGGTGGCGCTTGCCACGATTGGCGCCAATGGCCAGATCGATACCAATACCGCGCGCGCGCCGATCATTGCCTTCGTGCTGACCAATGCCGGCATCATGGCCAACCTTTCGCTGGAAGGTACCAAGATCGGCAAGCTCGATATCTGAATCGCGCTGCCACGCTGTCATGAAATGGATTCCCATGCTGCTGGCGGGCATGTCGATCGGCTTCACGCTGGCCACGCTGTTCAGGTCCGGCACCGGCCGGCGACATGCTAACGATGTCGCGACGCGCGTAGCCAATGCAAGTCCGTTGCCTGATATCGCCAGCCGCCCCGGCATGGCGGAGCTGGCCGGATCGCTGGCGCACGAACTCAACCAGCCGTTGACCGCGATCACCAGCAATGCGCAGGCAGCGCGCGAGTACCTGATGTCGGGCAGGCTCGAGCAGGCGGAGATCCGCGAAATCCTCGACGACATCGTGAACGATGCCTCGCGCGCCAGCGATATCGTGCGCGGCGTGCGTGCGTTGATACGCGGCGAGGCGCCGCGCTGCGTGCCGTTCCATATCGGGGACGTGATAACGCGGGCACTGGAACTGGTGCAGGACAACGCCAAGGCTCGCGGCGCCACGGTACATGGCATGGCTGATCCGTTGCTGCCGCGCGTAGTGGGCGATCCGATCGAAATCCAGCTGGTATTGCTCAACCTGCTGGTCAATGCGCTCGATGCCGTCGAGGTATCGCAGGCAACTGGTGAACGGAATGTTTCGGTAACGGCAAGGGAAAGGGACGGGTCCATAAGAGTATCGGTGCGAGACAACGGATGCGGTGTGTCCGACGCCGATCTAGGCAACATCTTCCGGCCATTCTATTCATCAAAACCCAATGGGATGGGGCTGGGGCTGTCATTCAGCCGGGCGTTGATGGAGCGTAATGGCGGCCGCATCCTGGCAATCCGGAATGGTGACCAGGGCATGACATTCGAATGCCAGTTGCGTATCGAGGCTTCGGCTTCCGCGCATCATCCGGTGCCGGCAGCGGCCGCCAGCAGGCTGCGCACCGGATCATTCAGGAGGTGAGGCGCCATGCCTGCGACAAAGGTCAATGTCTACATCGTCGACGATGACGATAGTGTGCGCCGCGCGCTGGGCCGGCTACTGGGTGCGCACGGCTACCTCACGGCCGGGTTTGCCTCGGCGCGGCAATTTATCGATGAGGTCGACCTCGAGGGCAGTCCCGGCTGCGCGGTGCTCGATCTGCAGATGCCGGAGATGGATGGCATTGCCCTGCAACAGGCGTTGTGCAGCAGGATTCCGGTCATCATCCTGACCGGCCATGCGGACGTGGCAAAGGCCGTGCAGACCCTGCAGGCAGGTGCCATCGACTTCCTGCAGAAGCCGGTCCCGGATGCGCAACTGCTGCTCGCGGTGGACAGGGCGTGCGAATGCGCGTTGCAGCAGTTTGCACAGGCGCGCGAACTGCGGGACATGCGGCAGAAGGTGGAGCGGCTCACACCGCGCGAACGTGAAGTGCTGGCGTGGATCGTCACGGGATTCCGTAACAAGCAGGTGGCCAGCCAACTCGGCACCGTGGAGAAGACCATCAAGGTGCATCGGGCCCACGTCATGCAGAAGCTGGAAGTCGACTCCCTGCCGGCGCTGGTCCGCATTGCCGACCGCATGGGTATGACCGCCGGACCACGCGCCTGAAACGGCCGCGCGCATCGCGCCACGGCTGGACCATGGGCCAATATCGCCGGTGGCCCGCGTCTCGTAGCCTAGGGTAATACATGCTTACCTTCGGTCCAGCGACGCCTGCGTATGGGAGCTATCGGACAATTCGTGGTGGTTGTCGACGATGACGCATCGGTGGCGCGTGCCATTTCAAGGCTTCTGCGCGCGGCGGGCATCACGGTGGACACGTTTACCAGCGGCATCGACTTTCTCGACCGCATGCATGCGCAGCCGGCCTATCAGCCAGCTTGCGTGATACTGGACGTCTGCATGCCGGGCGTGGATGGACTGGAAGTGCAGCAGCAACTGTCCGGCATTCCGCTGGCGCTGATCTTCATTACGGCACACGACGTGCCCGAGGCGCGTGACAAGGCGTTGTCCGCCGGGGCCATCGGCTATCTGCGCAAGCCGTTCAATGCCACGCAACTGGTCGACCTCGTGCGCAGCGTGATGCCCTAGCCCTTCCGGCGTGGCTTTGGTCCTTGGTCCAATTGCCATTCGGGCCGAAGAAGACACACTGTTAGCAGGACGACTTGCCGACGCCGTGCCGCATGCAAGGCCCGGCAGTCGTAAAGGGGACCGGCATATGACGCTCTTGATGCTTTCCAACCTCCATCCGGACACCACCGAGGACCAGGTCAAGGACTTCGTGACCCGCTATGGCTTTCCACCCTACGACGAATACGAGCGGCAGGAGGGCGACGGCACGCGGCCGTCGGTGACGTTGACATTCCGTACGGTCGACCTAGCGACATTGCAACGGCTTGTACCGCGCATCCATGGTGTGTTCTGGAACGGCCACAAGATCAATGCCCTGATTTTGAGAGAGCGCTTCAGCTAACGTAATTGGCTCCGGCGCGCGGCGGCCGGCTGGAGCGTGGCGGGGAGGGATGCGATGGCTAGCGGTCTGGAAACCCTGGGCAGGCGGTGCGCGTTGCTGGTTCTGGCCGCACTGGCGTTGGGTGGATGCAACAAGCAGGAAGCCAAGGGGCCGGCCGCACCGCCGGTCACCGAAGTAGGGGTGGTCAAGGTGGCATTGCACGACGTGCCGCTGATCTTCGAGTTCGTGGGCGAGACGCAGAGCTCGCAACAGGTGGAAATTCGTGCGCGCGTCAATGGCTTCCTGGAGCAGCGCCTGTACACCGAGGGCTCGCTCGTCAAGGCCGGCGAGGTCATGTTCCGCATGGACCAGAAGCCATTCAGGGCGGCACTCGATGCCGCGCAGGCCGAACTGGCCCAGCAGCAGGCGCGGCTGACCACGGCGCGCGCCAACCTGGGGCGCGTGCGTCCGCTGGCGGCCAGAAACGCGTTGAGCCAGAAGGACCTCGACGATGCCACCGGCAATGAGCAGGCTGCGGCCGCGGCGGTAGAGCAGGCCAAAGCCAATGTGACCAATGCCCGGCTGAACCTCGGCTATACGACAATCTCGGCGCCCGTCAGTGGCCTGTCCAGCTACGCCAAGAAGCAGGTGGGCTCGTATATCGATGCCTCCAACAGTCTGCTCACCTACGTGGCCAAGCTCGACCCGATCTGGGTCAACTTCAGCCTGTCAGAGAACGAGGTGCTGCAGCACCAGTCGCAGACCGCATCCGGTGCGCTGAAGATGCCGGAGCGTGGCGCACTGGAAGTCGAGATCGTGCTGGCGGATGGCAGCGTATATCCGCGGCGCGGCCGCATCGCGTTTGCCGATGCATCGTTCAACTCCGAGACCGGTACCTATCTGGTTCGCGCCGAGTTGCCAAACGCCGAGGGAACGCTGCGACCAGGCCAGTTCGTGCGGGTGCGGCTGATCGGCGCCATGCGCACCAAAGCCATTACCGTGCCGCAGGAAGCCGTGGTGCAGGGCCAGCGCGGCCAGTCGGTCTGGATCGTGGGCAAGGACAACAAGGCCGAGTCGCGTGTGGTCGATGTGGGCGAATGGTCACAAGGCAACTGGGTAATCCGCTCGGGCCTGCGTGAGGGCGACACGGTCATCGTCGACGGGTCGGTGCGCCTGGCACCTGGCGCACCGGTCAAGCCCGTGGATGCCCCGCCACGACAGGCCACGGACGGTCCGCCGCCTGCGGCGCCGGGCACCCAGCCGCCTGCGGGACCAGCCAAGCCTGACGCCGCCAAGGGGACGGCGTCATGAAGCTGTCGCACTTCTTTATCGACCGTCCGATCTTTGCGTCGGTGCTGTCGATCATCATCGTGGTGGGCGGGCTGGTGGCGATGTTCAATCTGCCAGTTGCGCAGTTTCCCGATATCACGCCGCCCAGCATCACGGTTTCCACGACATACCCGGGTGCCAGCTCCGAAGTGGTGGCGCAAAACGTGGCCGCACCGATCGAGCAGCAGGTCAATGGCGCGGACAACATGCTTTACATGTCGTCCACCAGTTCCTCCACTGGCGCGATGACACTGACGACCTACTTCGAGATCGGCACCGACCCGTCACTGGCGCAGGTCGACGTGCAGAATCGCGTCAATCTGGCGTTGCCAACCCTGCCTGATGCGGTGACCCGGCAGGGCGTCACGGTGGAAAAGCGCTCGCAGGCGTTCATGATGGTGATTGCCGTCTACTCGCCCGACAACAGCTACGCGCAAACCTTTGTCGACAACTACACCAGCATCTATATCCTCGACGCGCTCAAGCGGATTCCGGGTGCCAACCAGTCTGCCATCTTTGGCACGCCGGACTATGCAATGCGCATCTGGCTGAAGCCGGATCGCATGGCGCAGCTCAGCATCACGGCCGAGGATGTCAAGAACGCGGTGTCGAACCAGAACGAGCAGTTCTCGGCCGGCCGGATTGGCCAGGCGCCGACCTCGGGGCCGGTCAAGCAGACCTTTCCGGTGACCACCAAGGGCCGCATGACGGAGCCGAAGGAGTTCGAGAACATCATCCTGCGCGCGGCATCGGGCGATGCGGCGCTGGTGCGGCTCAAGGACGTTGGCCGCGCCGAGCTCGGGTCCAAGGACTATTCGCTGCGCAGCCGCTACAAGGGCAAGACCGCCACGTTGCTGGCCGTGTATCAGCAGCCGGGTGCGAATGCGTTGGCCGTGGCACAGGCGGTCAGGAAGTCGCTGGCCGAGGCCAAGAAGACGTTTCCGCCGGGGCTTGAATATGACATCGCGCTCGACACCACCGAGTTCGTGCAGGAATCGATCAACGAGGTGGTGCACACGTTGCGCGACGCGGTGATCCTCGTGATCCTGGTGGTGTACCTGTTCCTGCAGAGCTTCCGGGCCACGCTGGTGCCGATCCTGGCGGTGCCGGTGTCGATTATCGGCACCTTCACGGCCATGGCCGCGTTTGGCTTTTCAGTCAACATGCTTACGCTGTTTGGCATGGTGCTGGCGATCGGTATCGTGGTGGACGATGCCATCGTGGTGATCGAGAACGTCGAGCGGAACATGATGGAATTCCACATGCCGCCCAAGGAGGCCGCCAAGGCCGCCATGGACGAAGTGGGCGGGCCGGTGATCGCCATCGTGCTGGTGTTGCTGGCCGTGTTCATTCCGGTGGCGTTCCTGTCCGGCATCACGGGCCAGCTCTACAAGCAGTTCGCCATTACGCTGGCGGTTTCGGTGCTGCTGTCGGGGGTGGTGGCGCTGACGTTGTCGCCGGCGCTGGCCGCCATCCTGCTCAAGCCGGGCAGCCATGAGAAGAACCGTTTCTTCCGCTGGTTCAACCGCAGTTTCGACCGGCTGGTGGAGGGCTATGGCTCGGTCGTGCAGGCCGTGATCCGGCGCACGGTGATCTCGGTGGCCCTGGTGGCCGCGCTGATCGCGGTCAGTGTGCTGATGTTCGTGCGTATTCCGTCGTCATTCCTGCCGGTGGAAGACCAGGGCTACCTGCTTGGTGCGGTGATCCTGCCCGACGCGGCCAGCCTGGATCGCACGGGAGCACTGTCCGGCCGCGCCGCGGAGTGGTTCGAGAAGCAGCCGGGCGTAAAGTCGGTGGCCGTGCCCGATGGCTTCAGCCTGATCGATTCGCAGAACAAGTCCAACGCGGGCACGCTGTTCATCACGCTCAAGGGCTTCCACGAACGTGGCAAGGGCGAGAGCGCGGCGGACCTGATTGCCAAGGCCAACCAGGAATTCTCGACCTATCGCGAAGGATTGGTGATACCGGTCAATCCCCCTTCGATTCCTGGTCTTGGCACCACCGGTGGCTTCGAGTTCTGGCTACAGAGTACCGGTGACGGCACCTATCAGCAGCTAGAGGAGCGCACGCGCGCGTTCATCGCCAAGGCGCGGCAGCGGCCTGAACTGCGCGGTGTCAGTACCACCATCAATACACGGTCGCGGCAACTGCTGGTGGACCTTGACCGCGAACGCGCCGAAACGCAGGGCGTGCCGGTGGAGCAGGTGTACTCGGCATTGCAGACCATGTTCGGCTCGCTTTATGTCAGCCAGTTTCCCAAGAACAGCCGTTTGTTCCAGGTGATCCTGCAGGCCGAACCCGAG
Organism: Cupriavidus sp.; assembly: GCF_057315035.1. Lineage (NCBI taxonomy): Bacteria > Pseudomonadati > Pseudomonadota > Betaproteobacteria > Burkholderiales > Burkholderiaceae > Cupriavidus > Cupriavidus sp. Next base: position 128,331 of record NZ_DBHKYV010000010.1, on the reverse strand, counting down.
TACCGCTCGCGTCCGGAAGATATCGACAAGGTCTATGTGCGTAATGCGCGTGGCGAGATGGTGCCGATCAAGGCCGTGACGAACTCGCGCTACGTGGCTGGTGCCGACCTGGTGACGCGCTTCAACAATTTCCCGGCCGCCAAGATCACCGGTGACGCGGCACCGGGCTACAGCTCTGGCCAGGCGTTGCAAGCCATGGAAGCGGTAGCCGCGGAAGTACTCGGGGAGGGGTACAGCTTTGCATGGAGTGGGCAGGCCTATGAAGAGAAGAAGGCAGGCTCCACGGCCGCGATGGTATTCGGGTTTGCACTGCTGATGGTGTTCCTGATCCTGGCTGCCCAATATGAAAAGTGGTCGCTGCCGCTTGGGGTGCTGCTGGCCGTGCCGTTCGCGTTGTTCGGGGCACTGGTCGGCATTCTGTTGCGTGGCATGGAGAACGACGTCTATTTCCAGATTGGGCTGACCGTGCTGATTGCACTGGCGGCCAAGAACGCCATCCTGATCTTCGAGTTCGCGGTGGAGATGCGCGTCAAGGAAGGACTGAGTGCCTATGACGCGGCGGTCAAGGCATCCAAGCTGCGCTTGCGGCCGATCATCATGACGTCGCTGGCCTTTATCCTGGGCTGCATTCCGCTGGCGATTGCCAGTGGTGCCTCGGCTGCCAGCCGGCAATCGCTGGGTACCGGCGTGATTGGGGGCATGCTCGGCGCCACGGTGATCGCGATCTTCTTTATCCCGCTGTTCTTCTGGGGGCTCGAGCGCGAAAGCAAGAAGAAGCTGGCGCAGCAGGCCGCCAAGGGCACCGGCCCAGGCGCTGGCCCTGCCGCGCCGAGCGGAGGCAACGCGTGACATGGTGGCTGACGGCACGCGCGAAGACATCGAACGGTTGGTCTGTCATTGACGAGGAGATTGCTATGCTGTTCAAGCGAGTTGTGATTCCCGTGGCGTTGCTGTGCTGGCTGCCAACCATGACATATGCGCAGCAGCCAGACATGAAGATGGACGTGACGCGTGCCGCGGGTCAGACCACGGCAACCGGTACCGCGACGGTGACGGCAACCATCACCGCCATCGACGCCAAGACGCGCAAGGTAACGCTCAAGACCCAGGCCGGCAAGGTCGTGGACATGAACGTCGGTGATGAGGCGCGCAACTTCGACCAGTTGCGGGTCGGAGACAAGGTCACCGTTGAGTACAACGAGGCGCTGACGGTCAGCCTGAAGAAGGGCAGTGGTGCGGCGACCATGCAGGAACGCGAGATTGCCGAGCGATCCGAGCCAGGCGCCAAGCCCGGTGGCCGGGTCGGGCGCGAGGTCACCGTGGTGGCGCAGGTGGTGGCCGTCAATCAGGATACGCGGACCGTTACCGTCAAGGGACCGCGCGGCCGTACGGTCGATCTGATGGTCGAGGACCCCGAGCAGATGAAAGGCATCAAGAAAGGTGACCGGGTGCAGGCTGTCTATACTGAGGCAGTCGCGGTATCTGTCACGCCGGGAGCCGCCAAATAGGCGGAGTTGTCCGGCAAGGAGGCTGACTTGAAACACTCTGCGCGATTGCGTGCGCTGTGCGCTGCCGCTTTGGTCTTCAGCGCGTGGCCGGTCCACGCCTACTTCGACCATTTCATGAATGGCACGATCATCGGCACGCTGAACAAGGACCAGACCACGGAGCTGGTCAGTGCATTCGGCAAGACGTTGTCTGAGACCAGCGATGGCACCAGCGTGCCGTTTCACCTGTCGCCCAATGCCAAGGGCACGGCCACGGACGGTACGTTTACGCCATTGACCACGCGCACGGAGAACGGCCTGCGCTGCCGCAAGGTCCGCAGCGAATTGCGCCAGAAGGGGCGCCAGCCGGAGCGCTGGACCGGCTGGTATTGCCAGCAGCCCGACGGCGACTGGAAAAAGGCGATGCTGAAGGACTGACGGATTGAAGGGCCGATAGACGAGCCGTCAGAATTTTTCCGGAATATAGCGGTATGGATAGTCGGGTTCCTTGTAGGCACCCGGCTTCTGCCGCGCCGGCAACGCGACTTTCTTCTTCGGCATCCGTTTGTAGGGTACCGATTCGAGCAGGTGGCTGATGATGTTGAGCCGCGCTCGGCGTTTGTTGTCGGACCGCACCACATGCCATGGCGCATAGTCGGTGTCGGAGGCCGCGAACATGGCGTCACGCGCGCGCGAATAGTCATACCAACGACTGTAGGACTTCAGGTCCATGTCGGTCAGCTTCCAGGTCTTGCGGCCATCCTGGATGCGGGACTCCAGCCGGCGCGTCTGCTCCTCGGGGCTGACTTCGAGCCAGTACTTGATCAGCAGTATGTTGGAGCCAACGATGGCGCGCTCCATCAGCGGCACGGCGCGCAGGAAGATATCCACCTGCGCGTCATCGGCGAACCCCATGACGCGTTCCACCCCCGCGCGGTTGTACCAGCTGCGGTCGAAGATCACCACTTCGCCCGCCGCAGGCAGATGCGGAATGTACCGTTGCATGTACATCTGGCTCTTCTCGCGCTCGGTGGGGGCGGGCAGCGCGATCACACGGAAGATGCGCGGGCTGACCCGTTCGGTGATGGCCTTGATAGTGCCGCCCTTGCCGGCGCCGTCACGCCCCTCGAACACAATGCAGATCTTGGCGCCGGTGGCCTTGACCCAGTTCTGCATATGTACCAGTTCGACGTGGAGCTCACTCAGTGCCTTGTCGTATTCCTTGCGACCGAGCGCATTCCCGGCGTCCGCATGTTCCGCTTCAACCCGTGGCTTCCTTGCCATGTCCGATCTCCGAGGCCGGCGCGCAGCGCGCCTCACTCTATCAATCTGGACATTGGCCCGGTTCTTGGCAAGGGCCTTTGGTCCAATGCTTGGCCCAAGGACCAATTGCAATGGCGAGGAGATTGGCTGACTCTTTCCATAGGGTGGGATCGAGTTGGCCATCATGCATAAATGCGGATTCCTGTTGATGGTAGGGGCGCTGTGGCTGGCTGTGCTGGGCATTTTCTTCAGTGACCCCAGCGGACAGATGCCGGACAAGCTGAACCTGTTCAGGTTTGCGTTGCGCGGGCTGGAGGTGCAGATGTTCAGGACCGGCAGCGACCCGCCACGCTATCTGGTGAATGTATTGGCCCGGGACTGGCTTCTCGGGTGCATTGTCTTGTTCGCGGTGGGGGCCATCCTGGTTGCCGTGGCGCGCAGGCGCCAGCAGCCGTAGAGGTGGCGCGCACCAGCCGCATGGGAGGCTATCGATGCAACAAGCCCGGTTTCCGGTTGCCACGGTATCCCGTACCGCAATCGATATCCTGATCCGGTTCGGCCTGATCGCGCTGCTGGCGGTGTTCTGCTTCCAGATCTTCCGCCCGTTCCTGAATCTCATCATGTGGTCGCTGATCCTGGCGATCACGCTCTACCCGCTGCAGACACGGCTGCGCGGCAAGGTTTTTGCCGGCGAGGGACGCACCGCGACCCTGATCATCGTGCTGGTCATTGCCATCGTGATGGTTCCCACTTACCTGCTGGGGGTGGCGTTGATCGAATCAGTCGAGCACGCCATGGCGATTGCCAAGAGCGGCGAATTCCATGTGCCGCCGCCCGCGGAATCGGTAGCAGGCTGGCCGGTGGTGGGGCAGCGGCTCTACGATTTCTGGCTGCTGGCGGCCACCGATGCCACCGCGCTCGCGCAAAAGCTGGCACCGCAGATCAAGGCGGCCAGCGTGACGGTGCTGGGTGCCGTGGGCGGTGTGGGCATAGGATTGCTGGTATTCGTCGGTGCGCTGATCATTGCCGGGATCTTCATGGCCTATGGCGAAGCCGGCGAGCGTAGCGCGGTGCAGATCATGTCGCGGATTTCGGGGCCGGAACGCGGTCCGCGCATTACCGCGCTATGTACCGCTACCGTGCGTGCCGTGGCGCAAGGCGTGGTGGGCATAGCGTTTATCCAGATGCTGCTGATCGGCATTGGCTTCGTGGTCAAGGGCGTGCCCGGGGCCGGCCTGCTGGCGTTGGCGGTGCTGCTGCTCGGCATCATGCAACTGCCGGCTACGCTGATCACGATTCCGGTGATCCTGTACGTCTTTGCCACCGAAGGCATGAGCGCGATGAACGTTGTGTTTGCGGTCTATGTCTTTATTGCGGGCCTTGCGGACAACGTGCTCAAGCCGCTGCTGCTGGGGCGCGGCGTGGATGTGCCGATGCCGGTGGTACTGATCGGGGCGCTGGGTGGCATGGTGACGGGCGGTGTGATCGGGCTGTTTATCGGGCCGATTGCGCTGGCTGTGGGCTACCAGCTGTTCTGGCAATGGGTGGAGGATCCGGTGCCACAGACGTACCTCGAAGTCAGTCGTGGCGAGGACGAAATGCCTGCCAGGCCCCGGGCGGATGGCAATGCGCCTGTCAGTGGTGGCTAGGCATGGCACCCAGGGCGCGCGCGCTTCTCGGCTGGATGGGCGTCGCCGCCGTCGCAGGCGGATGCGCCAGAGTGGGGCCGGATTTCAGCGTGCAGCGCGAGGCATGGCCGGCACAATGGCATAGCGATGCCGTTGCACAGGCCAGCCTGCAGGAGGCCATGCCCGACATGGGCCAATGGTGGCAGGTGTTTGGCGATCCGATACTGGAGCGCCTGATTGCGGAGGCTGACGCGCAGGACGCGGGTGTGCGCATTGCGGGACTGCGGGTGATGGAGGCGCGCGCGCAGCTTGGCATGGCGCTGGCCGGGCGCTATCCGCAGGTCCAACAGGCCGGCGCGGACATCATGTATGTGCACAGTCGCCAGTCCGGCGCGACGGCGCAGTCCAGTCGTCTCTGGGAATACAGCGCCGGCGTCGACATCGGCTGGGAGCTCGATTTCTGGGGACGCTTCGCGCGCGCGATCGAGTCGGCCGATGCCGCGTATTTTGCCGCGCGCGCCAATCACGAGAACATGCTGGTCCTGCTGCACGCCCAGCTTGCATCCACCTACTATGCCATGCGTGCGGCCGAGGCGCGTCTAGCCATTGCGCGCGATAACGCGCGCCTGCAGCAGCGCAGTTTCGAGATCACGGAGCGGCTGTTCAAGGCCGGTGAAAGCGACGAGCTCGATCTGCAGCAGGCCAAGACCCAGTACCTGGGTACGTTGAGCAGCGTTCCCGAACTGGAGAACCAGATCGTGCAGGCGCGCAATGCCATATTGGTCCTGCTGGGGCGTCCGCCGGGACCGCTGCCGGAACTTGACGATGCAGCGGGCCGGCAGGGTGTATTGCCACTGATCGATCGCGCGGTGCTGCAGGACGTGCCGGCCGAACTGTTGCTGCGGCGGCCCGACATCCGTGCAGCCGAGCTGAAGATTGCCACGCAGTCGGCATTGATCGGTGTGGCCAAGGCCGACCTGTATCCGTCGGTCACGCTGATCGGCAGTATCGGCTGGTCGGCAACATCGCTGCCGGGCACCCAGAACGGCCTGCTGCTGGTCGGTGGACCCAGCGTGCGCTGGAATATCTTCGACTACGGACGTATTACCAACAACGTGCGCGTGCAGGACGCCAGGCTACAGCAACTGATCGTGGCCTATCAGGACGCCGTGCGCCAGGCCGCGCGCGAGGCCGACAATGCCGCCACCGGGCTGGTCAAGGCATTGCAACGCGAGGCCATCCTGCGCGATGCCTCGCACTCCGCGCAACGTTCGCTGACTTTGGCCAATGCATTGTTCCGCGAAGGCTATTCGGATTTCCAGCGCGTGCTCGACGCGCAGCGTGCGCTGTTCGCGCAGCAGGATGCCTATCTGGTCAACCGCGACAATGCGATCAACTACCTGATCGCGTTGTACAAGTCTCTTGGCGGGGGATGGTACACGGCGCAGCCGCTGCTCGACGCCGCCACGCGCGAGCAGATGCGGCAGCGCACCGACTGGGCGGGCTTGCTCGATGAAGCGCCACGCGCACCGGTCAACGGCAATCTTCCGGTCCAGGGAGGTACCCAGCGATGAGCGACGCCGAAGGGGCGCCATCGCCAGCGCCTGCAGCGCAGGCTGCGCCGGGCACGGCAGCGGATCCGTCGCGCAAGGCGCTGTGGTGGGTCATGGCCCTGATCGGGTTGAGCCTGCTCTGGTATCTGCTGGCTGACCGCATCACGCCGTACACGCAGCAGGCCCGCGTGCAGGCATTCGTGATTCCGGTGGCAGCCGAGGTGTCGGGGCGTGTGACACGCGTCTATGTGCACAACAATCAGAACGTGGCGGCAGGCGCGGTGCTGTTCGACGTCGATCCGCAGCACTACCGCATTGCCGTGGACCGGGCGCGCGCCGACCTGGAGTCCACGCGCCGGCAGATCGGCGCCAGTACGGCCGGCATCGCATCGGCCCAGGCATCGCTGCGCGCGGCGCAGGCCAACGAACTCAAGGCCCGCCAGGATAGCGAACGGCTTGAGCGGCTGTACCGCGAGGATCCCGGCACGGTTTCCGTGCGCCGTCTCGAAGTTGCCCGCGCCACGCATACCCAGGCCATCAGCCAGGTAGCCGCCGCACGCGCCGAGGTGGACCGCGCGCGTGAACAGGAGGGCGGCAGCGATGAAGACAACGCCAAGCTGCGCAGCGCGGTAGCCACGCTGGAGAAGGCCGAGCTGGATCTGTCCAATGCACAGGTGCGTGCGCGTACGGCGGGGCTGATCACGGACCTGCGCACGGAAGCCGGGCTGTATGCCGCGGCAGGTAGCCCGGTAATGACATTGATTGCGATCCATGATCTGTGGATCAGCGCCGACATGACCGAAAACAACCTTGGCCATATGGCGCCGGGTACGCCAGTGCGCATTGTGCTCGACGCCTTGCCAGGCACTGTGCTGACCGGCAAGGTGCGCAGCATCGGCTATGGCGTCAGCGTTGGCCAGAGTCCGCCGCCGGGGAGCCTGCCCACGGTACAGAACAGTCGCGACTGGTTGCGTCCCGCGCAACGGTTCCCGGTCATCGTCGATATCGACGCGGGGCAACTGGATACGCTGCGAGGTGTGCGCGTGGGCGGCCAGGCCGAGGTGATGGCATTCCCGATGCAAGGCAATCCGTTGAACCTGCTGGGCAGGGGATTCCTGCGCGTGATGAGCTGGCTTTCCTATGTCTACTGACGTGATGACCGCAAGCCTTGGGAGACGCGCGCTGCGGATGGCGCTTGGTACTGCCGCGTGCCTGGCCACCAGCTACGGCATGCAATGGCCGATCCCGTTCGTGGCGCCGGTGCTGGCCGTGTTCCTGTTCGCTACCATGGATCGGCCCTTGCCACCCAAGGCGGCGTTGGGCCTGGCGCTGATCGTCATGCTGGCAACCGGCAGCGGTTTGCTGCTGGTACCGTTCCTGCGACATGCCGCGGTGGCCGGCGTGCTGATGACGGGCCTGTGCCTGTTCCTGGCGTTTCGCTTCGGGCTGCGCGGCGGCAACAGCCTGGTCTCGACGTTCCTGGTGGCGGGGGTCACGCTGATTGCCGCTGCCGGCACCGCGGATAATGCATTGGCGATGACGGTCATCGGTTCGCTCACGCGCGGCTTGCTGCTGGGCGTGCTGGCATTGGGCGCCAGTTACTGGCTGATTCCGGAACCTGCCAGGCCGCCCGCACCGCGCAAGGCGCCCGTCATTGCTGCCGAAGCCGACTGGATGGCATTACGCGCCACGCTGGTGGTCATGCCGCCGTTCCTGCTGGCAATGGCCGATCCGGCAGCCTACCTGCCAATCATCATGAAGGCCGTAAGCCTGGGCCGGCAGAGCTGCACCACGGCGCGTGGCGCGGCGCTGGAACTGGTCGGTTCCACCTTGATGGGCGGCGTACTCGCCATTGCCTTCTGGTTGGCGCTGGGGCTGTTTGTCGATCTCTGGATGTTCTTTCTCTGGATGGTGCTGTTCACCCTGGTGGTCGCGCGCCGGCTGTTCAGGTTGCAGCCCACCATGCTGTCGCCGGGCTTCTGGCTCAACAGCCTCGTAACGATGATCATCCTGCTGGGCCAGTCCGTGGCGGACAGCGCGGCGGGCAAGGATGTCTATCAGGCCTTCATGGTGCGCATGGGTTTGTTTGTCGGGGTATCGCTCTATGCGTGCCTGATGCTGGCATTGCTCGACGTACGGCGTGCCACGGCGCGGACCGCGAACTGAAGGCGAACTGAAGGCGAACTGAGAGCGAACTGAGAGCGAACTGAGAGCGAACTGAGATCGAACTGAAGGAGTCAGCCATGCGACTTCACCTGCTGGCCGCGGCACCGGTCATGCTGTTGTGCCTGCTGCTGCAATGCGTGGTCGTGGCGGCGTGCCTGCGCCGCTATGCGGGCTTCCGGAACCGCTGGGAAGGTCGCGAACCGATGTGGATGGACGTGACGCTGCTGACGGCTGTGATGCTGCTGACGCTGCTGTGCAACTTCGCGCAGATGGCGCTCTGGGCAATGTTGTTCCTGCTACTGGGGGAATTCAGCAACTTCGGGGCGGCCCTATACCATTCGGCCGTCAACTTCGCGACGCTCGGCTACGGCGATATCGTGATGTCCGAGCGCTGGCGCATGCTCGGGCCAATCGAGTCGGCGCAAGGCATTTTGATGTTCGGCTTGTCCACGGCGTTGATGACGGCCGCCGTGCTGGACGTCGTCAAGAGCAATATGTCCCGCCTGCGCGGGACCGGGCCACCCTGATTCATGCGAGGCGCGCCCAGGCGCTCAGGAACAGTTGTCGCGATAGCTCTGTTGCAGTTTCTTGCGGGTCTTGTCGCGCTCGATCTTCGGCACGGCCCTGCCTTGCGCATTCTGTGTGGCGGTGCCTGGCGAAGTGTAGGTAGGCTGCTTCGAGGTCTCGTTGATGTCCTGCAGGAGCTGGTCGCACCGGGCGCGCCGCGCGTCTTCCGGCGTGGCATTGGCGTTGGGATTGGGCGCCGATGGCGGGCGGTAGGGATTCGAGCCCTCGCGCACGGCATCGGAAATCGCGGCGGCACCCGATGACTCCCGGGACTGTGCCCAGGCCGGCATGCTGCAATGCAGGGCCAGCAGGACCACAAGTGACAGCAGGCGTTGGGGAGATGCCATGGATGCTCCGGTTGTCGACGCGCAATGACGTCAAGCGTAGCACGCGGCGGCGTCACCCCTGGTGTCTTGTTGCATGGCGACGACGCCAGGCATTGGGCGCTTCGCCGAACTGCGCCGAGAACCAGCGTGTGAACGAAGCCGCCGAACCATAGCCCAGTAACGCGGACACACGCAGCAGTGAATAGGCGGGGTTGCCGACATAGCGTTGGGCAAGATCGCGCCGGACCTCGTTGAGGATGTCGGTGAAGGTCTCGCCGGCTTCGTCGAGCTGGCGCTGCATCGTGCGCAAGCTCAGGCCCAGGCCCTGCGCCACGGCTTCGCTGGTGGCGCGCCCCATCGGCAGCATCAGGTAGACCGCGTTGCGTACCTCGCGCCCGATCGACAGGTCGTTGACGCGTGGCAGCGTGTCAACCAGGCGCTCGGCATGCCGGGCCATAGCCGGGTCACCGCTCGGATTGGGCGCATCGAGGTCGGCCGCCAGGCATACGATGCCATTGAACTCGCTGCCAAACTCAAGCGGGCAACCGAACAGCCTCCGATGCACCTGCGGGTCGGGCGGCGCGGCGTGCGTGAAATTGACGCTCAGCGGATGCCAGTGTTGACCAAGCAACACGCGGCACAAGCGGAACACCACGCCAAGGGCCAGCTCCGTGGCCTGACGCGAGGGCGCATCGAGTATCACTTCCTGCCGGATCACCACGACCTTGCCGCTTTCCTCGAGCAGGATCGCCACCGACTCGTTGACCAGGTGACGGTAGCGGATGATGGTGGCCAGCGCGTCGCGCAATGTTGCCTGCTGGCTGATCAGCAGGCTCATGGCGCCGAAGTCGGCCAACTGGCGCGACTCGGCCATCCGCAGTCCGAAGGTGGGGCAGCCCGCGCGCTCGGCGGCAGCTTCCAGCAACGCCGCGCAGGCGTTGACCGGGATGCGCTGTTCGGGATCGGCCAGCAGCGTCTGGGTCAGCCGTGCCGCACGCAGCAGCGGCTGGGCGTTTAGCCCCAGATCACGCGCCACATCGAAAAAATTGGTCAGCGCCGCGGCGCGCACCAGGGTTCTCAAGGCTGTCTCCTATTGGATTGCGCACGTCACATGCATGGGCCATGACGCGTCGTTGCCGCGATGATAGGTGGCACTGGCATGAAATGCAAAGTCGCTGGGCGCCGATGCAAAGCGCTGCAAGCCGCCTGCACCTAGATTGCATGCATGGCGGCACATGTCGTGACGCCCCGTAATCGAGGAGACAGGCAGATGGCCAAGGCAGTGCGCATGTATGAAACCGGTGGGCCGGAGGTGCTTCGCTATGAAGACGTCGAGGTAGGAGATCCGGGCCCGGGTCAGGTCCGGATTCGCCATGTGGCGGTTGGGCTGAACTATGCCGACACCTACTTCCGCAACGGCACCTATCCGGTACCGCTACCTGCGGGCATGGGGGTAGAAGCATCCGGCGTGGTGCAGGCCATCGGCCAGGGCGTTACCAATGTGGCCGTGGGCGACCGCGTGACCTACACGGGCTTTTTGAACACGCTGGGTGCCTACAGCACCGAGCGACTGGTACCGGCCGCACCGCTGGTGCGCCTGCCGGAAAGCATCGGGTTCGAGACCGCAGCCGCCATGACCATGCGCGGGCTGACTTCCGCGTATCTGATGCGCCGCATCCATGCGTTCCGGCGCGGCGACACCATCCTGCTGCATGCCGCAGCCGGTGGCGTGGGCCTGATCGTGTCGCAATGGGCCAAGCTGCTCGGCCTGAACGTGATCGGTACCGTGTCCACCGAAGCCAAGGCGGAAGTCGCCAGGGCGCACGGTTGCGATCACATCATCAACTACAGCCATGAGGACGTGGCCAGCCGCGTGCGTGAGATTACCGATGGCGTGGGCGCCACGGTAGTGTTCGACAGCGTGGGCAAGAGCACCTTCATGGCGTCGCTGGACTCGCTCAAGCGGCGCGGCCTGCTGGTCTGCGTGGGCACGGCGTCGGGTCCGATCCCGCCGTTCGATCCGGTATTGCTGGCCATGAAGGGCTCACTGTACGTGACCCGCCCCGCGCTGGCCGACTATATCGCCGACCCGGCCGAGAAAGCCGAACTCGCGGGCGAGCTGTTCGATCACGTGGGCGCGGGCCGCATCAAGATTGAAATCAACCAGCGCTACGCGCTGGAAGACGCGGTACAGGCGCATCGCGACCTGGAGTCGCGCAAGACCACGGGATCGTCGATCTTCGTCATCTGAGGAGCGTGACATGCAAATCCGACAATTGACCTGCGCGATCGGCGCGGAACTGGTGGGCGTGGACCTGGCCGAAGCGGTGCGCAACGACGACCTGTTTGGCGAGATCCGTGCCCAGTTGCTCAAGCATCGCGTGCTGTTCCTGCGTAACCAGCAGTTCAACCGCGCCGAGCACGTGGCATTCGCGCGCCGCTTCGGTGAGCTCGAGGATCATCCGGTAGCCGGCAGCGATCCCGAGCATCCGGGCCTGGTGCGCATCTACAAATCGCCCGAACAGCCGAACGATCGCTACGAAAACTGCTGGCATTCGGACACTACATGGCGCGAGGCGCCGCAGTTTGGCGCGGTGCTGCGCTGCGTGGAAAGTCCGCCGGTCGGCGGCGACACGATGTGGGCCAATATGGCACTGGCCTATGAGCGCTTGCCCGATACGGTCAAGGCGCAGATTGCCGACCTGCGCGCGCGCCACAGCATCGAGGCCAGTTTCGGTGCCGCCATGCCAATCGAGAAGCGGCTCGCGCTCAAGGCCCAGTTTCCCGACGCCGAGCATCCCGTGGTGCGTACCCATCCGGACACCGGCGAGAAGATCCTGTACGTCAACGGCTTCACGACCCATTTCACCAACTTCCATACCGCGGCGCGCGTGCGCTTTGGCCAGGATGCCAATCCGGGCGCGGCCGACCTGCTGCGCTATCTGGTGTCGCAGGCCTATATCCCGGAGTTCCAGGTGCGCTGGCGCTGGGAACCCAACAGCGTGGCGATCTGGGACAACACGGCCACGCAACACTACGCGGTGATGGACTATCCGCCGTGCCACCGCAAGATGGAACGCGCCGGCATCATCGGCAGCGTGCCGTTCTGACAGATTTTTGCGAGCAAGAGCAGTAATGAAAGACAACCTTATCGTTTCCACGCCCTCCGCCTACGCCTATCCGTTGCTGGTCAAGCAGTTGCTGGTGAACGCCATCAGCCTGCATGGTGACCAGGAGATCAGTTATCGCGGCGAGTCGCGCTATACCTACCGCGATTTCCATGGCCGGCTGGGCAAGCTCGCAAGCGCCTTGACGTCGCTGGGCGTGCGCCACGGTTCCACCGTGGCCGTGATGGACTGGGATAGCCATCGCTATCTGGAGTGCTACTTCGGCATACCGATGATGGGCGCGACGTTATTTACCGTGAACGTCCGCCTGTCGCCGCAGCAGATCCTCTATACGCTGAACGACGCCGGCGCCGATGTGGTGCTGGTCCATCCCGACTTTGTGCCGTTACTGGCGGAGATTCGCGACAAGCTGGTGCGCCAGCCGCGCTTCGTGCTGATGGCCGACGGCCAGGCCGTGGCGCAGGACGCATTGCCGTTCGACGGTGAATACGAGGCGATGCTCGCGCAGGCCAGCGCCGATTTCGAGTTCGCTGACTTCGATGAACGCACCAAGGCCACCACGTTCTACACCACGGGTACCACGGGCGATCCCAAGGGCGTGTGCTACAGCCACCGCGATATCGTGCTGCACACGCTGACGACCGCCACAAGCCTGTGCGCGCCGCGCGAAGGCCAGCGCATGCATCGCGAGGACGTGTACATGCCGATCACACCGATGTTCCACGTCATGGCGTGGGGCATGCCGTACGTCGCGATCATGCTTGGCTTGCGCACGGTACTGCCCGGCCGTTACGTACCGGCCGCGCTGCTGAAACTGCGCGCCACCGAGAAGGTCACGTTCTCGCATTGCGTGCCGACCATCCTGCAGATGCTGCTTCAGGAAGCCGCGCAGAACGATCAGGACCTGTCCGGCTGGAAGATCATCATCGGCGGCTCCGCGCTGCCGCCCGTGCTGTGCGAAGCGGCACTGGCACGCGGTATCGATATCTTCGCCGGCTATGGCATGTCCGAGACCGGCCCGATTGTTGCGCTGGCCCAGCTACCTCCGGGCTGCGTGCCGAAGAGCCGCGCCGAAGAAGTGCGCATGCGCTGCGCGACGGGCCGTCCGGTGCCGCTGGTCGATTTTCGGGTGGTCGGTACCGACATGCGCGAAGTACCGCGCGACGGCCAGGCGCAGGGCGAGATCGTGTTGCGTGCGCCGTACCTGACCAAGTCGTACTTCCGTAAGCCATCGGCATCGGAGGAACTGTGGGCGGACGGCTACCTGCACACGCAGGACGTGGCGGTAATGGGCCAGGACGGCTTTGTGCAGATCGTGGACCGCCTCAAGGACGTGATCAAGACCGGCGGCGAATGGGTGTCGTCGATCGAGATCGAGAACCTTGTGACGCAGGTGCCGGGCGTGCGGGAATGCGCGGTGGTGGCGGTGCCCGATGCGCGTTGGGGCGAACGACCGATGGCCTATGTGGTGCGTGCGGAAGGTGTGGAGGTCAGTGGAGAACAAATCCGCACTGCCTTGCTCGAACACGTCGGCACGCAGCGGCTGAGCAAGTTCGCTGTACCGGATGCGGATCGCATTGCATTCGTTGCGGCGATTCCCAAGACCAGCGTTGGCAAGATTGACAAGAAGCAGCTACGAGAAAAGAAAGCTGCGTGAGATGGATGTGAGATGAAGTCAGGCCGCTCCGGATTCGGGGCGGCCTTTTTACTTGAGGGTGGTGTCGAGCCATTCGCTGTAGGCGAATGCGGTGCGGGCGTCGGCAATCAGCCTGTCGTTCAGGGGGAGGAAGGATAGCGCGGACGGCGAAGCCGTCCTTTTAGGAGTGGTCTTCTGCGTCGAACTCAACCAACGCTGATTCGAAGTTGGCGCACACGCTGGCGAAGACACCACAATGCCGTCCGTTGACGAGTGTCATTGTCTCCGCTCATAGACCACTTGTACCATGTGGCCGATGCAACGACTCCAAGCCTTTAGATTCGAACTGATGCAGGCGCTGTTCGTTTGTGTCCAATGGGGGTGCAAGAACAACGCCGATCACGTCGGCGCGAGCAATATATTAGAGCGCGGACAGCGCTTGTTAGCCTGTGGAGAGCCGGTGCAGTCGGGCCGCTCGAAGAAGCAGGAACCCACCGAGGCGACTCAGGCCCTCGCGGCCTAAGCGCGGTAGGAATCCCCGTCGTTTAGGGTTCGTTTAGGGCGGGGAGGATGTCAATGCCATGCGTCGCCACAACTCACGGAGCTGTGCTGGCAGGTCTTCCCTGTTCCGGGCCCATATGCGCAGTTGATCGCCGAAAACCAGATAGGAGCGCCGACGATGTCCCCGTACCGCATCCAGCGGTAAGCGCAGCACCGTGTGAGCACTTGCGTACAGCCGGCGTTGCGGACGATACGGATCTCCGGCACGGTCGAGTCGATCGGCTGAAATTCGGGCCTCGATCCAGCCGACCCCTCGCCTCAGCCCCTCAAGGCTTGATCGCAAACGTTTTGACGATCCCCGCGTTGCGCTCGTATTCCGCATGCAGGGACTGGTTGAGGTCCTGCAGCGACTGCGCTGGCATCGGTTCATAGCCCAGCGCTTCCAGGCGCTCGCGAACCTTGGGGCTGGCTGCGGCCTTGTAGACCGCGCCCTGGATCTTCTGAGCCAGGTCGGCGGGCACCTGTGCCGAGGCGATGACACCGACCCAGTTGCTGAAATCGATATCGGGATAGCCCTGTTCAGCGAAGGTCGGCACCTGCGGTAGCAGCGGCGAGCGATTTTTCGATGCCACTGCATACGGCTGCAGCTTGCCGGCGCGGATCATGGGCAGCGAGGTCACCATGCCGTCATACATCAGCGGAATCTGACCGCCCATCACCTGTGCGAGCGCAGGGCCCGAACCGGCGAACGGCACGTGCTGCAGATCGATGCCAGCTTCCTGGTTCATGATCGCTCCCGCGTAGTGCGATGCGGTGCCCGCACTGTACGACGCAAAGCTGAGCTTGCCCGGATTGGCCTTGGCGTACTTGATCAGGCTCTTGAGGTCCTTGGCCGGCAGGTTTGGCGTGCCTACCAGCACCATGCGCGAACGGCCCACCGCCGCGATCGGCCGGATGTCCTTCATCGTGTCGTACGGCGTTTTCTGAACCTGGGGCACTTCGGTCAGCACATTGGTTGCGGTGACCATGATGGTCTGGCCATCGGCCGGCGCTGCCAGCATGGTGTTGATGGCGATGGCACCACCACCGCCCGGCTTGTTGTCGACCACCACGGGCTGGCCCAGGTCGGTGGCAAGCTGTTCGGCCAGCAGGCGTGCCATGACATCCATGGTGCCGCCCGCCGGTGCGGGTACCAGCACGCGTACAGGCTTGCTGGTCCATGCCATGGCGGCGGGCATTGCCAGCGTGCCGAACGCCGCCAGGGCGGCGATGGTGGCGCGGCGCAGACGAAGCAGCGCAGGTCGTTTCAGCATGGTTGTCTCCTCTCTTTGTTTATAGGTGCAAGGCAATAAAAGACCGGACCTGCCTCGCTTTGGCTGGGAGGAAAGTGTCGAAGATTCCATGGCAGGACCGGTGAAAAGCGTGGCGTGCGCCGCATACGTCGTGCGGCGCATCGTCAGTCGGTGGTAGCCCCGGTGGCTACGGGCGTGCGCCGCTTGCGCGCGGGCAGCGCCGCCATGACAAAGGCCCGCTGGGCCTCCGTCATGCCGTCCCACAGGCCGATTTCAATTGGCGTCCTGCCGCAGCCCTGGCAATAACGGCGCGCCTGGTCGAGCCGGCAGATATTGATGCACGGGTTGCTCGCGGGCAATGTGTGGGACGGGTCTGGCATGGCGGAGAAGTTGCTACGTGGTGCTATGCGGCGATATTTGGGCTCAGGCTGCGCGGCGCAGCGGCAGGTTCTTCTGGCCCACCCGGCGGTTCGGCAGCATGCCGTGCGCGGTCAGCGTTTCGTCGACGCTGTCGTACCAGGTACCGATGCGGTAGATCTCGCGCGCTTCCTTGCCCGAGGCGATCTCACGCCCCAGCTCATGCGCCACGCGCACGCATTGCTGGATCTGCTGCACCGACGTCATGCGGTTGCCATGCTGGTCGATGATGGTGTCCTCGATGCCGCAGCGCGGATGCAGGCCCATGGCCATCGCCATCGTGTTGAAGGGCAGCACGTTCTTGAGCAGCGATTCAGCGGTCAGCGTGCAGCCGTCTGGCGCGCGGTGGATGAAGTTGAAGAAGTTGAACGGGTTCGGACCGTCAAAGCCCCCGCCGATGCCGATCCAGGTCAGGTTCAGCGGACCCTTGTAGGCGCCGGCACGCACCATGCGTTCGAGCGTTTCCAGTGCATGGATGCCGGTCAGCTGGAAATGCGGCTGGATCCCCGCGGCGCTCAGGCGGCGCAGGTGTTCCTCGACCCATCCCGGACCGGCCGGTACGGTCATTTCGCGATACGCCTCGATATAGGCGGGATTGGACAGCGAGGTACCCTCCAGATACTCGGGGTACAGCAGTTCCATGATGTTCATCTGCGTGGTGTTGATGGCCACGGTGACCTGGTCCGGTGCCGGTGTCAGATCGGCCAGCATGTGGCGCGTATCGTCCGACAGCCACACGGCAGCCTGGCCTTCGTCTTCGGGTGCGAACGAAATCGAGCCGCCCACCTGGATGATCATGTCGGGCACCGCGGCGCGCACGCCGGCAATCAGTTCATTGAACTTTGACAGGCGCTTGGAGCCCTTGCCGTCGAGTTCGCGCACATGCAGGTGCAATACCGTGGCGCCGGCTTCGTAGCAATCCACGGCCTTCTGCACCTGTTCTTCCATGGTGACGGGAATGTCTTCCGGGAAGTCTTCGGGCATCCACTCGGGGCCATACGGCGCCACGGTGATGACCACCTTGTCCATGTTCTCGGGGTGCAGGGAATCGTCGAGGAACTGCATGTCGTCTCCTTATGTCAGGTGCGTTTCCAGTGCCCGAAGTATCGGCCAATGGTGCGCTGTGATTTGACGATTCGGGACGATCGATTTACATTTCGGGACAGTCAGGGAAAACACGATGTCCTACTACCTACGCAGTGCAAGCCTCACTAACTATGTGGATGTGGCACGGGCTGTCGGGCTCGATCCACACCAGATGCTTCGTGCGGCAAAGATCAGCCGCAATGCGTTGCTCGATCCCGATATCCGCATTCCGGCGGAGCATGTCGGCCGGTTGCTGGAGAACTCGGCCCGTGCCGCGCGTGCCGACGATTTTGGCTTGCGCATGGCCGAGCAGCGGCAGTTCTCCAATCTCGGCCCGCTGGCATTCGTGGTACGTGAGGAGGCCACGTTGCGCCGCGCACTGGAGTCGATGGTGCGGCACATGGGCCTGCAGAACGAGGCGTTGGCGATGCGCGTGGAAGAGGCCGAGGGACTGGTGCTGATCCGCCTGCAGATCCTCAGCGATGCGCCCGGCTCCTTGCGCCAGGCCACCGAACTCGCGGCTGGCGTGATGTTTCGCATGCTGACGTTGTTCCTGGGGCCGGCGTGGCGCCCGCGCAGCATCTGCTTTACGCACCGTGCGCCCGATAGCATGGCCACTTGCCAGCGCGTATTCGGCATGCCGGCGTTATATAACCAGGATTTCGACGGCATCGTGTGCGTGGCGCAGGATCTGGAGGCGCCGCTGCCTTCGTATGATCCGGTGATGGCGCAACAGGTAAAGCGCTACCTTGGCACGCTGCTGGCGCAATCGAACACGAACATGACGGACAAGGTGCGCAAGCTGGTGCACGCGTTGCTGCCCAGCGGCATGTGCTCGGTGGACCGGGTGGCCCAGCAACTGGGGGTCGACCGGCGCACGGTGCACCGCTGGCTGGTGCAGGATGGCACGACGTATTCGGATGTCGTCAACGAGGCGCGCACGATCCTGGTGAGGCGCTATATCGAGAACCGCTCGCGCCCGCTGTCGGAAGTTGCCACGCTACTGGGATTTTCTTCGCTGAGTGCGTTTTCGCGCTGGTTTGCGGTGCAGTTTGGTTGCAGCGTCTCGAAATGGCGCGCGAGAGAGGATGGAAAATAACGGCGCGATCCTGCAGCTGGACGCGCCTTGTCTCCCGCTATCAAGCCTTTGGAAACAATGGCCATACCCCCAGCGCCACGACCGCCGTGGTTGCCCATACTATCGGCCACGATGTCATCGCCAGCCAATGTGGCAACACCAGTGGCGTCAGGAAAAAGCCGAAGAACACCACGGTATTGGCCATGCCTAGCGCCGTGCCCGCGCGGTCGGCGCCGGCCAAGGCGGCCAGTTCGGTATATCCCACGCCGTGCCACGCTGAAACCGTGATGCCCGCAACCGCAAGCATTACCGGCACCAGCGCCATCAGCGTTGCGCTTGCCAGGCTGCCATGCACGCCTGCCGCGAGTATCAGGAAGGCCAGGACGGTGGCCAGCGTACAACCGCGCAGGTAGGCGCGCCGATTACCACGGCGGTCGGTCCAGCGGCCGCTCCAGACGCGCATGACCATTGCGCCGCCCTGGATCGCGACCATCGTCGCGGTGATCACGCCAAGGCCGGCATGCGCATGGTCGTGCAGGAAGATCGATGCGAATGTCAGCACTGCGAATTGCGGTACGCATAGCAGGCCGATGGCCATGACTATGCGCCAGATCGCCGCGCGGCCGAGCGGATTGGAGTTGCGATCATGGGCCGATACACCGGCCCCGGTGTCAGGCGGTTCGTGTAACCAGCGCCAGGTCAGTACTGCCGACAGGCCACACAGTAGCGCTACCCAACCATAGGCCCAGGCAAAGCCGACCGTCGACGCCAGCCAAGGCAGGGTCAGCGCGCCAATGCCACCACCCAGCGGCACCGCGGTCTGCCGAATGCTCATTGCAAGTCCGCGCTCACCTTCGTGAAACCAGCGCATCACCGCGCGGCCGCTCGCGCCATTGACGCTGCCACCAACCAGACCCACCAGCATCATGGCCACTACCAGCCATGACAGCGTTGGAATATGCGCGATAGTGGGCGCCAACCACAGCGCCATCGCCAGTAGCGCGGCGCTGGTGGCCGCGAGCCCACCGAGCAGGACGGGGCGATCACCCCAGCGGTCGGCGGCCAGGCCCCAGGGCAGTTCCGAAAGCGCGGTGCCAAGCCCGATCGCGCCGACAGCCAGGCCAATTTGCGCATTGTCGAGTTGATAGCCGGTGCGCATCCAGACGGCCGTGGTCGGAATGCCGCCTACTGCTGCCAGCACACTGGCATTGGCAGCCACGCCAACGGCGAGCACCTTCCAGCGGTGGGCGGGGCCAAAGCGCCGGGCCGGCGGCATCGATGGCGAAACAGCAATGGTGTGGGAGGACATGGTTGACAGGTGATCTCGAAGCTATTTGACGGGATCCAGTCTGTCACCGAGAATTAATCCTGAAAATCAGAAAATAATCGATATATCGTTCGATAAAACAGGATGGTTGTGATGTCACGCATCAACCTCGATCTGGCGGCGTTGCGTAGCCTGCTCGCCGGGATGGAACTCGGCAGCTTTGCCCGTGCAGCCGACCGCGTTGGCCGGTCCACTTCGGCAATCAGTGCACAGATCAAGAAGCTGGAGGAGCAAGCCGGTACGCCACTGTTCCGCAAGGCCGGGCGTGGCCTTGCGCTGACCGCCGCCGGCGAAGCAATGCTCGGCTATGCGCGCCGGCTGGTGGAACTGAACGATGAAGCAGTGTCCGCGGTGCGTGGGGTGGATCTGTCTGGCGGCATCCGGCTTGGATTGCAGGAAGAGTTTGGCGAAGGCCTGTTGCCCGAAGTCCTGGGCCGCTTTGCGCGAGCGCATCCGAAGGTGCGCATTGAAGCGGTGGTGGCTCGCAATGCGGATCTGCTCGAAAGGATCGATACCGGGCGCTGCGATCTCGCGCTGGTCTGGGCCGACCTGCATCCGGCTGTCGGTGAGCCAATGGAAAGCTGTTACGCCATGGGCCATCGGCACACCGAGCGGATAGACGATCCCCAGATGTGCTGGGTGGGTTCTGCCGCGGTGCCGTGGCAGCCGGCTTCGGGCGAGCCATTGCCGCTGGTGGCTTTCGACCGCCCGTGCCAGTTCCACGCGGCTGCCACTGCCGCGCTCGACCGCGCCGGCATTCCATGGCGTGTCACGTTCTCAAGCCCGAGTCTCGGGGGGCTATGGGCGGCCACGGCCGCCGGCCTCGGCCTGACTGTACGCTCGCGCTATGGTTTGCCCGCGAGCGTACGAGCGCTGCCCGCAACGGAAACAGGCTTGCCTGCATTGCCGACGATGTTACTGGTGATGGTGCGCGCGGCGGCAAGCCTGCCGCCCGAAGTGGAGCGGCTGGCCGAGATCCTGCTGGCGTCGCTGCGCGCTACGCCCGGCGAAACTTGAGGCGCATCCGATCAGTCAATCGGCATCAGTCGTCATAGCGGTTGCAATGCCGCGACGGCCTGCACAGCAATGCGCCCAGCAGTACCCCCAGGCCCAGCGCCATGCCCACTGACCGCAACGGTTGCTGATGCACATACTCGGTCACGCATTCCTGCCCACGCGACACACTGTCGCTGACCGAGTCCTTGATCGCCGCGAGCTTGTCGGAGCCGCTCGCGGCCTTGGACAGAAAAGTTTGCTTGGCTGACTCGATGGCTTCGCCCGTCAGGTTGGGCAACTGCGCAAGCAGGTCGTCAAGGTCCTTCGCCAGTTGCCGGGTATCTGCACGCAGGCGCTGCTGCGCATCTTTCGGGTTGATGTTGTTCGGATCGTCGATGGCCATGGCGGTCTCCTTGTTAGGCGCTGAATCAGGCAGTAAAGGTGGGTAAAGAGGGAACATGCCAAGGTGCATGTTTCATACCAGCCAGTGACCTGCGGCAAGTTAAGACTACCCAACGATAGACGCTGCACAAAGCCCTGCGCAACTTACGCAAGGTTGTAATTTCCGCGCGCAGCGGCTCGATTGAACCGGGACGTCGACAGTCCGTTGCGTGTGCGCTGCAGC
Source organism: Cupriavidus sp. (assembly GCF_057315035.1). Taxonomy (NCBI): domain Bacteria; kingdom Pseudomonadati; phylum Pseudomonadota; class Betaproteobacteria; order Burkholderiales; family Burkholderiaceae; genus Cupriavidus; species Cupriavidus sp. Next base: position 107,255 of record NZ_DBHKYV010000010.1, on the reverse strand, counting down.
CAACCCTGAGTCAAAAATAATTCAGATCGGAAACTGTGGAGGTGCTTTTTAGGGGAATTGCGAAAGTGCAGCAATGACGTCCCTTGTACTGCGCCGCAGCCATAACGACGTGTTTGGTATGCGGTGCGGTTGATGCGCCGCTTCGGCAACAGCTATATCGAAGACACCGAAAATCCGCAGCAGCGCCACAGCAACACAATCCTTGAGGTGGGCGTGACCGATTGCCACGACTTCGGCCAGTCGCAGCTCGATGCGACGCTGGCGTTTCGGCAGAGCGTTGGCGCCTTCGGCGCGCAACGCGATGCGCTGGCTGCTGACGATGGCCCCACGTGGCGCTACCAAATGATGGTGTTCGACGCGAACCTGTCTCTACCATTACGGGTCGCCGACCAGGCGTTCCGCTTCGTGACCACGGTGCGGGGCAATTCACCAATGATCGGCTGTACTACATCGAAGACATGACCATCGGCAGCCGCAACTCGGTACGTAGTTTCGATGGCTAAAACCAATTGGCCGGAGAGCGAAGGGCAGTGAGCTGCGGGCGCCGCTCGGTCCCAGCGGACAGGCCTGCTATGCCGGTCTTGACTATGGCCGTGCGTATGGTCCATCGACCGAAGCATTGGTGGCTACGCAGTGCGCTTGTTACGGCTCCGCGTCCCGCAGTACGTCTTCGAGATGCCCTCTCACCAAGCACGGCAGGCAGAACGCGTTGAACGTTTGCTCCGATGTCTCGCTGTGTCTATCAAGCAGTTCCAGTACCCCGTCGATGCCGACCAGTACCGCATGGGCTTCATCACCGCTGATCGTGATGTCGTCGGTGTCGTACATATGGAATGGGCTTCGAAGTGCGGTAAGGTCGGTCATGATCATCCTTGCAATGAGCCTCGCCACGATTGGCGATCACTCAGTGTTGACTTTGTTTTGACGCAAGTCGATGAGACGATTCGCATTTTGCAAGCTGATTGACACAAAAAAGCCCGGCGTTGCGCCGGGCTGCAAGTACTACCCTCGTTCCGAGAAAACGTCAGACCCGTGGCCTGTCTTCAGTCGGCCTGGATGGCGAATTCCTTGACCAACCTGGTATAGCGGGCATGATCCGCGGCAATCAGCTTCTGCAGCACGGCTGGATCGCCGCCGACCGGGGTGACGGCGATGGTGGCCATACGCGCGATCACGTCTGGTTGCTTCAGGATCTCGTTCACATGGCCATTAAGCGTGCGCACGATCTCGGGCGGCAAGTTCTTCGGACCCAGCAAGGCCTGCCACGCGCCGATTTCCACGTCCTTGTAGCCGAGTTCGGCCAGCGTCGGCACGTTCGGGGCAAACGGTGAGCGCTTCTGGTCGGCCACGGCCAGTGGCAACAGCGTGCCGTTGCCGACATACTGCGCCACGGCGCCGTAAGTTACGTAGGTCATCGGCACCTGTCCGCCCAGCACGTCGACGATGGCAGGCGCGGTGCCACGGTATGGCACCTGCGAGATCTTGACGTTGGCCGACTTGTTGAACAGTTCGCCCATGATGTGCATCGGCGAGCCATTGCCAGGCGTGGCGTAGGTTTCCACCTTGCCTGCCTTGGCGCGTGCCACGAGGTCACTCATGCGCGTGATGCCGCTGTTCTTGTTCACGACCACGAACAGCGATTGCGTGCCCAGTTCGGCGATGGGTGTCAGATCGTTTTGCACGTCGTACGTGGCGCCGGTGCCGGCCTTCAGTACCAGCGGTGCGATCGACACTGTGTTGGGTGCCAGCAGCAGCGTGTAGCCGTCGGCGGCGGCGCGCGCCACATAGGCGCTGCCGATGGTGCCGGCGGCGCCGGTACGGTTTTCCACCACGACCGATTGCTTCAGGCGCGCGGCCAGTTTCTCGGCCATCAGGCGGGCCAGCACGTCGGTGTCGCCACCGGCGGGATAGGCCACCACGATCGTGATCGGCTTGTTGGGATACGTGCCCTGCGCCATCGAGGGGGCAGTGCTGAGCAGCGCGGCGGTGCCGATTGCCGCGCCAATGGCGGCGACGATGATGCGGCGGACAGTGTTCACTTTCATGTCGATCTCGCTCAGAAGACGTGCTTGATGCCGACCATCGCGCCAAACTGCTGGCCACCCGGCTTCGGATTGGCGCCAGCCTGCGCGCCGCTCACGGACATCGCCAGCGTGCCGTCGTTGTTGATGTAGCCGGCGGTGGCGTACACGGCGGTGCGCTTGCTGAAGTTGTACATGCCGCGCACGGCGTACAGCATCGCCTTGTTGTCGCTGTTCTGGTAGTTCAGGTAGTAGACCTGGCCGGCCAGCGTGAATGCGGGCGTGATGTCGTACGCGGCACCGATGTAGTACAACTCGGACAACGGCGTCGTGCTGCCCTGGTTCTCGCGGCGGATCACGCCGGCACCGATCTTGGTCTTGTTGAACAGCATGTAGCCGGCAATCGACGCGCGGTCGTCGCGCAGGCTGCTGCTGGTCAGGCCGCCAAACGCGCCCGGGCCTCCGCGCTGCGAATCATAGGCGGCGGTGATGCCCCACCATTTCTGGTCCCAGCCGATCATGGCCGACCATTCGCGGCATTGGCTCTTGTTGGCCGGGTTCTCGCCCGCGCAGTTGGTGCCGGACGGGCTCGGGCCGCCATTGGCCACGTCGCGGCCAAAGCTGTAGGTGGCGCCCATGGTCAGGCCGCCGAAGGTGCCCTTGTAAGCGATGGAATTGTCAGCGCGTGTGTTGGGCAGATAGCTGTCGAGCGAACCGGATCCGAACGCGTTCGGTCCCAGGATGTCCGGATCGAGCGTGGCCCAGAACAGCATCGTGTACTGGCGGCCGAACGAAATCTGGCCCCACTGGTTCGAGGACAGACCGACCAGCGCCTGGCGTCCGAACAGACGACCGCCCTGGTTGGATGTGCCGGAGTCCGGCGCGAAGCCGCTTTCGAGCACGAACACGCTTTTCAGGCCATTGCCGAGATCCTCGCTGCCACGCAGGCCCCAGCGCGACGGTACGGTGCCGGTGAGCGTGTTCATGCGGACCACGCCATTGCCGCCGGTACCAACATTGCTCACATACTCAACGCCGGTATCCACCACGCCATACATGGTGACGGACGACTGGGCGGTTGCCAGCAGGGGCGCTGCGGCTAGCAGGCCTGCCGCGTACTTTGCGATCTTCATCTACCGTTTCCTTCTCTAGTCTTGTGGGCTCCGTGGACGTTTCCGGCGGCAACGGTATGGGGGCTGCCGTATTTCTGTCGTGTTTCATTAGTAAAACAATGAACTACATAGGAAACGTGTGAGCGAAATATAGTCACGGCGCGAAACGGCGTGGATAAGGGTGATCCCTAGTGAGGCGTAGTGGTGACGCCAGGACATGTTGGCCACGCCACTCTGACGAGGGGACTTGCGCTTGTCCGCAGTGGTGCGGCGCGCACCGACGCGGCGCAGTCCCATATGAACCGCGCATTCGCAACCACCTTGCGAACCATGCGGGGCGCGCCTTGCAGGGCTCGCGCAGCGTTGCCCCATGTAAGGGCGTACTTTTCTCCCGAAGGGATAAGCATCCGGATCGATCTGATCGCGGTGATTTTTCTAAATGTTTACCCTGATCCCACGAAGCAAAAAACACGGCCTATAGTCGAGATGTTTTATTTGCGGATCTGAATTTCATATATGGAACAATACGCGCCCCATCGTGCACTCGACCCAGGTGCCGACCTGCTTGCGGCTCTCGACAGCCATTTCGCGGAACGCGTCGTCATGACCGGAAACGACGGCACGCGGGTGGCCTGCCGCGTGGGTGGTTCACGCGGTCCGGTCGTAGTGCTTTTGCACGGCATCAGTTCCGGAGCTGCATCGTGGTTGCCGTGCGCCAGTCTGCTGGCGGCTGGTGCGCGCGTGATTGCCTGGGATGCGCCGGGCTATGGACAGTCATCGCCGTTGCCTGTCGCGGAGCCCACGGCGCGCGACTATGCAATGCGGCTAGAAGGATTGCTGGAGGCGCTGCAAGTGAGGCCGGACCTGATCGTCGGCCATTCGCTCGGCGCGTTGATGGCTTCGGGCTACGCGGCACATGCTTCGGCCGCGATGCAGCCTGATCGATTCCTGCTGCTGAGCCCGGCGCTTGGCTATGGTGCGCCCGGGAACGAAGAAAAATCACGCGAGGTGGCCAGGCAGCGTATCGAGGCTCTCGATACGCACGGTGTGGACGGTCTGGCGCAACGCGGGCCCACGCGCCTGCTAAGTGCCGCGGCAACGCCGGGCGCGCAAGCGTGGGTGCGCTGGAACATGCAGCGGCTCAACCCTGATGGTTATCGCCAGGCCGTGGCATTGCTATGCGGCGACGATATCGGCCACTACCTGGAGCAACGGGCGCGTCCGGTAGAAGTGGGATGTGGCGCGCAGGACGTGGTGACTACACCTGTGGCGTCCGCCGCGCTGGCCGAGCGCTTCGCGCTGCCATTCCACCCGATCGCCGATGCAGGTCACGCCTGCTATATCGAGCAACCGCAAGCTGTTGCCCGACTGATTCGCGCCGCCATCCCGCACGCCTGAATACCCGCGTACGCCACGCTGGCCGGCTATCGGCCAGCGCCCTCTCCAAGTCGCGGGTTAACCCCGATCAATCTTTAAAGCTTCGTTGTCTATAGTCGTACCTGTGTTCAATATTTAAACTCGTGTTTCATAGGTAAAACAAACCAATGAGCGCGACAGCCGATTGAGCCAGCCGTCCCCCACACAGAAAGCCATGGAGCAAAGCGCAATGGAAAGCCTCGCGTACAACCCGAACCTGGTGCCCTGGGAGCGTCCCGCACCCAACAACGTTGCCGGCAAGGGTCATATCGAGAAGCCCGGCCATGTGACCAACATCGTCTGGCAAACGCGCGCCGCGGCGCCCACCGCCTACGAGAACGCATTGGGCGACGCGCTGGAAGCCGCTTTCGAAGCTGGCGCCAGGTCGCCGGAAGACATCGTGCGCGCATTCAACCGCACTGGCTTGCTGGCCGCCGACGGCCAGTCGTGGACCGAGGAACGCTTCCTCGCCGAAATGCGTCGCCTGGGCGCCTGAGCCGCCTGCAGCCAGTCAAGCGAGACACAGAAATGGAATCGAACAAGCAAGCACGCGCCGAAGCGCGCCTGAACACCGGATTGCGCAACTACTGGTACCCGGTGGCGGCCTCGTGGCAGGTTACGCACGCCCCCATCGGCATCACGCGCCTGAGCCAGAACATCGTGGTGTGGCGCGACAACGCCGGCCGCCTCAATGCCCTGGAAGATCGCTGCCCGCACCGTGGCGCGCGCCTGTCGATGGGCTGGAACCTTGGCGACCGCGTGGCCTGCTGGTACCACGGCGTGGAAGTCGGCGGCGATGGCCAGGTCAAGAGCGTGCCGGCCGTCGACAACTGCCCGCTGGAAGGCCGTACCTGCGTGCGTAGCTATCCGGTGGAAGAGCAGGCCGGCGCCATCTTCCTGTGGTTCGGTGATCGCGGGCCGACCGAAGCCGATGCGTTGCGCCTGCCCGAAGAACTGGTCGGCGAAGAGCACAGCAACTTCCTGTGCGTGGCGCACTGGGACTGCAATTACCGCTACGCGATCGACAACGTGATGGACCCGATGCACGGCGCCTATCTGCATGCGGTGTCGCATTCGATGGCCAGTGGCGAGAAATCCGCGGTGATGCAGGTCGTGGAAACCGAGCATGGCCTGGTGTTCGAGAAGACTGGCCAGCGTGGCGTGAACTTCGACTGGGTGGAGTTTGGCGAGACCGGCACGCAGTGGCTGCGCCTGTCGATTCCGTACCGCGACAAGGTTGGCCCTGGTGGTCCGTTCGGCATCGTTGGCATTGCCACGCCGGTTGACGAAGAACATTGCATGGTGTTCTTCTGGCGTACCCGTCAGGTACAAGGCTGGGAACGCGATGTGTGGCGCTTCCTGTATCGCAATCGTCTGGAAGGCCTGCACTGGGACGTACTCGAACAGGACCGCGTGGTACTGGAATCGATGGCACCGGGCGCCCGCGATCACGAGATGCTGTATGCCCACGATGCCGGCATCACCCGCGTGCGTCGTCTGCTGAAGCGCCGTGCCGACGCGGAAGTGGCAGAAGAACCGGTGGCCATGTTGCAACCGGTAGCCGGAGCCGCGACCCATGCCTGATGCGAAGTATGCCAATCTGCTGGCCGGCCGCAAGGTGCTGGTCACCGGCGCAGCACGCGGCCTGGGCCTGGCCTTTGCCACGGCCATCGCGGAAGCCGGTGGCAGCGTTGCCATGGCCGACATCCTGGCCGATCGCGTGAACGAATCGGCGGCAGGACTGCAGGCACGCGGTTTCAACGTGGTGCCGCTGGTACTGGACCTGAACGACCCCGCATCGGTGCAGGCCTGTGCCGATGCCGCCGTGGAAGCGCTCGGTGGGCTCGACGGGCTGGTCAACAACGGCGCGGTGACCGATTCGGGTGGCCGCGACCTGACCGCGCTCGACGTGGCCACATGGGACCGTGTGATGAACGTCAATGTGCGCGGCACCTGGTTGATGACCGCGGCGTGCACGCCGGCACTGCGTGCCAGTGGCCATGGTGCGGTGATCAACCTGGCATCCGATACACCGCTGTGGGGCGCACCGAACCTGCTGGCCTACGTGGCCAGCAAGAGCGCCATCATTGGCATGACCCGTTCGCTGGCGCGTGAACTTGGCGACGCCAATGTCACGGTCAACGCCGTGGCGCCGGGCCTGACGCTGGTGGAAGCCACCGAATACGTGCCGCAGCACCGGCACGACCTGTACCGCAACCAGCGTGCCATCCAGCGCGAACAGGTACCCGATGACGTCTGCGGCGCCGTGCTGTTCGCGCTGTCCGATCTTGCCCGCTTCGTGACCGGCCAGACGCTGGCGGTCAACGGCGGCTTTGTGATGCACTGAATCCCGCAATCCAATCCAGAGGAATCCAAATGAGCGATCTGTCGCAACAGCAAAACATCAAGCGCAGCTGGGAACAACCGGAAGACGCTTCGTTCGACCAGTGGATGGAATCGCGCGTTGCGCGTTTCAGCACGCGCCGCTACGACTGGGACGCGCTGAAGTTCCAGGCCGACTACGACCCGAAGTATCGTCGCGCGCAGATGCGCTACATGGGCACGGGCGGCACTGGTGTAGCGGCCGATGCCAACACGGTGCCGTCGGAACACTTCACGTTCTCGACCATGATCATTCCGGCTGGCCATGAAGGTCCGTCGCACCTGCACACCGATGTGGAAGAAGTGTTCTTCATCCTGCGCGGCAAGATCAAGCTGATCCTGGAAAAGGACGGCGAGCGCTTCGAGACCATCCTGACCGACCGTGACCTCGTATCGGTGCCGCCGGGCGTGTATCGCGAGGAGATCAACATCGGCGAGGAAGACGCGCTGATGTGCGTGATGCTCGGCGCCAAGAAGCCGATCACGCCGACGTATCCGCCCGAGCACCCGCTGACCAAGGTCAAGCGCTAAGCGCACGGTGAAATCCAACGATAGCCGAACCAGAGCATGAGCGCCAATCCAACCGCTGCCGTGGCCGACGCCACCGCGCCGACCGCCAACGCCGGGACCGACAACGATTCCCAGGACAAGTACATCGTCCCGGGACTCGAACGCGGCCTGCGCCTGTTGGCCGAATTCAGCGCGCGTGATCGCGTGCTGTCGGCCGCGGACCTGTCGCGCCGGCTCAACGTGCCGCGCTCGACCGTGTTCCGCCTGCTGGCCACGCTGGAAGCCACTGGCTATGTGGAGCGTGCCGATGGCGGTCGCGAGTATCGCCTTGGCCTGGCAGTGCTGCGGCTTGGCTTTGACTACCTGGCGTCGCTGGAATTGACCGAGCTTGGCGGACCGCTGCTGAACCGCCTGCGCGACGAGATCGAGTATCCGTGCAACCTCGTCGTGCGCGATGGCCGTTCGGTCGTGTATGTCGCCAAGGCCGCGGCGTCGCGCCCGTTCGCAAGCAACGTCAACGTGGGCGCACGGCTGCCGGCGCATGCCACGGTACTGGGGCACGTGTTGATGGAAGACCTCGATATCGCGCAACTTCGGGAGCTGTATCCGGAGCCGCAGTTGCAGGTCTACTCGGACAACACGCCGCGTACGGTGGAGACGCTGTTCGAGTTGGTGCAGCAGGTCCAGCAGCGCGGCTTTGTCGTGCAGGAAGGCTTCTTCGAAGCCAGTATTTCCACGATCGCGGCGCCGGTGCGCGACCGCACGGGCAAGGTGGTGGCGGCACTGGGCGCCACCATTCCGGCCTCGCGCCTGGCGCAGGACGAACTGGACCGGATGGTGGAAAAAGTCAGGGAAACGGCGGGCGAATTGTCGCGCCTGCTTGGCTACCGGCCTCATCGACGCCTCAAGGGCGCGCAGGGCAAGGTGGTTTCGATGTATCGCGAGTGAGGGGATAGAGGACGATGTCCATGATTGAACTCGACGGCAAGGTGGCCGTCGTAACCGGCGGTTCCTCCGGCATCGGGCTGGCCACGGTCGAACTGTTGCTGGAAGCCGGCGCGGCGGTAGCCATGTGCGGCCGTGACGAAGCGCGCCTGCGCAGTGCGGAGGCCGCCTTGCGCGACCGCTTTGCCGGTTGCCGCCTGTATGCCGCTCCATGCGATGTACTGAAGCCGGAGCAGGTCAACGCTTTCGCGGCCAATGTGGCCCGCGAACTCGGCAACGTCGACATGCTCGTCAACAACGCCGGACAAGGCCGCGTGTCGACGTTTGTGACGACCGAGGATGCGGCGTGGGTCGAGGAACTGCAACTGAAGTTCTTCTCGGTGATTCACCCCACGCGTGCGTTCCTGCCGCAACTCGAACAGTCGCAGCAGGGCGCGGTGGTCTGCGTGAACTCGTTGCTGGCAACGCAGCCGGAGCCGCATATGGTGGCCACCTCGGCCGCGCGGGCCGGCGTGCATAACCTCGTGCGCTCGCTGGCCACTGAATTCGCGCCAAAGGGTGTGCGGGTCAACGGCATCCTGATCGGCCTGGTGGAATCGGGCCAGTGGCGCCGCCGCTTCGAGGCGCGTCCTGAAGAGGATCGCGATCTGGACTGGACCGCGTGGACCGCGCGCCTGGCCAAACTGAAAAACATTCAACTGGGCCGTCTCGGCCTGCCGCAGGAAGCCGCACGCGCGATCCTGTTCCTTGCCTCGCCGTTGTCTTCGTACACCACGGGCAGCCATATCGATATTTCCGGAGGACTCTCCCGTCATGCGTAACGAGCAACAACAAGTCACCGTGGGCTGCGCCATTGCAGCCTTCCTGGAACAGTGCGGCGTCAAGGCTGCCTTCGGCGTGATCTCGATCCACAACATGCCCATCCTCGATGCGATGGGCGAACGTGGCAAGATCCGCTTCGTCCCGGCACGCGGCGAAGCCGGCGGCACCAACATGGCCGATGCGTACGCACGCACCACGGGCAGCCTCGGTGTATGCCTGACCAGCACGGGTACCGCCGCGGGCAACGCCGCTGGTGCGATGGTCGAGGCGCTGACGGCCGGCACGCCGCTGCTGCATATCACGGGCCAGATCGAGACGCCGTACCTCGACCAGAGCCTGGCCTATATCCACGAAGCGCCGGACCAGCTCACGATGCTGAAGGCCGTGTCGAAGGCCGCGTTCCGCATCCGCAGTGCCGATACCGCGATCTCGACCATCAAGCTCGCCGTACAGACCGCGCTGACCGCGCCGACCGGCCCCGTCAGCGTCGAGATTCCAATCGACATCCAGGCCGCGCTGATTCCGATGCCGAGCGACCTCAAGCCGCTGCCGGTGCCGCAGCACCAGCCTTCAACCCACGCGCTGGACGCGCTGGCAGAACGCCTGCTCAAGGCCAAGCGCCCGATGCTGTGGCTGGGCGGTGGCGCACGCCACGCCAGCAAGCAGGTCAAGCGCCTGATGGACATGGGCTTTGGCGTGGTGACGTCGACCCAGGGCCGCGGCATCGTGCCCGAGGACGATCCGCGTTCGCTGGGGGCCTATAACCTGCACAAGCCGGTGGAGACCTTCTACCAGACCTGCGATGCAATGGTGGTGGTGGGTTCGCGTCTGCGCGGCAACGAAACGTTGAAGTACGAACTGAAGCTGCCGCGCCCGCTGCTGCGCATAGATGCCGATCCGGCTTCGGAGGGCCGTTGCTACCAGAGCGACTATTTTGTCAGCGGCGATGCGGCACTTGCACTCGATGGCCTGGCCGATCGTCTCGAAGGCCGCATGCAGATCGATGGCGCTTTCGCAGCGGACTTGCGCCGTGCGCATGACGTGGCAGTGGGTGCGCTGGTCGACGGACTGGGCCCGTACAGCGCACTGGTGCAGGCGCTGCAGCAGGTCGTGGGCCGCAACTTCAACTGGGTGCGCGACGTGACCGTGTCGAACAGCACCTGGGGCAACCGTCATCTGCAAGTCTTTGACTCGCGTGCCGGCGTGCATGCGCTGGGCGGCGGTATTGGCCAGGGCCTGGCAATGGGTATCGGCGCCGCGGTGGGTGCCGCGGCAACCGCCTCGGGCAAGAAGACCTTCACGCTGGCTGGCGATGGCGGCTTCATCCTGAACCTGGGCGAGTTGGCCACGGCCGTGCAGGAACGTGCCGACATGGTCATCGTGCTGATGAATGACAAGGGCTATGGCGTGATCAAGAACATCCAGGATGCGCAGTACGGCGGCCGCCGTCACTACGTGGAGCTGCATACGCCCGACTATGCACAGTTGTGCCAGTCGCTGTCGCTGCGTCATCGCCGCGTCAGCAACCTGGACGAGATTGGCGCTGCGCTGGAAGACGCGACCGTGGAACAGGGTCCGTTCCTGCTCGAGATCGACATGCTGTCGATCGGCAGCTTCAAGACCGTGTTCGCCGGCCCGCCGGTCAACAAGCAGGCTCCGATTGCCAACACGGCGGCGGCAACGGCCTGAGGAGAGACGACCATGTTGCATGTGTCGATGGTGGGTTGCGGTGCGATTGGCCGCGGCGTGCTGGAACTGCTGAAGTCCGATCCGGACGTGGTGTTCGACGTAGTCATCGTGCCGGAAGGCACGATGGACGAGGCACGCGGTGCGTTGTCCGCGCTGGCGCCCAATGTGCGCGTGGCCACGCGGCTGACTGAAGGCGACCAGCGCCCCGACCTGCTGGTGGAATGCGCAGGGCACCACGCGCTGGAAGAGCACATCGTGCCGGCGCTCGAACGCGGCATTCCATGCATGGTGGTCTCGGTCGGCGCACTGTCCGAGCCGGGGCTGGCCGAGCGCCTGGAAGCAGCGGCACGCCGTGGCAACACGCAGGTGCAACTGCTGTCCGGTGCCATCGGTGCCATCGATGCACTGGCCGCCGCCCGCGTGGGCGGGCTCGACGAGGTCGTCTACACGGGCCGCAAGCCGGCCCGCGCCTGGACCGGCACGCCGGCTGCGCAACTGTTCGATCTCGATGCGCTGACCGAACCGACGGTGATCTTCGAGGGCACTGCGCGCGAAGCGGCACGGCTCTATCCGAAGAATGCCAACGTGGCAGCCACGGTATCGCTGGCCGGCCTGGGCCTGGACCGGACTTCGGTCAAGCTGCTCGCCGATCCATCGGCCGTAGAGAACGTCCACCACGTGGAAGCGCGCGGTGCATTCGGCGGCTTCGAACTGACCATGCGTGGCAAGCCACTGGCGGCCAACCCCAAGACATCCGCGCTGACCGTATTCAGCGTGGTGCGCGCACTCGGCAACCGCGCCCATGCGGTGTCGATCTGAAGCGCTAGAAACGCGAAAGTAAGCGAGAGAAACAGCAATGACGACGCAACCTGTGCTCCCGATCCTGATTGCCGGCGTTTGGCGCCTTGGCGGCGGCGACCGTTACGCAACACGCTACCCGGCAACGGGCGAAGTGGTGGCCGAACTGAATGCCGCAAGCCTGGCCGATGTGGAAGAGGCCATCGAGGGCGCCCACCGGGCATTTCGTACCACCGGCTGGGCCCAGCGCAAGCCGCATGAGCGCGCTGCCGTGCTGTATCGGGTGGCAGAGCTGATTCGTGCGAAATCGGAGGCGTTGGCCCAGCGCCAGCGCCTGGACAATGGCAAGCCGATCAGCGAGACCCGCGCGCTGGTAGCCAGCGCCGCCGGCACGTTCCAGTTCTTCGCCGCCGCGCTGGAAACGCTCGAGGAACAGATTACGCCGCAACGTGGCGACTGCCTGACCATGAGCGTCTACGAGCCGATGGGCGTGGTGGCGGCGATCACGCCGTGGAATTCGCCGATCGCCAGCGAAGCGCAGAAGATGGCACCCGCACTGGCCGCAGGCAATGCCGTGATCGTCAAGCCGGCCGAGGTCACGCCGCTGATGGCGCTGGAACTGGCTGCGATCTGCGAGGAAGCTGGTGTGCCGAAGGGCCTGATCAGCGTGCTGCCCGGCAAGGGCTCGGTCATCGGCGACGCGATCACCAAGCACCCGCTGGTGCGCCGCGTGTCGTTCACCGGTGGTACCACCACGGGCAAGCATATCGCGCACATTGCCGCTGAGAAGATGATGCCGGTATCGCTGGAACTGGGCGGCAAGTCGCCGACCATGGTGTTCGACGATGCCGACCTCGACCACGCGGTGAACGGGGTGCTCTACGGCATCTTCAGTTCGTCGGGCGAATCGTGCATCGCCGGTTCGCGCCTGTTCGTGGCGCGCTCGCAGTACGAGGCGTTCATCGACCGCCTTGCAGCGGGTGCCGCGAAGCTGCGCGTAGGCGATCCTGCCGACGAACGCACCCAGATGGGACCGCTGATCACCGATCGCCACCGCGACAGCATTGAATCGTATGTGGCCATTGGTGTGGAAGACGGTGGTCAGCTGCGTACCGGTGGCATTCGCCCCGACGTGGCGGGTCTGCCGAACGGCTACTTCTACACGCCGACGATCATCGAAGGCCTCGACAACAATGCCCGCATCTGCCAGGAGGAGATCTTCGGACCGGTGCTGGTGGCCATGCCGTTCGACGACGAGGACGACCTGATCGAACAGGCCAACGACAGCGTGTACGCGCTGGCCGCCGGCATCTGGACGCGCGACTACAAGCGCGCATGGCGCGTGGCACGATCCGTGCAAGCAGGCAATGTATGGATCAACACGTACAAGCAGTTCTCGATCGCCACGCCGTTTGGCGGCTGGCGCGATAGCGGCCTGGGTCGCGAGAAGGGACGACTGGGCATTCTGCAGTACATGGAACAGAAGGCCGTGTACTGGGGCCTGAACGAACAACCGCTGCCGTGGGCCAACTGAGGCCCGAGTCCATTGACAAGGCAGGACGGAGACTGGAAATGAAGGTATTGGGAATTGATGAGATCGTCTACGGCGCCGATGACTTTGATGCGTGCCGCGGCTTCTTCAGCGACTGGGGACTGACGATCAGGCGTGATGACGCTCAGGGTTTGGACTTCGAAACGCTGAATGGCTGCCGCGTGCTGGTGCGCAAGATCGGTGACAGCGCGCTGCCGCCGGCCATCGAGGATGGTCCGACGCTGCGCGAGGTGGTGTGGGGCGTGGACAACGAGGCGTCGTTGCGCGAGTTGCGCGAGGCGATTGGCAACGAAGCGACTTTCGTGTCGCTCGAGGATGGCGCACGCATTGGATGCACCGACCCGAACGGATTGGCCGTGCGCTTCCAGGTGTCGCGCAAGCATGACGTTCAGGTGGATTGCGCGGTGATGAACACGTGGAACGACAAGCCGCGCATGAACCAGCGCAGCCCGATCTACGAACGCGCGATCCCCATCGAAGTCGGGCACGTGGTGTTCTTCGTCAAGGATGTGAAGGCCACCGAACGCTTCTACATCGAGAAGTTCGGCTTCGTGCAATCCGACAACTACCCTGACCGCGGCGCGTTCCTGCGCTGCACGGCTGAAGGTGGTCACCACGATCTGTTCCTGCTGCAATTGCCGCATGGCAAGGCAGGTCTCAATCACGTGGCATTCACGGTGCGCGATATCCACGAGGTATTTGGCGGTGGCATGCATATGTCCCGCAAGAGCTGGGATACGCAACTCGGTCCGGGCCGTCATCCGATCTCGTCAGCGTATTTCTGGTATTTCAAGAATCCGGCCGGCGGCCTGATCGAGTACTACGCCGACGAGGACCAGCTCGACGCGCATTGGGAACCGCGTGAATTCGAGCCGGGACCGACGATGTTTGCCGAATGGGCGATCGAAGGCGGCATCGATGGCAATACCCGCCGGCAGAAGAATGCCGGTGGACCGGAAGGCAAGTTCCTGACGGAAAAGCGCTAAGTATCGGATTCTAGGTCCAAGGTTCAAGCATTAGCATCAGCATCAAGCATTACGAGAAGGAAGCCGTCATGAGTGCGAGCCAATCTTTGACACTGCGCGTGCAGGCCATGCGCTTCGAGGCGCGCGGTGTTGTCAGCATCGAACTGCGCGATCCCGACGGGGCACAGTTGCCCGAATTTGCGCCGGGTGCGCATATCGACCTGCACCTGGCGAATGGCCTGGTGCGCAGTTACTCGCTGTGCGGCGCCCCGGAGCAGCGTGACCGCTATACCGTGGGCGTGCTCCAGGATCGCAACAGCCGCGGTGGATCGCGCTTCGTGCACGAGCAGTTGCGCGTGGGTACCACGCTGGCCGTGGCGGCACCGCGTAACCACTTCGCACTTGATGAGGATGCCGCGCATACGGTGCTGGTGGCTGGCGGCATCGGCGTGACGCCGATCGTCTGCATGGCCCGGCGCCTGGCGGAGCGTGGCCGTTCGTTCACGCTGCTCTATTGCGCCCGTTCGCGCACGGAGGCCGCCTTTGTCGAACAACTGTCGGCGTACGGCGATGCGGTGCGCTTTCATTTCGACGATGAAGCGGGCGTGCCGCCCGATCTGAAGGCGATGCTGGCGGGGCAGGACGAGACCACGCACTTCTATTGCTGTGGACCCGGTCCGATGCTCAACGCCTTCGAGGCCGCCTGTGAGACCCACGGTTACCCGAACGTGCATATCGAGCGCTTTGCCGCCGACCCGGCCACCGAAGCGGTGCAGGAAGGCGAATACAGCGTCACGTTGCAGCGTACCGGCGCGCAGGTGCGGGTGCCTGCGGGCAAGTCGCTGCTCGATGCGCTGCTGGAATCGGGCGTGCAGGTCGAGTACAGTTGTCGCGAAGGCGTGTGCGGATCGTGCGAAACGGCGGTGATCGAGGGATGCCCCGATCATCGTGACAGCGTGCTCAGCAACAGCGAGCGTGCCTCCAACAAGACGATGATGGTTTGCGTATCCGGGTGCAAGGGTCAGCGCCTGGTACTGGACCTCTGACGAACCACGCTGCGCCATGCCAGGCGCGGCACCGAAGTCTGCCCGCCATCATGGCAGAGCCGCACGTGCTGACACACGACGCAAGCGGCCGCGCGGGTGCCTGCCCCTCACGATTTCCGTATAGAGATACCCGTGTTGATTCAGAGACAAGATCCCGCGCCCGCAATGCAGGGTGCGCAGGCGGCCACAGTGGCCTATGGTGGTGCTGCAGGCGGTGATGCCGCCGTGCGCGCCGATTCCAATGCGGCCACGCAGGTGACGCGCGGCCAGATCATTGCGCGCATCGAACGCATGCCCGGCAACATGATGCATGTGCGGGCTCGCCTGCTGATCGGGCTGGCCACGTTTTTCGACGGCTTCGACGTGATCGCGATTGCCGCCACGCTGCCTTTGCTGATTGGCAAGTGGTCGCTGTCGCCGGGCCAGGTCGGACTGCTGATTGCCGCGCCATCGGTTGGCCAGCTGGTTGGTGCGTTGCTGTTTCCCGCATTGGCGGAGCGCTTTGGCCGGCTACGCTCGATAGGCTGGAGCGCCGGCATCATCGGGCTGATGAGTCTGGCGTGCGGCTTTGCACCGTCGTTCGAGATTTTCCTGCTGTTGCGTATCGTGCAGGGCCTCGGACTGGGTGGCGAGTTGCCGGTGGCGGCCACCTATATCAACGAGGTGACACGCGCGCATGGCCGTGGCAGGTTTGTGCTGCTGTACGAGATCGTATTCCCGATTGGCCTGATGGTGTCGAATGCGCTGGGTGCCGTACTGGTGCCGCGCTACGGCTGGGAAGTCATGTACTTCCTCGGCGGGGCGCCACTGGTGCTGTTCTTCATCCTGCGCCGCCTGATTCCCGAGTCGCCGCGCTGGCTGGCGGAGAAAGGCCAGCTCGCCGAAGCCGATGACGCGCTGCGCCGCTTCGAAGCGCGTGCGAAGCAGCCGCTTGAGCCGGTGGGCGATACCGCAAGGTTCGACGCCATGGGTGCAAAACATCCGCGTCGCCGCGTCCGTGATCTGGTTGGCCGCGCCTATCTTGGCCGCACGCTCGCCGTGTGGATGCTGTGGGCAACCTGCGGGTTTATCCAGTATGGATTGTCGACGTGGCTGCCAACCGTCTACAAGACGATCTACCATGCGCCGCTGCAACTGGCGCTGAACCTGGCGGCGGGAGCCTCGGTGCTGGGCGTGGTGGGTTCCCTGGTCTGCGCGCTGGTGGTTGACAAGGTGGGCCGCAAGCCAGTGATCAATGTGTCGTTCGTGCTGTGCGCGGTATCGTTGATCCTGGCCGGCGTGTTCCATGCGTCGTCGGTCTATGTCGTGGCCACGTTCTGCGCCCTGGCCATGGGTTTCCTGGCCAGCGGCTTCATTACGGCCTATGTCTATACGCCGGAGCTGTATCCGACCAGCATCCGCGCCATGGGTTGCGGGCTTGGTGGCGCATGGCTCAAGGTGTCGGCCATCTTCGCGCCAGGCATCATCGCGTCGACGATCGGCACAGGCAACCTGAGCATGGCGTTCTACTGGCTGGCCGTCGTGCCGTTGCTCGCGGCGGTCACGGTGTACTTCCTTGGCATCGAGACCAAGGGGCAGGTGCTGGAAGAACTGGAGATCTGAGCGACTGACGTACCAGACGTAGTCGTTGGCCCCGCCACCGTCTTTCCCGGTGTGCGGGGCTTTTTTGTTGGCGCCATCTGCGGCCATAATGTGCGGATCTGACCAACCATCCATCCATCGAGGAAGACATGCCCATCACATCGGCACCCATCGTTCGCCCTGGCAAGCTCGCGCATCTGATCCGGTCCGCCCTGGCTGCGTCGGTGGCAACCGTATGCTTTGGCGGCACGGCAAGCGCTGCCGTGCTGGATCGGGCCCAGCTCGAACAGGCAGCCGATCGTGCCGCGACAGGTAGCTATCGCGAGTGGGTGGATCTGCTGGCCATTCCGAACGACGCTACCGTGCCGGCCGATATCCAGAAGAATGTCGACTGGCTGGTCAAGGCATTCGGCCGCCGGGGCTTCCAGGCCCGACCGCTGGCGAATGGCGACAAGCCGATGGTCTATGCGGAGTACACCGCCCCCGGTGGGGAGGGCGCCGCTACACGCAAGACCATCCTGTTCTACATGCACCTTGACGGCCAGTCGGTCACGCCGTCGCAGTGGGCCCAGAAAAGTCCTTGGGAGGCCACGCTCAAGGCCCGCACCAGCGACGGCAAGTGGGAAGCCCTGCCGCTAGACAAGCTTTATGGTGGGAGCGTCGATCCGGAATGGCGGTTGTTCGGACGTTCGTCGTCGGACGACAAGGGTCCCATCGTCATGTTCCTGGCTGCTTTCGATGCGCTCAGGTCGGCCGGGATCGAGCCAGGCGTGAATGTCAAGGTTCTGCTCGACTCCGAAGAGGAGAAGGGTTCTCCGTCGCTCGGGCAGGTTATCGCGCAGAACCTGTCTTTGCTTCGCAACGATGGCATGGTCATCTTCGATGGGCCGATGCACCAGAGCAACCAGCCAACGCTGGTGTTTGGCAATCGTGGCATCCAGTTGGTACAACTGAAGGTATTTGGTGCCACCCAGGGCTTGCATAGTGGCCACTACGGCAACTACTCCGCGAATCCGGTGCAACGCATGGCGAGTCTGCTAGCCTCCATGAAGGACGACAATGGTCGCGTCAGGATCCCGGGCTACTACACGCCGGTCAAGCTCGACGACCGCGCGCGCAAGATCATGGCTGCCGTGCCGGACGACGAAGGCGCGCTCAAGCGCAGGTTGGGCATTGCCACCAGCGAGAAGGTTGGCGCCAACTACCAGGAAGCGATGCAGTACCCAAGCCTGAACGTGCGCGGCATTGTGGCGGGCGACGTCGGCGCGAAGGCTCGCACGATCATTCCCGAGGTGGCGACGGCGGATATCGATATCCGTACCGTGCCGGAGACCAGCCCCGAAAACCTGGTGGCACTGCTGAAGGCGCATATCGAGAAACAGGGCTATCACCTGGTAAATGGGGAGCCGACTGCCGAGGAGCGGGCGCGCTATACGAAGCTGGCATCGCTGACGGCGGACGAAGCATCGGCTTCCAGTTCCGCCGCACGCACGGACCTGAATGCCCCGATCAGCCAGTGGCTGCGGCGCGTCATGGAGGCGACGTACGGGAAGGCGCCCGTGCAGATCCGGATGATGGGCGGCACGGTGCCGACAGGCGCCGCGGTGCAGGCGCTGAAGTCGCCATTTGTGATCGTGCCGCTGGTCAACGCCGATAACAATCAGCATAGCTTCGACGAGAACATGCGGCTTGGCAACTATCGGGACGGCATTCGCACGGTCATGGGAATTCTGCAGACGCCGTTCAACTGATTGGTTGGCCGCGGCTCCTTCCGGGGCCTTCAGATTCGACTTGGCGTATCCCTCGATGAGAGGACTCTGATTTTCGCTATCTCAGGCCCAACGCGATGTTGCTTTGCCATTGAACCCTGTATGGTGCGATTTGCGGTCCCGACTACCTTTGATGTTTTTTTTAAGGGGAGAGGGTGCAATTCAAACAAGCTGAAGAACAGAGGGGTCAAACATGGCAATAGCCGTTGCTGGAGATTCGTGGGGGGAGGTGCGGTCGCGGCATGGAGGCCGGGTACATGTGTTCAAAACCGTCCGCCCTGTTCGTCGTGGCGGCGCGAAGGCGCAGGTTAGGGAGCCGTGTCTTGGGGCAGGCAATGGCACTGCGGGAGGAGAGGGGGCCCGTCCCCCTGGCAATGTGCCAGACTGGCGCACGCTTGGTCTGGTCGGAAGCGGCGTTGCTTTTGTGTTCTCCGTCCTCGTGTTCGTCAACATGTCGACCGATGACAATCTTGCGGGCGTAACCCAGGCTGTACTGAGTGTGGACAAGCGTGTCGATCGCCTGGAAGTTGTCGCCGAGAGGACCGATCAGCGCCTGGACAAAATTGAATCTCGAATCGAGGTCATTGACGAGAAACTTCGCGTCATGGACAAGAGGCTCGATGGCATGGACAAAAGGCTCGACGGCATGGACAAGAAGCTCGAGGACATGGGTAACAAGCTCAATGACATGGGCAACAAGCTCAATGACATGGGTAACAAGCTCAATGACATGGGTAACAAGCTCGATCGCGTGCTCGGTCTGGTCGCCGAGCGTCGATGACCTGTGCGGCAATGCCGAGCCTGCTCCCGAGGCTGGCGTGTACGGCCAATTATTCCTTGCCTGCTCCTGTGCAAATGCCATGCAGTTTGCGCAGGCCCGTATAGAGGCCGTGCCGCTCCTCCGGTGTCAGCAACCGGATCACCGATGCCTGTCCACGCCTTGCCAATGGAATCACTTGCGCATGCAAGGCCGCGCCTGCCTCGCTGATCTTGCAGGCCAGTCGTTTGCGCGGCGTGGTGCCTTCCGATTCGAGTGTTACCAGCCCCCTGTCTTCCAGTAGTCGCAGCGTCCGGCTGACCAGTGCCTTATCCGAAGTCGATTGCTTGACGAGTTCCGCGAACGACATCGGCTCACCATGAGCCAGCAGTGCCAGGATGCGCCATTCCGGGACGGTGAGGTCGAACTGCGTGGCGTACGGCTCGGTAACGCTGCTGCGCAGGGCGGTGACCAACTGGCTCAGCATCGTGGTCAGGAAGTCATTGACGGTCAGGTCGGTGCCGGCCTCATCGAGATTTGACCAGGGATCGCCGCCCTCGGCGGCGACAGGAGCAATACGGGGTGTGCTGGACATGGCGGGGCGAAAAGAAGAGATGCCGAAAATAAGGCAGGAAACCGGTCGCGATTGTCTCATATCGCTTGTTGTTCGCAACTTTGTGCTGAACCGGCGCGGCTTCCCATTGGCGGTGAATTGTCAATTGGTGTTTTGCTTAAGTTGAGCAATCAACTAAGTCCACCTACATTGAATCCGTTCCTGATGTGAATCTAGGTTTCATATATAAAACACATCTGCTAGTGTTTCGATTGCAGTGGTGCGCCTTGTGCGCATCTGGCGGCACGAAGCATGTTATATCGATCCGTTGCCGTTGACTGGCAAACCGAACATCAAGCAGAGAGAGACCATGAGCAAGGACACTCCCGTAGAGGAGACACAGGACAAGTACATCGTGCCGGGCCTGGAGCGGGGCTTGCGACTGCTGGGGGAATTCAGCAGCAAGGACCGCACGTTGTCGGCGGCGGAACTGGCGAGGCGGCTGCAGGTGCCGCGCTCGACAGTATTCCGGTTACTCGCCACGCTGGAAATGATGGGTTTTGTCGAGCGCACGGATGGTGGCCGGGAATTTCGCCTGGGCATGGCCGTGCTGCGACTGGGGTTCGATTACCTTGCGTCGCTTGAATTGACTGAGTTGGGCCGCCCGCTGCTGGACCGCCTGCGCGACGAGATTCACTACCCGTGCAACCTCGTGGTGCGCGATGGCAGGTCGATCGTGTATGTGGCCAAGTCGGTAGCCGAGCGGCCATTCACGAGCACGGTCAACGTGGGCACGCGCCTTCCGGCACATGCCACGGTGCTGGGCCGGGTTTTGCTGGAAGACCTGACGCTGGGCGAATTGCGCGAACTGTATCCGGAGCCACGACTGGAAGTGTTTTCGGAAAGTACGCCGCGCACGGTGGAAGAGTTATACGAGATGGTGCAACGCGACCGCCAGCGAGGCTACGTGCTGCACGAAGGCTTCTTCGAGGCCAGCATCTCGACAATTGCCGCGCCGGTGCGTGATCGCACCACGCGGGTGGTGGCCGCGCTCGGCGCGACCATTCCGGCGGCACGGATCGATCCGGCACTGCTCGATCCAATGGTGGAAAAGGTGCGCGAGTCGGCAGCGGAGTTGTCGCGCTTGCTCGATTACCGGCCAGGCCTTGGCGGCAGGGTGGCTGGCAAATAGGATAGCCGCGCTCACTAAAGGCAGGTAGATCATGCAGGACGGCAACCACCTCAGAACCCGGCGCAAGGCCCAGCAATGGCTGCGCGTTGCGGTTGCCATTGCAAGCGTCGCCGGCATGGCGATGAGCGGTGCGGTGCAGGCCGCCGCAGCGTGTGCCACGGTGCGCATCGTGGTGCCGTTTCCTGCCGGTGGCGCTGCCGACCAGCTCGCACGGACCGTATCGCAGGGCCTGCAGCCGCGACAGGGCACCACGATCGTCGTCGACAACAAACCTGGCGCCAACGGCAATATCGGTATCGATGCGGTGCGCCGTGCGGCCGGTGATGGCTGCACCTGGCTCGTGGTGCCGGCCGGCAACCTGACGATCAACCCCACGCTGTTTCCGGCGCTGTCCTATCAGGTGGCCCGCGATTTCCGACCGGTGTCGCTGCTGGCAAGTTCGCCCAATATCCTGGCCGTGCATCCATCGGTAAAGGCGCGCAATGTGCCGGAACTCGTAGCCCTGGCAAAACAGGCGGACCAGAACCGGGCGCCAATGGGCTATGCGAGCCCTGGCGTTGGCAGCGGCCTGCATCTGGCTGGCGAACTGTTCCATAACAAGGCCGGTGTCGGCATGCTGCACGTCCCGTACAAGGGCACCACGCAAGCCGTGAACGACGTGGTGGGCGGTCAGGTGCCGGTGCTGTTCGGTACATGGCCGACGCTGGCACCGTTTATCCAGTCCGGTGCACTGCGCGCGATTGCTGTCACGCAGTCGAAGCGCTCGCCGGCGGCGCCCGATGTACCGTCGCTGGCGGAGCAAGGCATGCCCGGCATCGACGTCAGCTCATGGTACGCACTGCTGGTTCCGTCGGCCACGCCGAAGCCGCTGGCCGATGCGTTGTCCGCAGATATCCATGCGTTGTTCACCACACCACGTGTGCGCGACGATCTGCAACGCCAGGGCCTCGAGCCCGTGGCGAGTACCCCTGAAGCGCTGGCCGTGCGAATCCGCGATGAAACCGCGGCGTGGGCCACCCTGATCCGCACGTACCACATCACGGCGGAATAGTCCCGGCGCCCTGGCGGCGCACTCCTTGAACCGGTTTACCCGAGTTGTACCTGGCCGCACTCCGCACCGTGCAGGGAGGCGTGCGGCCGTCATTTTCTTGCACAAGCGAGGCAACCATGGACTTTGTGTTGAACGGAAAAGCGACCCGCTTCGACGGCGATGGCGATACGCCGCTGCTGTGGGTGATTCGCGACGATGCCGGCCTGACCGGCACCAAGTACGGCTGTGGCATCGGCGCCTGTGGGGCCTGCACGGTCCATGTCGACGGACATGCGCAGCGGTCCTGCGTCACGCCGGTTTCGACCGTGGCCGGCCGTAACGTGACGACCATCGAAGGGCTGTCACCCGACCGCTCGTCGAAGGTGCAGAAAGCATGGATCGCCAAGGATGTGCCGCAGTGCGGCTACTGCCAGTCGGGCATGGTGATGGCCGTCAGTGCATTGCTGAAGCAGAACCCGCATCCGACAGACAAGGACATTGACGCAGCGGTCAGCAATCTGTGTCGCTGCGCCACCTATCACCGTATTCGGGAGGCCGTTCATGCCGCAGCAAAATGAGTTGCTGATGAGCCCGTCACGTCGCGGCTTTCTCAAGGGTGGCGCGGCGCTGGCTGGTGCCTTGTGCATTCCGCTGCCGGTGCTGGCGAATCGCACGGTCGACAGCGGCGCGCACGGTACCAATGAAATCACCGACTGGATCTGGATCGAGCCAAGCGGCAAGGTCACGCTCGGGCTGTCGCAATGCGAGTGCGGACAAGGCGTGTACACCGGCATGCCGCAGGTACTGGCCGATGAACTCGATGCCGACTGGCAGGCCATTACCGTGACCTTTGTCACGGGACGCGATGCGTATCGCACCGGTGCCGCCTACGAAGAACCGCAGCAGTTCGTTGGCGCATCGATGTCGGCTACGCTGTTCTATCAGCGCCTGCGTATCGCCGGAGCGCAGGCGCGCGAGGTGCTGACGCAGGTTGCGGCCAAACGCATGCAGGTGCGTGCCGGCCAGTGCCATACCGAAAAGGGGCGCGTCTACCATGGCGCCACCGGGCGTTCGCTGGGCTACGGAGAGTTGGCCGAGGAAGCCGCCAAGCTGCCGCTGAACCCGGCGCCACGCCTGAAGAACGAGGCGGCGCACAAGCTGATCGGCAAGGACTTGCAGCGGCTGGATACGCCGGCAAAGGTTGACGGCTCCGCCGAGTTTGGTATCGACGTACGCGTGCCGGGCATGCTCTATGGAGCGTTGAAGATGCCGCCCACGGTGACCGGCAAGGTTGCCGGTATCAGGAATGCCGATAC
>NZ_DBHKYV010000010.1:0-83789 GCF_057315035.1 Cupriavidus sp. | reverse complement strand
TGCCGATACCGTGAAGGCCATGCCAGGCGTCAAGGCCGTGGTGCAGGCGCCCGACGCGGCCATTGTGGTTGCCACGAGCTACTGGCTGGCGAAGAAGGGCGCCGATGCGCTTGAGATCGACGTCGACCCCGGTGCTGCGAAGGACCTCGACAGCGACAACATCATGACAGCGCGCATGGCTGCGCTCGGTGCCGCGGAGGCGGTGGTGGCAACGAAACTCGGCGAACCCGATGCAGTGCTGGCGTCGGGAGGCAAGGTAGTCGAGGCTGACTACCATACGCCCTATATCGTCCATGCAACGATGGAGTCGGTGAATGCCACGGTTCATGTACGCGGGGACGCGATTGAAGTGTGGGGGCCGATCCAGGGGCAAGACTTCGTACGCAATGCACTGGCAAAGCTGTATGAGCGCAAGCCGGAATCGATCATTGTCCACACCACGTTCCTCGGCGGCAGCTTTGGGCGCAAGTTCCTGCCCGACTTCGTGGTCCACGCGGCGCGTGCTTCGGCCGCTGTCGGGAAGCCGGTCAAGGTGATTCGCTCGCGTGAGGACGATATCCGTCATGGCTTCTATCGTCCTGGGGTGTCGGGCCGCTTCCGTGCGGTACTCGATGACAAGGGCCTGCCAAAGGCCATGCATGCACGACTGACCGGGCAGTCGCTCTATGGCGTAATCAAGGCCGAGCGCATGGCGAAGAATGGCGGATGGGACGAAACAATGCTCGAAGCCCTCTACGATTGCGTCTATCGCGTGCCGAACCTGAAGGTCGACATGATCGACGTGAAGCAGCCGATTCCGGTCAGCTTCATGCGCAGCGTGGGCTCAACGTCGAGCATCTTCATGCTGGAGAGCTTTGTCAACGAGATGGCCGATGCCGCGCGCATGGACCCTTATCGTTACCGCCGCGCGCTATTGGCGCACAACCCGCTGGCACTGCGCACACTCGATGCGGCGGCCAAGGCCGCGAACTGGGACCGCAAGCCTGCGCCGGGTGTGACACGAGGTTTCACGTTCAATCTCTATACCGGCCGTGGCGAGGCGTTCCAGACCTACGTGGCCATGGCACTGGAACTCGAGCGTGCCGGCAAGGCGTTCAAGGTCAGGCGCGTGGTCTGCGCGGTGGAATGCGGGCGCGCAATCAATCCGAACCTGATCCGCGCCAATATCGAAGGTGGCATCGGCTTTGCGTTGACCAACACGTTGAAGAGCGAAGTCACGTTCAAGGGCGGCGTGGTCCAGCAGAGCAATTTCCACGACTATCCGCTGCTGCAACTGGCGGAGATGCCTCGGATCGAAACCGTCATCGTCGACAGCGATCGTCCGCCACAGGGCTGCGGGGAAGTCTCGCTGGGACCTGTGGCACCAGCCGTGGCGCACGCGCTGTACCAGGCAACCAAGGCGCACCGGCGCTCGATGCCGATGAAGCTGGAGGCCTGACAAACTCTGTGTGTATGCTCCCCTTTCCCGCGGCGCGGGAGAGAGGGGCCCACCAAGTGGTGCTCCGCCGCTTTACTACGCCGCGAAGCCGCCATCCACATTGAGACTGGCGCCCGTCACGAAGCTCGCTTCCGGGCCGGCAAGGTACGCCACCATGCTGGCGATCTCGTCGGGGTGCCCATGACGTGGCAGCGCCATCAGGCCATGCAGCGATTCCGCGAACTCCGAGTTTTCGGGATTCATGTCGGTGTTGACCGGACCCGGTTGCACGTTATTGACCGTGATGCCCCTGGGTCCAAGATCGCGCGCCATGCCTTGCACCAGGCCCTTCAAGGCGGACTTGCTCATGGCGTATGCGGCGCCGCCTGCAAACGGCATGCGATCGGCGTTGGTGCTGCCGATATTGATGATGCGACCGCCTTCGCCCATATGCGAGAGAGCGGCCTTGGCGGCTACGAACACGGCGCGTACGTTGACGGCCAGTGTCTTGTCGAAATCCTCGATCGGAAATGTATCGACCGGGCCCAGATGCAGTACGCCGGCGTTGTTCACCAGAATGTCGATCTTGCCAAAATGGATCGCGGCATCATTGATGGCCTGCGTCACGGCGGCGGCGTCCGCAGCATCGGCCTGATAGGCGCGCGCACGGCCACCGGCAGCCTGGATCGATTCGACCAGTTCATTCGCCACTGCGGCTGAACTCTGGTAGGTGAAGGCCACGGCAGCGCCATCGCGGGCCAGGCGGCGCACTACCGCAGCGCCGATGCCGCGTGATCCGCCGGTAACGAAAGCAATCTTGTTCGAGAGCGAGGTCATGATCTGTTCCTTGGGTTGTGAGGGGAAGTGACCTCAGTATGGTTCGTGAAATGCACTACCGGTAGTTGCTAATCAGGATCAACTTCTTCAACGATTGGTATAAGCTGTCCGGATGGAAGCGCTGAACCTGCTTGAATCGTTTATTCAGAGTGCCGAAACCGGCAGCTTTTCGGCTGCGGCGCGGCGGCTCGGGCTGACGCCGGCTGCCGTCAGCAAGAACGTGGCGCGGCTCGAGGCGCATCTTGGCCTGCGACTATTCCAGCGGAGTACGCGCAAACTTACGCTGACACTGGGCGGCGAGCAGTTCCATCGCCAGGTGTCCGATCCGTTCTCAACCTTGCGCGAGGCGTTTGCCAGTGCGGCACAGGAGGATGGCAAGCCGGCCGGGGTGCTGAAGGTCAGCATGGGCGTGGCGTTTGGCCGTGAATACCTGGTGCCCTTGCTGGGCGAATTCCTGGCGTTATATCCGGGCATTGTTCCCGACTGGCATTTCGAGAACCGTACCGTCGACCTGATCGCCGGTGGATTCGATGCGGCGATTGGCGGCGGTATCGAGCTGACCGAAGGCGTCGTGGCGCGCGAGCTAGCGCGTACTTACGTCGTAGCGACCGCCTCGCCTGCATACATGAAGGGGCGCACCTTGCCCAGGCACCCGGCTGACCTTGCGGACTTCGACGGTATCGTGCGCCGCTCCTCGTCAACTGGCCGGGTGCGGCTATGGAACCTGCGCAACCAGATCGGCGAGCAGGCGCTGGCCGAGCCTCGCACGCGGCTGATCTTCGACGATCCGGAAGCGATGGCCCATGCCGCGATGCAGAACTTGGGCGTGGCACTGCTGCCGATGCCGCACGCCGCACCGTGGTTGGAGAGCGGTGCGCTGGTAAGACTGTTACCGGGCTGGTGCGCCGACAATGGCCCGCTCGCGCTTTACTATCCGAACCGCAAGCTGCTGGCACCGAAGACCCGCGTGTTCATCGACTTTATTGTCGAGGCTTTTCAAGCCAGGGGTTTGGCGCGCAGATTCGATGGGCGGTGAAGCTGCGAGCGTTTCAGCGAATCAGCCATTTCCCAGGGACTTCCTCGGTTGTAAGCTCGACGTTCACTGTTGCCGCAGCGAGGTCCGCCAATGCAGTTCCCTCCGCGCTTCATCGAGGCCCCGCCTGGGCTGAATTTCCGGGCAGGATACGGACAGCACTACCGTCGATTCGATCAACGGCCGGGCCGCAATTTCGTGTCGCCGGGCTTATGCGTGTCACTGTCCATTGCCTGGCTCAGGAACGTGCTGACGGGGCATTCCATGGCGCTCTTCCCGATGCAGGCCCAGGGAGTTTCCTTGCTGGCGGCCCTGTATGGAAACTCAACCCGGGCACTTGTCGCTTGCAGGCCCCACGATGCCGCGCTTGCCGATCGATATGACAGGATCATGCTGCAATCCATGCCGCAGGAACGGATGCTTCCTGTCCTTGAACGCCTTAGTCTTTCCTTGTGCCTGCCAGGGTTCCTGGCCAATACGTCTGGCGTGATCGAACTGATCGGCAGATTCCGCGGCACGCACCTGGTACGTGGCTTTATGGTGATGACCTCGGTGCATACCATTGCGCTGGCGATGGACCGGACTCACGTCGCCATGTTCGACTGCAACAGCGGTATCACGATATGTTCATGGGAAGATGCGCTCGAAACCCTTGTCATCCGGCGACACCTGACCTGGCTCGCGCCCCAGTGCGACGGTGGCATGTTCAAGGGCTATCAGTTGAGGCGGCGCTGACCCTTTGTCAATAGCCCCTTATACACACGGTCAACGCAAGCCAAGCACGCGCCGGCGCTCCGCATCGAACGCTGTGCCTTCGGTGGCCAGCCACGCCTCTACTTCGGCGACTTGCGTGGTTTGCCCATGCGCGCACACGAAGTGATACGACGCTTCGCTGCGCGCGTGGATGCCCCACAGGTCGACTAGCCGGCCAGATTCGATGTCCTCCAATACCAGCGCGGACCTTCCCATCGCCACACCTTGCCCGGCCAATGCTGCATTGATGGCCAGTTGCGACAGGTTGAAACGCTGGCCATCCGACACATCCGGCAAGATCAGCCCAGCATGCCGCAGCCAGCATTGCCACTCCTCGAATTCGCCCGCGCCATCCCAGGGACTGACATCGTGCAGCAGCATGCTGGCGCGCAAGCCGTCGGGTGAACGCAATTCGGGGTGGGCCTCCAGATAGGCGGGGCTGGCCACCGGAATCAGCCACTCTTCAAGGAACATCCGTGCCTTCAGGTCCTGATAGCCGCCGGGGTCGAAGCGCACGGCTGCTTCGATGCCATCGCGCATCATGCGCGAGCGGTCCAGCGCGTGAAATTCACCGTACACGCGCAGGCCCACGTCCGGATGCTGGCGGAAGAATTGTCCAAGCCGTGGCGTGAGCCAGACCATTGCAAATGACGGCGAGCAAGAAAGCGCGATCGGATGCTTGTCGCGTGGTTTGCGCAACTGGGTCAGCGTGCTTTCGATAGCCTGGAACGATTCACGCAACACGAAGCGCAGCCGCTCGCCCTCGGGCGTCAACACCAGTGCGCGCGGCGTGCGCAGGAACAGCGGGCGCTCCAGCCATTGTTCCAGCTGCTTTACCTGCTGGCTGACCGCACCTTGGGTCACGCAGAGCTCGGCGGCGGCCTGGGTGAAGTTGCAATGTCTTGCCGCCGCCTCAAAAGAGCGCAGCCAGCCCAATAATGATGCAGAAAGCGTGTTTGCCATTAGTGAAACTAATACATTGATCAGTACAAATGGTTTGTCACGACCATGCAATGGGACAAGAATGAAGTCATCCCATTCCGTACTTCTCTCATGTCGATCGATATTTCCACGCTGCCACGCCAACTGGTCAGCGATATGCAGGCAGCCCAGCCCGTATTCTGGGGTAACCCGGAACGTAGCGACGAGGCTGTAACGCAGACCGTGGTGGACGGACGCACCATTAGTCTAGCTGATGTGAGTGCTGCCCAGGCGCGCTTTGAGCGTTTTGCGCCGTTGTTGGCGCGGCTGTTCCCGGAACTGCAAGCCAGTCACGGACGGATCGAGTCGGCGTTGCTGGGAGCCCCCGACATGCAGCGCGCGCTGGCGATGTCGGCGGAATGCGGGTCGTTGTGGATCAAGGCCGATCACAGCTTGCCCGTGGCCGGGTCGATCAAGGCACGCGGCGGCATCCACGAAGTGCTCGAATTCGCTGAGTCGCTCGCATTCGAGCATGGCCTGGCCACGACCGAGTCCGACTATGGCGTGCTGGCCGAAGCACCGGCGCTCGCCTTGTTCGGCCGCTATCAGGTGGCCGTCGGTTCCACAGGGAATCTCGGCTTGAGCATCGGGGTGATGGCATCGGCGCTGGGGTTTCGCGCGGCAGTGCATATGTCGGCAGATGCCAAGGAGTGGAAGAAGGCACGCCTGCGGTCGCGCGGCGTGGAGGTGGTCGAGCACACCGGCGACTACGCATCGGCGGTGGCGGCTGGCAGGCGTGAGGCCGATGCCGATCCCTACTGCTATTTCGTCGACGACGAACGGTCGTTGTCGCTGATGCTGGGGTATAGCGCAGCGGCACTGCATCTGCGCGACCAGCTCGATGCAGCCGGCATACGCGTGGATGCGGCGCATCCGCTGTTCGTCTACCTGCCATGCGGAGTAGGTGGTGCACCAGCGGGCATCGCATTCGGATTGCGTCAACTGTACGGGCCGCACGTGCATCCATTCTTTGCAGAGCCCACGCAATCGCCGTGTTTCCTGGTGGAAATGCTGGCGCCGGGCGCGTCGGTCTATGACGTCGGCCTGACCAATCGTACCGAGGCCGACGGCCTGGCGGTGCCGCAGGCGTCGGAACTGGCTGCTCAAGCGATGCGGCCAATCCTGGATGGTGTGTTCACCGTGGCCGATGACACGCTGTTTGCAGACTTGCACCGCGTCCGCGAAAGCGAAGGCCTGCGGATCGAGCCATCGGCGGCCGCCGGATTCAGCGGCCCGCGCATGTTGACCGGCACCGAGGCCGGGCGCGCCTGGCTACGGCAGCACGAACTGGACAACGTGTTGCCGCACGCCACCCATCTTGTGTGGACGACCGGCGGCCTGTTCGTGCCGCCAGAGGAATACGCACGCTTTGCCGAACGCGGCGCGGCGTTGGCCGGTTGATTGTCCATTTCCCAGGTTCTTTCTGATTTAGCCAGAACTCTTTCGATTGCATCGTTGCGGAGCCTCACCATGAAACGTTCGTTTTCCAAGCTTGCCCACGCCGTGGTGGCGGGCAGTCTTGTTGCCGGCGCATCGCTGGCCTTTGCCGACACCTATCCTTCCAAGCCGATCCAGCTCGTGATTCCGTTCCCGCCCGGCGGCGCAACCGACGTGATCGGCCGACTGGTTGGCAAGAAACTTGGCGACAAACTGGGCCAGCCCGTGGTGATCGATAACCGTCCGGGTGCCGGCACCATCGTCGGCGCGGGCTTCGTGTCCAAGGCAGCCCCCGACGGCTATACGCTGCTGGCCAGTTCGGGCACCACGTTCACGGTGAATCCGGCCATCCACGCCAAGCTGCCCTATGACCCGGTCAAGAGCTTCGAGCCCATCGGGTTTGCGGGCCGCACGGGCCTGATCCTGCTGGCCAACAAGGATGTGCCGGTCAACAACCTCAAGCAACTGGTGGCCGCCGCCAAGGCGCAGCCGAGCAAGTACACCTACGGATCGTTCGGCACTGGCACCACCGCGCAGTTCGCGGGCGAGATGCTGTTCAATCTGGCCGGCGTGAAGCTGCTGCATGTGCCATACAAGGGCAGTTCGCCGGCCATGACCGACCTGATCGGCGGGCAGATTCCGTTCACCGTCGATACGGTCGCCGCCGCGATTCCGCAGGTGAAATCGGGCAAGGTCAAGGCCATCGCTGTCACTACCGCCAAGCGGTCCACGCTGCTGCCCGACGTACCGACCGCCGCGGAATCCGGTTATCCCGGTATCGATGCCGATACCTGGCTGGCGGTGGTAGCGCCGCGCGGCCTGCCTGCCGATGTGAAGCAGAAGCTCGAGCGTGCAATGGGTGAGGTCATGGCCGATCCCGATACGCGCAAGCAATTGCAGAATGCAGGTTTCGAGCCGCTCGAAGGCAACGGCGCCGCGGTTTCGGCGCTGATCAACAAGGAATTGCCGGTGATGCGAGCCACGGCACAGCGTGCAAACATCACGGCCGACTGAGCGAAGTCATGCCTGCTGCATAGATAGCCACGGGCAGCGCAATTCCATCGGGTGGAATTGCGCTGCTGCGCCAACCTCGCCATCGGCCTAAGCTCCTGTCATACGAAATACAGACAGGAGACAATGTTGGCAACCCTTGCTATCCGCGCGGCTCGCCGTTTGCTGGCCCTTGCTCTGCTCGCCGCGAGCGCGGGCTTCGCGCCAGCCACGGCACTGGCCGCCTTTCCCGACAAGCCCATCCGTATCGTCGTGCCGTTCTCGCCCGGTGGCGGTACCGACCTGATCGCCCGTGCGATGGGTGTGGCCATGGCGCAGGACCTGGGACAACCCGTGGTGATCGACAACAAGCCCGGTGGCGGCACGATCATCGGCACTGACAACGTGGCCAAGAGCGCGCCCGATGGCTACACGCTGGTAATGGCCACGTTTGCCCATGCCGTCAACCCGAGCCTGCAACCGAAGTTACCCTACGATACCGACAAGGCTTTCACGCCGGTGATGCTCGTGGGCCGTTCGCCCAATGTACTCGTGGTGCGGGCCGATAGCCCCTACAAGTCCGTGCAGGATGTGATCGCCGCAGCCAAGGCCAAGCCTGGCCGCGTTTCATTTGCATCGCAAGGACCCGGTACCTCGGCGCATCTGGCTGGTGAACTGTTCAAAAGCCTGGCCAAGGTGGACCTCAACCATATCCCGTACAAAGGTGCCGGTCCTGCCATTACCGATCTGCTCGGCGGCCAGGTTGACCTGATGTTCGCCACGGCATCGGCCGTTGGCAATCTGCTCGAATCCGGCAAGTTGCGTGCGCTGGGCGTGACCACCGCACAGCGCTCGACCAGCGCCGATCTGGCCCGTGTTCCCACCATTGCGGAAAGCGGTGTGCCCGGCTACGTGGCCGAGAGTTGGTACGGGTTGTTTGCGCCAGCTGGCACGCCCGCCCCGGTGGTGGCACGCCTCAATGCCGCCGCGAAGAAAGCCGTGACCGCGGAGGCGTTTCGCAAGCGTGCTGAAGTGGAAGGGTTGACGGTCAGCCCGGGCACCCCCGAGGAGTTCGGTCGCTACGTGCACGGCGAGGAACAGCGTTGGAGCAAGGTGGTCAAGGACGCCCGCATCACACTGAACTGAAGGCGATCGAATCGACGACCTGGCGGATGCACCGGTCAATGGTATCGTGGCGTTCAACAGACGGAGGGAGACTGCAAGATGGTGGGGGAAGCAACTGCCGATGCGGGCGCCATTGAGACGCCAAACGTTCGTGAGGCTGCGGCGTTTGTCGATCGGCTGGCCGGGCAAGCGCACATCCATATGACGGAAGCGGCTGGCTGCCGCATCGTGTGGCGCCGTTTCGGGTCTGGCCCGCATGTACTGCTGGTGCATGGTGGTCATGGTAGCTGGCTGCACTGGGCGCGCAATATCGAGGCACTGGCCGCGCGTCATACCGTATGGGTGCCAGATCTGCCGGGCTTTGGTGCGTCCGGGGACCCGGCCGAGAACCAGATGGCGTCGCTGATCGATACGGTGGCAGCGGGGTTCGCGCAGTTGCAAGTGAAGGGCAGTATCGATCTGGTCGGATTTTCTTTCGGCGGCTTGACCGCCTCGTATCTGGCCAGTGTGCTGCCCAACGTGGGACGGCTGGCGCTGCTGGGACCGGGTGGCCACGGTGGCGCGCGGCGGCAAACCATCGAACTGGTCGACTGGCGCCGTGCTGTCGATGCGGGTGCACTGGCCGATGCGATGCGCCACAACGTCGAGGCCTTCATGATCGCGGATGCATCCCGGGTCGACGGGCTGGCGTTGCTGGCCTATACCGAATCGTGCCGGCACACGCGCTTTCGCAGCAAGCAGATCTCGCGTGCGGGCGGCCTGGCCGATGCGCTGGACCGCTTCGGTGGCCCGATCCTGATCGCGTACGGCGAGCACGACGTTACGGCCAATCCCGCTGCCGTGCTTGCAGCACTGGTCGAAGCGCACCCCGACCGCCAGGGTGCGATCGTGGATGGAGCGGGACATTGGGTCCAGTACGAAGCGCATGCGGCCATCAATGCGCTTCTGCTCGATTGGTTCTCGCGCGACGCGCGTTGAGAAAGTAAGCCGGGCCCTGCAGGTCGAGGCGGCGCTACGCCGCCGGTGCGCTCCATCGCCGTACTTCGATCTGCTCCACTGCCACCGCGCAGCGCGGCCCCAGGCGCAAATCACCAAGCGATATCAATTGCAAGCCACCCGTCGAAGCGGGCAAGAGCTCTCCATCCTGCTCCACGATCAGCATCGCACCCTGACCGATCGGTGAGTTGTAGAGCTCATGCCATGTAAACAGGCAGACATAGCCATCCGCCGCACGCACGGCGATAACCAGTTGCTTGCATTGGGAGCGGGGCAAGGCCTTCATGCCGGCCATGTCGAGCACATCGGTCAACAGCACGCCGCGCTGCTGGCTGACATCGCGGATATGGCGCCCGGTATAGCACGCGATGGCTGCCGGACCCACGGTGGCGCGGGCCATGTCGAGCAATGCAGCGCGATCAAAGCGGCGCGCGTGCGGCAAGTCGCCGTGGATCTCGATGCTGTCGGAATAATTGGCAGTATCAATCTTGGCGGGGGCAGCCAGGGCGGTTTGCATCGAGATTCCTTCGGGCAGTTCCATGGGGTTGGCCGATGTGTTTCCGGGCGGCTTCTGTCGTGGTCTATCGTTATATACACGATTACATAACGGCAGGCCAGTAGCCATATGCGGATGGACATGACCGGTATACGGCACGTTGCCGAGTGGCTACATATCGATCCAGGTCAGTCCCGAGGTCGTGTCGGCTTTGAGATAAGCGATCGGCGTGCGCCCCAACGCCGGGCGCGCCTGACCAGATGGTGCCGGTTCGCGCGCAGCAGCACGCGGGTTAGCACGTCGTCGGCCACCGGCATGATCGCTACCACCAGCAGGAGGGCGGCCAGCGGCAGCGTGGCCGAATAGCCGATGGCGCTGAACGCCTGTGCGCCGGCCAGTCCGCCCAGGAAGAACAGGCCCACGAGTACCGCCAGCAGGCGCAGCTTCTGCCGGTCGGCGACGACTGGCCGGGCGCCGGTACGCGCCGGCGCATTCCAGTAGCAGAGCTTGCCGAGTTCAATGCCGATGTCCGTCACCATGCCGGTCAGGTGAGTGGTGCGGATCTCGGCATTGGACAGCTTGGTAATCAACGCATTCTGCAGGCCCATCATGAAGCACAGCAGCATGACGGTAGCGGGCACGAACAACCATTCCATGTCGTCCAGATGCGTTCCAAGCAGGCCAAAGCCCAGCAATAGCGTCGCCTCGAACAGCAGTGGGATCGCATACTCGCTGCGCAGCCGTGCGCGGCGTGCCCAATGGATCAGTATTGCGGAACAGGCCGCACCGCCGACAAACGATGCCAGCGCGCCCAACCCGCTCAGCACCATGTCAAAGCGCTGCAGTATCAGTTCGTCCGCCACGGACGAGACTATGCCGGACATGTGCGAGGTGTATTGCTGCACGGCCAGGAAGCCGCCGGCATTGGCGGCGCCGGCCACGAAACAGAGTACGCGCGCCAGCCGCCGGTTGGCGATCGGGTTGCGGCGATGAGCGGTCAGACTGCGCAGGTACCCGAGCGGCATGGTGGAAAGCGTGGGGGCGAACGATAGCGCCCATCATACGACTGCCAACCGCGCTTGCACACAACAGCAACGCTCAGGTGATGCGTGTCTGCGTCACCGACACCACTTTGGCCCAGCGGGCGATCTCTGCCTGCAGGAACTGGGTGAATTGCGCGGCATTGTTGCCCACCGGATCGAGCCCTTCGCGAGTCAGCCGCCCGCGCATGGCCGGTGATGCCACCGCCGCGGCGCAGGCGGCTTCCAGTTGCCTGACCGTTTCGGGAGCCATGCCGGCGGGGCCTAACAGTCCATACCATGACCGGTAGTCGAAATTGGGTATCACATCGGCAATCGGTGCCAGATCGGGGAATGCTGCCAGCCGGTGCGGGCTGCTGACGGCGAGGCCCTTGATCTTGCCTGCCTGCAGTAGCGGCTGCACGGTGGCCACGTTGCCGAGCAGCAGGTCGGCCTGGCTGCCCACCACATCCGCTACGGCCGGGCCGGCGCCCTTGTATGGCACGCTGACGATATCGATGCCCGCTTCGTGCTTGAGCATCTCGCCGGCCAGGTGATTGGCGCTGCCGACACCGGCAACAGCCAGGCTCAGCTTGCCTGGCTTGCGCTTCGCGAGCGCGATCAGTTCGCGCATGTTGCTGGCTTCGAATCCCGGACGCGCGACAAGAATCAGTGGCGAGCTGGCAATCAGGGAAATCGGTGTGAAATCCTTGAGCGGATCAAATGGCTTTTTCTCGAACAATGCCGGATTGATGGCGTGGCTGGTGTAGCTGAGAAGCAGCGTGGCCCCATCGGGTTCTGCCTTGGCCACGGCCACCGCAGCAATATTGCCGGCCGCGCCGCCGCGATTCTCGACGATGAACGGATGTTTGAGGCGTTGCTCCAGATCGGCGGCCAGTGACCGGGCAACGATGTCGGTGCCGCCCCCCGGCGTGGCACCGACGAGCAGTTTGGTCACGGCCGGGGCAGCATGAAGGTCGGGGGGCAGTACCAGCGCCGCGGAAAGCAGCGCGAGGAAATCGCGTCGTTGCATGGTTGTCTCCGTTTCTCTTTATTTGCCCGGTGCCTCGTGTGGTGGGTCACCGTGTCTGGGGCTTGTCTGGCCGGAGGGCGCCGGCGGTGGTGCTCAGGCAGTGATGGCATGCTCCACGTGGATCGTCGCGCCATCGGCGGGCCAGGGCATCAATGGCATGCGCATTGCCGCGGCTTGCCGCTGCTCATAGTTGGCGAAATCCGCGCCGCGCGCATTGCCCCGCAGGCCACCGCGCACCGCGCCAGCGCGCACATCGGTGAAATAGCCCGCCCAATCGTCGGGCAGTGGCTGCGATCCCGGCACCGCCAGCCACAGCCGAAGCAGATGGCGCTTGCGGTCGAATTCCTCGTAGTCCTCGAAGTTGCTGCGCGAATGCACCGTCACGTAGTTGTTCAGCAACTGCATGTCACCTTGTTCCAGCTGCATCGAAAAGGACAGCTCGGGATCCGTCAGCAGCGTGTCCAGCAGATCCAGTGCCTCGGTCTGCGTCGCAGTCAGGCGGGGCACTTCGTCGAAATCACGCTGTGCGGCAACCACGTTCTTGCGATTGATGCGCCAGGCAAAGGCCGACGGATGATTGCCGAGGATCGGCAGCGGATAGAACGGCGGGAGCGACGGATCCTGCGCGCCCTGGTAGCTGTAGTAGAACGGCTGCTGCAGTACGGCGATCAGGTCGGGCCGGCGATGCATGATGGCATCGCGCAGGGCGATCGAACTGACTACCTTGCTTGCGCCGCCGGACCTGGCCGCCCGGCGGCACATCAAGCCCACCACGTCGCTGGAATCGGTATGGAAATCGAGTGCGGCGTTGGTGTTATAGCCGCGACCATTCTTTGACTTGTACGTCGCACCGACGTCGCGCACATCGTTCATGAACTCGCTGGCGCGATTCTGCGTGCGCGCCACGCCCATGTGCAGGCCCATGCCCCAATAGGCCAGCCGGGTGTCGTCCTCGGTCCAGCGATCGACGGGGAAACCCTTGACCAGGCACATGCCCCAGCGGCCCTGGGTAGTGGCCACGGCGCGGGCCAACGCCGCACGCGCCGCTTCATCGAGCGGGAAGTCGTCAGCGCTCATTTCCAGCAACGGCTTGCCGAGGGCTTTCGCATGGGCCAATGCATGATCGAAGCTGGCAACTTCGGCGGCCGAGAGGCGCTGGATCCACGAGGTATCGTGTTCGGCGTCGCGGGCGAGCCACGCTTGGGGGCTTTGGGTAGACATGGGAGCTCTCGTTGTCGTCATCGTGAAGCCAGTCTATGCTTGCCGAATGCCAAAAAAAAGTGACGTTGTTTGACGTCCTTCATAAGGATTCTTGATGAAGCTGGAGACCTTTGCGACGCTCGCGGCAGTAATCGAGGAAGGGTCATTTGCCGCAGCCGCTGCGGCGATGCACCTCACGCCCAGTGCTGTCAGCATGCAGATGAAGCAACTGGAGCAATATCTGGGGCAACCGCTGTTCGACCGCTCCGGGCTGCAGGTGCGGCCCACGGCGCTGGCTCGTGAGGTGGTCGCATCGATGGAGGGCGGGTTGCGGCATCTCAGTGCCTTGCGCCGAAGGGCCAGCGTGGCCGTGGAAGGCACTGTGCGGCTGGGCGTGATCGAGTCCATGCAACCGGTACTGTTGCCCGGCACATTGCGTTATCTGCGCGATCGCTATCCGCGCCTGAGTGTGAAGCCGGTACGTGGACGCAGCACCGGGCTTGTGGAAATGGTCAAGGCAGGGCAACTCGATGCGGCAGTGGTGGCACGTCCCGAATCGGGTCGCATGACAAGCCTGCGTTGGTATCCGGTGGCCACTCGGGAACTGATGCTGATCGCGCCACCCGATGCGTCGGGCGCCGACCTGTCGCCAACCGGATTGCTGGCGCGGCATGACTGGATCCGGTACGACCGCGCCACAGTGTCGGGGACCATGGCGGCACGCTGCGTCCATGGTCTGTTGCCGGACAAGCGCAGCGCCATGGAATTCGACAGCGTTACCGCGATCGTGGCCATGGTCAGTGCCGGACTGGGTGTGTCCGTGGTGCAACTGATGGATCCGACCGTCTGTGACCGCTATCCGGTGCGCCGCATCCGCCTGGGTGCCGATGCGCCGGTACTGCAGGTATCGCTGGTGTTGCGCAAGGCTGACGAGGACAGTCGCCTGCTGCAGGCATTGCGTGAGGCGGTGGAGGTCACGCTGAAGACCCCGGTGGCATCAGGCGCGGGATTGCGGTGAGGCGTAGCGCCGGGCGTCAGGCGTCAGGCGCATGCGGCCTCGCGCGACATCAACAACTGCACACTGTCCGCGCGCATTTCCGCCAGCGCCACCGCCTGCGGGAACAGCGGCTGGCAGAGCCGCGTCAGTACGTTCCCGGGTGGCATCTCCACCACGAGCCGCATCTCGCAGGCGCGGGCCAGCAACATGGTTTCGTGCCAGCGCACCGGTAGCGCCATATTGCGGGCAAGGTCGTCGGCGATGCGCGCCGGATCGCGCAGTTCACGTGCGGCGCTGGCACTGAAGTAGCGTAGCGACGGACGCCGCAGCGCAATGCCGTTGAAGGCATCGCGCAGGTGCGCGGCGGCATCGTCGAGCAAGGCGCAGTGCGAAGGCACGGCGATCGCCACGCGATGTGCCGAGCGCGCCCCCGCGCCGAGCGCCAGTTCGGCAACATGCGCCATGGCCGCATCTGCGCCTGCGATGACCAGTTGGGTCTCCGCATTGAAATTGGCGATATGGACCGGCGCATCCGGGCGATGCACCGCCGCGACGATGGCCTCCAGCGGCCCCTGCTCGATGCCCAGGATCGCGGTCATGCCATATCCCGATGGATAGGCGGTTTCCATCAGCTTGCCGCGCAGCGCGACCAGCCGCACCGCATCGGCAAACGACAGTACTCCGGCCACCACGGCCGCCGCATAGGCCCCGATCGACAATCCCGCAACGGCGTGCGCCTGCGCGCCATCCTCGATCAAGGCACGTGCACTGGCCACGCCAGCCACCAGCAGGCAGAGCTGTACCGATACCGTGGAGGCAAGATGTCCGGCATCGTCATGGTGCAGCACGTCCGCGCCGAGCACGTCCCTGGCCTCGGCAAGCGTGTGTGATATTGCCCGGTGCTCCGGCAGCGTGTGAAGCATGCCGGGGCGTTGCGCGCCCTGGCCGGGAAACGTCAGCAGCGTGGGCATGCTGGCTGCCAGGGGTCATCACATGACACGGGGCCGGTATCGGTCTTCAGCAGTACGCGCCCCCGTGTGCGCAGCCGTTCGCGCAATGCGAATGCGCCGTGCGGTGTGGCCACCTGGATATCCAGTCGTACGCTGTCGTCATCGTCGATCAATGCCTGCAGCGCTGCCAGGTCCGCAGGCGGGAGCGGGCTTGGCGCCTGCAGCAGCAGATCGATGTCGCTGCCGGTGTGCATGACGTCGATGCCAGAGGCCAATGAGAACCCGACGGCACCAGTGATGCCCCAACGACAGGACAACGCGCCGAGCTGCGCCGCGATGCGGTCCAGCGCATGCAGGGCCGCAATCTCGTCGCGGCGTGGATGCAGGCGCCAGAAGCCTTCACGTGCGATATCGAAGGGCGAAACGAGTGTTGCGCACTGGTCCGCATCGAGCCATGTGGCGTGGCGCTCGGAACGGCTACGGCCACGGATGCCAACCGGAATCCGTCCGCTGGCATCGTGGTCGCGACGCACTACCACGGGCGCCTGCGCGAGCCAGTCGGCATCGGCCCACGCCGGTACGTCACCCGCGGCACGGAATGCGGCGGGGTCGCGTAGCCAGATCAGGTCGTGGGGCCGGGCGTCCATCGTGCGTTACCTGGAAAGGTCACTCATGCCACTGGCTGGCCAGCCGCTCGCGCACGCGGCGTGTGGCACCCCGGTTTTCACCTTGCTGGCGGCTACGGAGGTCACGCTGCGGATCGGCGTCGATATCTGCCAGTGCCTCAGCAAGGTGACGGGTCACGGTGTCGAGATCCTCGGCGCCGGGCATGGCGGCATCGCGTACTGGAATCGTGCGCCAGAGCAGGCCCAGCGTCGCATAGTTGCCGATGTCGTAGGCCATGGGCGGCACGGTTGCGGCGAACGCTTCGAGATCCTCGACACTGCGCAGCGTGATACGTGCGGCCGCTTCCTTGCCCATCGCATGCACCTGCACGCCGGGGTCGGCCAGCGCCAGGATGCGGTTGGCCTGGTAGCCGTGCGCCAGGAACGCGCCCGACATGGCCTTGCCCACCAGCAATGCAATCACCGGATGCCCCTGCAGACGGGCGGTGGCGTAAGCGGCGGCTGCGCTGGCCAGTGCCTGGTGAATGCCGAATGCTTCTTCGCGGCGGCCATAGGCCTGGCTTGGGGTGTCGACAATGGCAATGATGGCGCGCTTGACCGGTGCGTCACGGTCAGCGGCGATCGCTTCATGAACCGCGCGCGCCAGTGACCAGCCTTCCAGTAGTCCCACTTCGCCAT
Organism: Cupriavidus sp.; assembly: GCF_057315035.1. NCBI lineage: Bacteria > Pseudomonadati > Pseudomonadota > Betaproteobacteria > Burkholderiales > Burkholderiaceae > Cupriavidus > Cupriavidus sp. The sequence goes on along the minus strand of NZ_DBHKYV010000010.1, from coordinate 67,221 downwards.
GGCGTGCCCGCGGGAACGGGCTTGCTGCGTCGGGTACCACGGCAATCAGGCGCGCGGCACGTCCGCCCGTTTCGATATCGGCTACCTGTATCGATTGCGGATAGCCGGACAGGCGTGGCGCGTTGCCGCTCAGCGCGGCCAGCCAGGCCTCGCCGCGGCCCGGGGTTTGTGGTTCGTGGTTGGCGCTCATTGACGCTCTCCATAGATGCGGCGTACCGTGGCCGGGCTGGGCTGATCACCGGCTTCACTGGCCGCGTAGGCGGTCATCCGTTGCAGGTAGTCGGCGAAGCGCTCGCTACGGGGCGCGTCCGTTACCGGGGCGGTGACGATGGCGGCCACCACGTCGCGGATCTCCACGGCATCGTCGTCGACAAAGCGGTCGACCAGGCCCGTGGCAAAGCGTTGCTCGCCGCCGGTCAGGCTCCAGATAAACGGACGGTCGCGTGAATCGTATTCGCCGATGCCGGCCTCCTGCTCGATCACGGCCGGGCCGTTCAGCCCAAGACGCGCCTCGCGCGTCACCACCAGCGCGCTGCACAGGCCTGCTGCAATCGACATGCCACCGAAACAGCCGACCTGTCCCGCGATGACGCCGACCACGGGCTGGTAACGGCGCAGATCGACGATGCCGGCGTGGATCTCGGCGATCGATGCCAGGCCGAGGTTGGCTTCCTGCAGGCGCACACCGCCAGTCTCGAACAGGATGACGGCACGCGTGGGCACGCCCTGGCGATTGTCGTCGGCGGCCAGCTCCAGTGCGCCGGCAATCTTCGCGCCGCCGACTTCGCCCAGGCTGCCGCCCTGGAATGCGCCTTCAATGGCCATGATCACCACCGGCTGGCCGTCGATCAGGCCCTTGGCCACGATCACGCCGTCGTCGCCCTGCGGCACCACGCCCTGGCGTTCGAGCCACGGCGAAGTCAGCCCGTCGAACGGGCCAGCCAGTTCGCGGAAGGTGCCAGGGTCAAGCAAGGCCCGCGCGCGCTCGCGCGCACCGAGTTCGACAAAGCTGTCGCGTGAGAGCAATGCGGCGCGGCTCATGTCGGCTCCTTGTCAGTCTGCGCGTTGTCGTCCAGTGCTTCGAACGCTTCGGCCAGGCGCATGCCGACAACGCCAGGCGTAGCGCCGAAATCGTGAATGCGGATGCGCATCGCGGCTCGAGGTTCCGCACTGAACACCCGCGTCAGTTGGGCAGACCATACGCGTTCGTAACCGTTGATCGAGGTGGTGACATCGATCGATGTCTTGCCGGCCTCGCCAGGTTCAATCAGCACTTCAAGATCGCCGGAGCCGACCACGCCCACCAGTACACGGCGAGACGCCGGCTCGGCGGCGGCATATTCGAAACGGAGCTGTTCCATCATTGCTCTCCCAGGTATGAGTCCTGTACGGCGGGCAGCCGGTCAAGGAACAGTGTGGCGGCCAGCAGGTCCGCTGCGCCGCCAGGCGAGGCTCGCAGTGCGTGCATGGTGGCCTCGAGGTCATGCAGGCGACGGCGTCCGGCCAGCGTGCCGATACCTCCGGCATCGAGTACCGCGTCGGCACCGGCCTGCACTTCGGCCAGTCCGCCGCGTCCAGCACGTGCCAGCACGCAGGTATCGTCGAGCCGCGCCATGATGGCCAGCAAGGCATTGACCTGCGCCGTGGGTTCGGCATCGCCACGCGCGCGGCAGTCGCGCAGCGTTGGCACACCGGTTCCCACTACGTGCGGAAAGCCGGCTTCGGCCTGTTCGCGGGCACCGCCCACGCCATACGCGGCGCGTGCCAGTTCGCCCTTGTTGCCGGTATGGTCGGGACGGTGCCGGTCCGGCAATCGCGCGATCACGCCCGCCATCTGTGCGACGGCGTTTGCGCTGCGCGCGCGGCCGAGCCATCCGGCCGCACCGGCCAGCAGGCCAATGGCCCAGATCGCGCCGCGGTGGGTATTGATGCCGTTGGTCGCACGCAGCATCACCGCTTCGGCCTCGCGTCCGAGCGCACCAAGGCGCTCGCGCAGGTGTATGTCGATGCGGCGAGCCTGTTGCCCGGCCAGCGCCATCGCCACGAAGTGGTCGCGCAAACTGTGCGCGGATTCGATCATCAGGCGCAGCGACATGTCCTGGTGCGAACCAGTGCCGCGCGCATCGACCAGCCCGGGCTTTGGCGCGAGCGTGGCCTCGTCGACCAGCACGCCCACGGCAAGATCGCCGATCGCGTCGGCCAAGCCGTGCGGCCGGCAGTCATTGCGTGTCAGTGATGCGAGGCGCGCCATTACCAGCTCCTGAAGCGGGCCGGCGGGTTATACAGTCCACCCGACCATTCGACCAGGTCGGCCATGCTGCGGGCCGCCAGCAGTGAGCGCGTGGCATCGGCACGGTGCACGCCCAGGTCCTCGGGCAGTGCTATCAGGCCGTCGCTGCGCATCCGGCGGGTAGTGGCGGGATCATGCCGCATGCCGATCGGTGTCACGCCAGCCACGGCGGCAATCATGCGGCGACGTTCCTCGAGCGACTGTGCCTTGTAGAGATAGGCGATACCTTCTTCGGTCAGTACGTGCGTGACGTCGTCGCCGTAGATCATGACCGGTGCCAGTGGCATGCCGCTATCCTTGGCCACCTGCACCGCATCCATCGATTCGACAAAAGTCGGCTTGCCACCGGCCTGGAAGGTTTCCACCATCTGCACCACGAGCTTGCGCCCACGCGCCAGCGGATCGTCGGTCTCGATCAGGTCGAGCCATGCCGGCGTGGCGTGACGGCGGCCGCCAGGGTTGTGGCCCATGTTCGGCGCGCCGCCAAAGCCGGAGAGGCGTCCACGCGTGACGGTCGACGAATGGCCGTCGCCATCGATCTGCAACGTGGAGCCGATAAACAGGTCTACCGCGTACTGGCCGGCCAGCTGGCACAGCGCGCGATTCGAACGCATGCTGCCGTCCACGCCCGTGAAGAACACATCGGGCCGCGCCGCCACATAGTCCTCCATGCCCAGCTCGCTGCCGAAGCTGTGCACGCTCTCCACCCAGCCCGATTCGATGGCCGGGATCAGCGTCGGATGCGGATTCAGCGTCCAGTGCTTGCAGATCTTGCCTTTCAGGCCCAACTGCTCGCCATAGGTCGGCAGGATCAGCTCGATGGCCGCTGTATTGAAGCCGATGCCGTGGTTCAGCGACTGAACGTTGTGGCGCTCGTAGATGCCGCGGATTGCCATCATCGCCATCAGGATGTGCACCGGCTTGATCAGGCGCGGATCGCGCGTGAACAGCGGCTCACAGAAGAACGGCTTGTCCGACTGCACCACGTAGTCGATCCAGGAGCCCGGGATGTCCACGCGCGGCAGATCGGCCGGATCGTCGACAATCTCGTTGACCTGCGCGATCACGATGCCGTCGCGAAATGCGGCTGCTTCCACCAGCGCGGGCGAGTCTTCGGTACTCGGGCCCGTGTAAAGGTTGCCCTGGCGATCGGCCTTGTAGCCGGCAGTCAGCACGATTTGCGGCGTCAGGTCGACATAGAGCCGCGAATAGAGCTCGATATAGGTATGGATGGCGCCAACCTCGAGCAGCCCGTCTTCGAGGAACTGCGAAATACGTACGCTTTGCGCGCCCGCATAGGCGAAATCGAGCTTGCGCGCGATGCCGCGCTCGAACAGGTCCAGATGCTCCACCCGGCTGACGCTCGGGATGATCATGTGCAGGTCGTGCACGCGCGACGGGTCGGTCTCGGCCAGCGCGCGCGACAGGAAGTCGGCCTGCTTCTGGTTGTTCCCTTCCAGCACCACGCGGTCGCCCGGTGCGGTGATCGTTTCTAAAAAGGACACGATGTCGTCGGTGGGCACCACCTTGCCCGTGGCGATCTGCGCGCCAAGGGCCTGGCGGCGCCGCTTCTCGGTGCGGCGCGTGTCCCACTGTCGTTCCGGTATCGGGTTCAGCATGACGTCTCCGGTGTGCTGCGGTCGTTACCGGAAAGATAGGCCAAGCGGGCCGGCACGAACAATCAACGTCAACGACGGACCGTTACGCCGCGCGTAAATGATTCCGGCATCACGCTTAACGTGAGGGTAACGATCCGGCTGCGCAGGTTGATTGATGCGGTGCCGCACCATTCCTAAAGTTGTCTGCAAATGTCCGGTACCGCGCCGGGCGACGATTACAAAACCAGCTGGAGACAACCATGATCATTTATGGAACCGCGTTACTGGCGATCTGCCACCTGATCGGCCTGTATCTGGGCGACCTGCTTGGCGCCGCCATCGGCGTCAAGGCCAATGTCGGCGGCGTGGGCATTGCCATGCTGCTGCTGATTTCCATCCGGCTCTACCTGCATGACCGTGGCTTGATGCCAAAGGAAACCGAGGCCGGGGTGGGGTTCTGGGGTGCCATGTATATCCCCGTCGTGGTGGCGATGGCCGCCCAGCAGAATGTGGTGGCGGCATTGCGGGGCGGTCCGGTTGCGTTGCTCGCGGCCATCCTGGCGGCGGCGGCCTGCGCCTGCCTGATCGCGCTGCTGAGCCGTACCGGCGACCACGAACCGCTGCCGCCGCTGCCGGCGGAAGCCGTGTCGCACTGAGCCCGGGGGAGACTGCCATGACTATTGCTGCTCCGGCCCTGATGTTCGACAACGTTTTGCTGCACAACGGCCTGGTAACGGCCTTTGCCACGGTCGGCATCGTGATGTGGGTGTCATCCCAGATTTCGAAGAGATTGACCAAAGGCCGGCTGCATGCCTCGGCCATCGCCATCATGATCGGCCTGGCATTGGCCTACTACGGTGGCGTGGTGACCGGCAAGGAGAAGGGGGTGGCCGACTTCGCGCTATTCTCGGGCATTGGCCTGATGGGTGGCGCCATGCTGCGCGACTTTGCGATCGTGGCCACCGCGTTTGAAGTGCAGGTGCGCGAGGCGCGCAAGGCGGGCCTGGTGGGCGCGGTATCGCTGCTGCTGGGCACCGTGATCCCGTTTGTCGTCGGGGCCTCGGTCGCGCGGGCCTTTGGCTATAACGATGCCATCAGCATGACGACGATCGGCGCCGGTGCGGTTACCTATATCGTGGGGCCGGTGACGGGCGCCGCGCTTGGGGCCAGTTCCGATGTGATCGCGCTGTCGATTGCCACGGGCCTGATCAAGGCCATCATCGTGATGGTGGGTACGCCTTTCGCGGCGGGCTTCCTGGGCCTGAACAATCCACGCGCGGCCATGGTGTTCGGTGGCCTGGCCGGTACCGTCAGCGGCGTATCGGCGGGCCTGGCCGCCACGGATCGCCGCCTGGTGCCATACGGCGCACTGGTGGCCACGTTCCATACCGGGCTCGGTTGCCTGCTCGGGCCATCGCTGCTGTACCTGGCGACCAAGGCGTTGGTCGGGGGGTGATCAGCAGGGCTTGCCGCCGGTCTGTGTCAGCATGCGGCAGACGGCGGCCAGCGCCAGCAGGTTGGGGTCGCGCTCGCGGCGGCGCAGGAAGCTCAGGCCGATCGACTGCTTCATGCCATAGTCGGCCGTCAGCGGTACAAAGGCCACGTTGCGCGCAAAGACGTCGCGCACGCGGCCCGGCAGGAGCGAATAGCCAATGCCGCCGCCCACGAGGTTCATCAGCGAGAAGATATCGCCGACCTTCATCACCACGTTCGGGGTGAAGTCGGCAATGCGAAACGCTTCGGCAAAGCCACTCGAGGTCACGAAACCATCGCCCAGCGAGACAAAGGGCTCGTCGCGGCACTGGCGCAGGTCCACGGCATCCAGCTTCGCATAGTGCGAATCGGCGGGCGTGGCGAAGAAAATATCGTCCTCGAACATCGGAATCGATTCGATCTCGGCGCTGGCTGCCGGCAGGCCCATCAGCGTGGCATCGATGGTGCCCTGGCGCAGCTTGTCGAGCAGGTCGGCATTGGAGCCGAGCACCAGTTCGGTTTGCAGTTCGGGTCGACGCATCTTGATGCCGATCACCACCTGCGGCACCGTGCGAATGGTCAGCGAATAGAGCGAACCGATCTTGAGCTGGTCCGCCGAATAGCCGGCCGCCTCGCGCGTCATGCGCACGCCATCGGACATGGTCTTGAGCACGTCGCGCGCCACGTCGGCCAGCACATGGGCGGCTTCGGTCGGCAGCAGGTTGCGGCCTTCGTGGCGAAACAGCGCGCAGCGCAGGCCTTCTTCCAGTGAATGCAGTGCGCGGTGCACGCTGACCGTGCTGACCTCCAGTGCTTCGGCGGCCTTGGCCAGGTTGCCCGTTTCCATGAAGGCGAGCAGCGCTTCGAGTTTGCGGAACGTGATGTCTTCGCTGATGCGTTCGGGCATGGCAGGGCAGAAATGCGAACAGGCCACGATGATCGCACACCGTGGCCTGCCATGTCATATCAGGTTGCCCCTAATCAGGCTTGCTGCAGTTCTCCCTTCATTTCGGGCACGGCTTGCTGCTGTGGGTGGGTACCACGTTGCTGCTGCTGTTCGCGGCGCAGGTTCTCGGTCGTGGTGCCCTTGCCATCGGGTTCCCAGCCCGGGGGCATCATCAGGTAACCAATGGCGTGCCACGGCTTTGCCGACTTGGCGATGTCGCGGAACAGGCTGACCCAATGCTCGAACTGGTTGACGATCGGGTTATAGGTAGTGCTCGGGTGGACCAGGCCGTAGCGTACCGGTTCGTCGGCGCGTTCTTCCACGTAGGTACCGAACAGGCGGTCGAAGATGATCAGCACGCCGCCGTAGTTGGCATCGAGGTAGTCGATGTTCGATGCATGGTGCACGCGGTGTGCCGACGGGGTATTGAACACATATTCGAGCCAGCCGAGCTTGGGCATCCAGTCGTTATGGAGCCAGAACTGGTAGAGCAGGTTGGCGGACAGCGTGGCCAGTACCACTTCAGGACGGACACCGAGCCAGACCAGCGGTGCGAAGAACACCGCGCTGCCCGTGATCTTGCCGGTCCAGCCCAGGCGGTAGGCGGATGCCAGGCTCATCTGGTTCGGCGAGTGGTGCACCGCATGCGTTGCCCAGAAGAAGCGGATGCGGTGCGACGCGCGGTGGTACCAGTAGTAGCAGAACTCCTGGCCGATAAAGAGCAAGAACACCATCAGCGCGCTGTTCAGCGTGACCGTGAACAGGCGGTGTTCCCAGGCGAAGTGGAACACCGGCGTGGCCAGCGACAGCGGCAGCAACACCGACAGCTTGCGCCCGGCCAGGTCGCCCAGCGACAGCCAGACTTCCTTCCACGAATACGGATTGTCGGTGCCGCGGCGGCGGCGCCACAGGATGACGCCTTCGACAAGCGAGACCGTGACGATGAACGCCATCACGAAGTATGCGATTTTTTCGGTGGTCAACATGATTTGCCTCTTCTCCTGCTGGTTGTGTGACGCTGCGCTGCTGCGTCGGTGAGGCAAATGTAGAGGGCGTTCACCGGGGAAGCCATCTGGCAATTATGTCGCTCCATGTCACCGGTTTCGCCGCGACATATCTCGACATGAATTGCAGGCAGACAGCGGCCGGATGCCGTCCTAGAGTTCAGCCCGTCGACGCACAACGATGCGTCAAACGAGTCGAACCAAGAGGAAAACATCATGGCCAACCGTACACTGATCGCCGCAGCCGGAGCGCTGCTCATGCTTGCCAACGCCTCGGCATTCGCCTGGAGCGGTGGCCACTTCAACGCCTATACGCCACGCGGCACCTACAGCGGTGGCCACGCCATGTCATGTGGCGGCGGAAGCTGCTCGCATGCCGGCGGCGTGGTCAACCCCTGGGGCGGTGCGGCAACCAATACGGGCACCGTGACGCGCAATGCACCGGGCCAGTTCTCCAATTCCGGTACCGCGGTGGGGCCGAATGGCCGCTCGGTGCAGCACGACGGCAGCACCAGCTGCGCCGGCGGCAGTTGCAGCCATACCGGCGACATGACCGGATCGAACGGCCACACCGCCACCACCAATGGCAGCGTCACGCGTGACGGGGCGGGGCAGTACTCGTCATCGGGCACCGTGACCGGTGGCAATGGCAATACGTACAACCATTCGGCATCGAGCAGTTGCGCCGGTGGAACCTGCGACCGCTCCGGCACGGTCACCGGCAGCAATGGCGGCACCGTCAACCATTCCGGCAGCGCTACCCGCGTGTCATCGGGCGTTGTGACGACCGGTGGTGGCACCACGGTTGTCCACGGCACCACCGTAAGCACGGGCAGCACGGTCGTGGTCGGGGTGCCGCCGGTCTATGTCGCCCCGCCGCCCGTGTATGTGGCGCCTCCGCCGGTCTATGTGGCGCCGCCCCCGCCCGTGGCGGTCGTGGCACCGGCTCCGGCGGTCCTGCCGCCGCCCCCGCCGCCGGCCGTGGTCGTGCCGGCACCGGTGGTGGTCACGCCCCCGCCCGTCCATGTGGCACCGCCGCTGCCGACGGTTGTCGTGACCGCCCCCCGACCTGTCTACGTTGCGCCGGTGCGCGTGGCCGTGCTGGTGCCGGGCCACTGGGTGGGCCGTGTCTGGGTACCGGCGCACTACGCCTGACCCCGGTTGTTATCCGCTTTTCCTGTTTCTCAAACCATGCCGGCCGGTAAAGCGTCGGCAAACCAACGGAGTTTCATCATGAAGAAGATGATCGCTGTACTTATCTTGTGTATTGTTTCTGCAGGCGCCAGCGCACAAGGCATGCCAATGGGCGGAAGCGGAGACCGCATGGAGCGGACCGAGCAGGTGCTGTCGCAGTTGCAGACGCGCTTTGCCCATGCAAATACCACGCGTGACGGCAAGCTGACACGCGAGCAGGCCGCGGCAGGCATGCCGATGGTGGCAAGGCACTTCGACGAGATCGATACGCGCCATGCGGGCTTCCTCACGCTGCCGCAGATCGAGGCGTTCATGGCGCAACGCATGCGCCAGCGTTGATGGCTCAAGAGAAAAACGAGAGAAAAACAAGAGAACCGGAGGTGCGGCATGGAGCAGGGCAACCGGATTATCGTGCTCGATGATGAGGCGGAGCTGCGCAACATGTTGCAACGCTTCCTGACGGGCCATGGCTTTCAGGTGCGCGCCGTGGCCGACGGCAAGCAACTGAACCGCTACCTGCAGCGCGAGCCCTACGACCTGCTGGTGCTCGACCTGATGATGGAGCCCGAGGATGGACTCACCGTCTGCCGCAGGCTGCGCGCCGAAGGGCAGACCATGCCGATTCTGATGCTTACGGCCAAGGGTGATCCGGCCGACCGCGTGGTCGGCCTCGACACTGGTGCCGACGACTACCTGGCCAAGCCGTTCCTGCCTGATGAACTGGTGGCCCGTATCCGCGCCCTGTTGCGGCGCCAGAAGATTGCGGCGGGTGATCCCACCGTGACCTCGCAAACGTTGAGCTTCGGTGCCTTCCGCTTCGATGTGGGCAAGCAGTCCCTGACACGCGACGGGGTGCCGGTTGAAGTGCATTCGGCGCAGATGTTGCTGTTGCACGCGCTGGGCTCGTCGCCCAACCGGGCGGTGAGCCGCGAGAACTTGCTGGCGCGTGCGCGGGGCCGCGATCACGATGCGCTCGATCGCAGTATCGACGTGCAGATCCTGCGGTTGCGCCAGATTGTCGAGGAAGATCCTTCCAAACCACGCTTTATCAAGACCGTCTGGGGCGTGGGCTACATGCTGGTGGCCGGCGTGGACGCATGATGCGCGGCGTGCTCCCGCGCTCGCTGCTGGCGCGCAATATCCTGTTGCTGGTGTTCCTGGTTTTCGTCACGCAGGCTTGCTCGCTGTTCGTGTTGCTGCACTACGTGCAGCGTCCGCGCGTGGAACGGGCAGCCATCGTGTTCTCGCATTACGTCACCATGATGGACCGCGCGCTTGGCGCGCTGCCAGCGGAAGATGGCAAGGCGGCAGTGGCGCGTATTGGTGGACAGGTCGCACCGCCACCCGACGATCCGCCCGGTACCGAGGCGGCTCATCCGTTCCGTACCTGGCAACGCGATGTGTTCATGCGCGCGTTGCGCCGCGATCTCGCACCGGATACCGACGTGCGCTGGCAAGGCGGCGACGATAACGAGAAGCTCTGGATCCAGGTGCATGCGGCGGGAACGCCCACGTGGATTGCCTTGCCGATGACGGCCGACGCACAGGCCAGCGGCATTACCGCGGCAATATCGTTGTCGCTGGCACTCGGCCTGCTGGCCGCATGGACCGGATATCTGCTTCAGCGCCATATCAACCGTCCGTTGCAGGAACTGGCAAGAGTGGCGCGCGAGGTTCACGACGGAGAGATGCCCGATCCACTGCCGACCGATGGTCCAAGTGAAATCGCCGAGGTCAGCCGCGCCTTTAACGACATGACCGAAGCGCTGCAGCAGGCCGAGAAAACGCGGGCGCTGATGTTGGCAGGGGTGTCCCACGACATCCGCACGCCACTGACCAAGCTGCGGTTGGCCATGGCGATGGCGTTGCCGCGCGGCGCCGACGATGCCTTCGTGGCCTCGGTGGAGGGCTATCTCGATCACATCGATAGCATCCTGCAGCAGTTCATGGATTATGCCGGCAGTGGCGAGAAAGAAGTGCCGCTACCTGGCGATCTCAATGCGCTGGTCAGCCAGCTGGCTGCGGACTTTGCGGGTTTGGGGCATGAGTTCGAACTGGACCTGCGGCCGTTGCGCCCGGTGATGTATCGGTCCACGAGCATGCTGCGCATGCTGATGAACCTGATGCAGAACGCCATCAACTACGGCAAGACCGGGCTTCTGGTGCGCACATGGCAGGACGCCCAAAATGCGCATGTGGCAATCTGCGATCGGGGCGTGGGAATCAGCGTCGCGGAACTGGAGCAGCTGCGCGCGCCGTTCAGCCGCGGCAGCAATACACGCGGCGCCGGTGGGTCGGGGCTGGGGCTTGCCATCGTCGATCGCATTGCGCGCCTGCATGGCGGCGCCTTGTCGTTTCGCGAACGCGACGGCGGCGGTCTTGAAGTGGTGGTCACGTTGCCCGCGTGACATCGAATGAAATAGTTCTTGCCTGGCTTGTCGTGGGGCCGCATCCCATACTGGCTCTGCCCGGCACCGATGTCCGGTGCCACCAGGATACCTCGCAAGGACACCATCATGAAGACCACTTTCCAGACCCTCTCGCGCCATGCCAAGCAACTGACCATCGCCGCCGTGGCTGCCTCATCGATGCTGATGGCCGGCTACGCGTCCGCCGCGACGATGATCTCCGAATCGTCGGTGCCAGTGTCGCTCTCGCATGTGCAACCGGACGTGGTCTACGTACGTGGCTTCGACGTGAGCGCGAACCAGGTCAAGGTCGATAACAGCATGATGCATCGGGTCAAGGCGCTGGCCTCGGGCGACAACACCTCCAGCGAACAGGATCAGGCAGCGCTGGCGGCGCGTAATGCCGTGGCCGACGAAATCGTGCAGCAGTTGCAGGCAAAGGGCCTGCATGCAGTGCGGATTGATGGCCCGGTACCGGCCAATGCCAATGCACTGATCGTGGAAGGCCGCTTCGACAAGATCGACGAAGGCATGCAGCGTCGTCGTACCCTGATTGGTCTCGGCGCGGGCAAGAGCGATGTCTCGGCATCGGTACAGGTGCTGTATCAACCTGCTCATGCACAGCCGATTCCGCTGGCACTGTTCGACACCAGCGCCGACAGTGGCCATATGCCCGGCGTTGCGGAAACGGCAGGCGTGGGCGCCGCGGCCAGCCATGTGGCGATGTCTGCCGCGGCAGGCGCGGGTGTGCATGGCGCATCGGAACTGAAGCGCGACAGCATCGGCGCCGAGGCACAGCGCGTGGGCGATGCCGTGGCGAAGCAGGTGGTGGCAGTACTCGGCAAGGCGAATGCCGCCGGCGTATCGAACCCCGGCGTGACCGCGAAGATCTGACCTACCAACACCTTCCCGTCGACTCGCCCGCCGTCAGGCGGGCGTTTTGCGGAACGCAATTGCGAAACGGTTCCATGCGTTGATCGTCGAGATCAGCAGGGTCAGGTCCACCAGTTCGGCATCTTCAAAATGGGGCCGCACGGCTTCCCACACAGCGTCGGGCACATGGTCCTGCGAGACCAGCGTCACGGCCTCGGTCCAGGCCAGCGCAGCACGCTCACGCGCCGAAAAGAACGGCGTCTCGCGCCAGACGGAGAGCGTAGCCAGGCGCCGCTCATCCTCGCCACCCTTGCGGGCATCGGCGCTATGCAGGTCGATGCAGTAAGCGCAGCCATTGATCTGCGAGGCGCGCAGGCGCACCAGTTCCACCAGTGATTTTTCCAGCGCGGCTTCACCGATGCGCTTTTCAAGGCCCAGCATGGCCTTGATGGCATTCGGACTGGCGCTATAGAAATCGAGACGTTGTGACATGGCTTGCTCCTTGAGTTCGATCGGTTGGCGGCGCCGGCACGGCGTCGCGACAGGCAAAGCTTAGGAGAGTGCAGTGGCAACCTGTTAGTACCGATTTTTAGAAAATTCAGGTAACCACTGCGCAGTTCGGAATCTTTGAATGCCTTGTTGAAAAAACGCTTGCGTCGAACTAACTACGACTCATAGAATCGGAGTTGTGGTTGACGGCTGGCGTGTGCTGCCGTAGCCCTGACTAACGGACTGTGTCCAGGAGTAGCAGCATGTTGAAACGAATTCTTGTGATTGGCTCCGGCTTTGCCGGCATGTGGAGTGCGCTGGCTTCGGCTCGTCTGCTCGATGTAACCGGCCGTGACGACGTAGAGATCGCGCTGGTGTCACCGGAGCCGGAACTGCACGTGCGGCCGCGCCTGTACGAAGAAAATCCGAACGGCATGAAGGCGCCGCTGCTGGAGATCTTCAAGGCGGTTGGTGTGAAGTTTGTCCAGGGCCTGGTAGAGCGGATCGATGTCGCGGCCCGTACCGTGGAAGTGCAAGGGGTCGGAGCGGATACGTCACGTCAGACCATTGGCTACGATCGGCTTGTGCTGGCGGCCGGCAGCCGGCTGTTTCGTCCGCAGATTGCGGGGCTCGAAGCGCATGCGTTCAATGTCGACCAGATTGCCGATGCCGCAACGCTTGAGGCGCACATTGCCGGACTGGCGCAGCAACCAGTCAGCGCGGCGCGCAATACCGTAGTGGTGGCTGGTGGCGGATTCACTGGCATCGAGACGGCTGCCGAGATGCCGGCACGTTTGCGCAAGGTCTTTGGCGAGGATGCCGATGTCAATGTCATCGTCGTGGAGCGCAGCGAGAACATTGGCCCGGACCTGGGTTCGGGCCCGCGCCCCGTGATCACCCAGGCCCTTGGCGAACTAGGCGTGCAATGGCGTCTCGGGTCCGGCGTGGCCGCGGTAGATGCCAATGGCGTCACGCTTGAGAATGGCGAGCGTATCGAGGCTTCCACCGTGGTCTGGACCGCCGGTGCTCGTGCCAGCGCACTGACCGCGCAGGTGCCCGGCGAGCGCGACAACTTCGGGCGTCTGCACGTGGACAGCCACCTCAAGGTCAAGGGCGTCGAGGCAGTCTATGCAACAGGCGACGTGGCGTACGCGGCGGTCGATGATGCAGGCAATTTCGCGATGATGTCCTGCCAGCATGCCATGAACCTGGGGCGCTCGGCGGGCCACAATGTTGCTGCCGACCTGCTGGGTGAGGCGCAGATTCCGTACAGCCAGCCGAAGTACGTCACCTGTCTGGATCTCGGTCCCTGGGGTGCGGTGTACACCGAAGGATGGGACCGGCAGGTGAAACTGGTGGGCGCTGAAGCCAAGGCGCTGAAGACCAAGATCAACACCGAATGGATCTATCCGCCGAGCGCGGACCGCGCCGAGGCACTGGCATCGGCCGATCCGCTCCGGATCGTGGTGGCCTGATCGGGCATGAAGAAAGGGCGCTTTGGGCGCCCTTTCTCCTGACATTGTTTGCCCGTTTTGTCTTGCTGCCTCAATGACTCAATGCCTCAAGCCGCCTTGTTTTTCTTGGGAACTCCTGCCGGCGTTCCGGCACGGCGCTCCTGTGCGGCAGGTCGCTTCCGCGTACGCAAGGCGGATTCGGTTTGCCCCTCGGTTGCTTCGCGTTTCTCATTGGCATAGCGGACTGCCAGCCGCTTGATTTCTGCTTCGGCAAAGCGCTGTAGTGCCTCACGCATGAGTGGCTGGTAGCCCATGCCATGGACATCCGCCAGAAACCTGAAGTCATCGATCAGTGATTTCTGCAGCCGGATGGAGACTGCCTGGAGCCCAAGCGCCTGGTCCAGTTCTGCCGCGGCTTCCGGTACTACGACGGCATGTGCTTCATCATTCCCCAGTTCGCCACGTTCCCAGGCTTCGACGGTGCCGCGGATCTTCTTGGCGTTGCTCATGTACCTTCTCTTCTTCACTTCCCGCACGCTCCATGTATATACAGAAAACTCTCAATTTTTGAAGAGTTCTCCTCGTAGTACGCACTATTAATGCCTTATATGGCACAAAAATGGGCGTACACAAGTATGAGGGGGCGCTTGACCGCAATCTTCGTGTATATACAAAAATAGCGCAAGCCACGCGCCAGACTATGGACGAATGGCGACGTTCTCGATCAGGGTGTTGGGAAGGCCCGGTCAATCAGGCCCGTTTGCGTCCTTTTGGCGATACAGGCGCATCCTTGTCGCCGCCTCGGTTGGCGGCGCGGTCTGTCAGCCACTGCACCACCTGCACCCCGTAGCTGGCGGGCGCCTTGTCGGTGGTGCGTTGCGCGAGATCGGCGAGCGTGTGCTGCTTAAGCTCGGCGCGCATGGCTTTCTCTGCCGCTTGCATGACAGCGTGAATCGAGCAGACACCGCGAGTGGCCCACGCCGGTGGCGCGTCCTCGAATACCGCGCAGCGGCCGCGGATTTCCCGGCAATCGAACAGCGGCTTGTCGCCGTCGATGGCTTCTACCACGTCATGGACGGTGATCCGTTCGGCAGGCCGGGCCAGCCTGAAGCCGCCGCGGATACCTTCGGTAGCCACCACAAGATTGCCCTTGGCGAGCTTCGTGAACAACTTGGCCAGATACTCGGTGGGGATGCCCTGCAGCTCTGCAAGGTCGCGCACACTTGCCTCCTCGACAGCGGCGTTGCCGCGGGCCAGATAGAGCAGGCAATGCAGGCCGTACTCGACCCCGGTACTGATGAACGACATGGGAACTCGGACTAATTAAATCGTAGTTTGAAGCCTATACAAGTCGCGCGATGACTGCAAGGGGGCGCAGCGGCGGTCTGCCCCGTCGGTGGGGCGTTTCTTCCATTTTTCTGATGCATCAGATACATTGGCAGTTCCCGATCTGGCCGAAATGTCGTGAAACACTACACACGCGAAAACTTCCAGCTCACCCAAAGTGTCGGTTTCCATTTGAACCGGGCACGCAACAGCCTGCTGATGGAGGTCGATGCGGCGCTGCGCCCGCTGGACATTACGGGCCAGCAGATGGGCATCCTGCTGTCGCTGATGCGCGGCATGGCCAGCACGCCGCTGGAGATCAGCAAGCTGCTCGGCATCGATACCGGCCTGATGACGCGCATGCTGGACAAGCTCGAAAGCAAGGGGCTGCTGCAGCGCCAACGAAGCGACGAAGATCGGCGCGTGATTCACCTGATCCTGACCGACAAGGGCCATACCGTTGCTGCGCAGATTCCAGATATCGCGCCCGAGGTGCTCAACCATCGCCTGCGCAATTTCTCTGAAACCGAGTTCAAGGAATTCCTGCGCCTGCTGCAGAAGTTCACGGACGGTAGCTGAACTGGCCGTCCGGATGAACAAGGTGGTCAGCCGCGCTGGCGCACCGTGAAGTCGGCGATAAACGCCACCGTCATGGCTGCCGCCCCGCACAGGAAGATCAGCGAATAGTTTTCGTGGCTATGCGAGAACAGGAATGCATAGCCGTAGCCGCCCAGTGCCTGAAACAATGCGAACGATGCAGTGGCGCGGCTCCATGCCGCACGTTGCGCGGTGGGGTCGTGCGGCAGCAGTTCCTGCACCCGACCCAATACCATTGGCACGATGCCAGGCGTGAATGCCCCGAGCACGATCGTCGCTACCCAAAGCGCCGCCACGTGGTGCGAGATGGCAAGCAGTCCCACCGCAAGACCCTGCAGCACCATCGCAATCCGGTAGCCGTTGCGAAACCCGACGCGCCCACCGAGCCATCCGCTCACCAGCGGGCCGGCGATCGCGGCAATGCCATAGAGTACCCAGTAGCGTGCTCCCACTGACGCGCCTTGTCCGAGGCCACGCGCCACATAATCGACCAGCAGGATCATGGCCGGCACCAGGCCCAAGGCATTGGCCGCGTACTGGACATAGATCACGCGCAGCGCGCGCTTGTGCGATGCCAGCGCAGGGTCTGCGGCATGATGGCCTGCGGCGGTGGCGGCGGGCATGCCCGGCGGGGTATCGGTGGCAGGCCAGCCAAGCCAGCTCACGGCCGTAAGGATCAGGGAAACCGCACCGAGGCCAAGCCATGTGGTGCGCAGGCCCAGTTTGAGCAGTTCCGGAACCAGTGTGCCCGATGCCGCAATGCCCAGGCCCAGGCCCAGAAAGATCATCCCGCTGACAAACGCGCGTCGGCCGGGAGCGATATGCGGCAGGATAGCCGTGGCAACCAGCACCATGATGGCGCCACCGGACAGGCCGGACAGGAAGCGCCAGCCAAAGAACCAGCTCACCGACACCGGAAACGCGCACGCGAAGAACGCAGCTGTGGCTACCGCCATCAACCAGCGTAGCGCGTGACGGTTCGACAAGCGTGCCGCCAGGGGGCGGCCCAGCAGTGCACCCGCCAGGTACCCCGCAAAGTTTGCGGCGCCCAGCGTTACCGCATCGGTGGCACTGAACCAGTGGGCCTGAATCAGCGAGGGGATCAGCGGGGTATATGCGAAGCGTGCCAGGCCGATGGCAACCAGGCTTGCGCACAGGCCCGCGAACGCGGCGTGCAGCGCGCGCGCATCGAGTGAGCGATGTTCGGGCACTGGATCGGAGTGAGGCCGCGGAGCAGCGGCGGTTGCTGTAGCTTCTTGTGACATGGGAATTCCTTCGGGGCGTGTCAGGGTGAGCGTCTCCACCACGCTGCATTGGCAGCGTGTGCGGGGCAAGTAACCGGGGGGTGAAGAGGGTGTCTAGGCGGAGGTGTCGCCCACGCCGCGGGCTTGCAGGCCAAGAGCGGCCAGTGCCGGCCGTACCGTGCCTTCCAGCAATGCGCGATCGGGCATGACGCGCGACAGCACGCGCATGCCTACCTGTAGCGATAGCAGCATGGTTGCACTGTCCTTGGCATCGTGATGGCCAGCTACCGTGCCTTCAGCCTGCGCCGCGCGTATCAGGCGTTCAAAGAAATCGCGCAGCAGTGTCAGTTCCATTGCCACGGCTGCCTTGAGCTCCGGGTCCTCCTGCGAGGCCTCCAGCGCGGTATTGATCAGCATGCAGCCACGATGCGGCAGTTCGGTCGCGCCGCGCTCGACACTTTCGGCAAAGAACTGCACCAATGCCTGCGCTGGCGGATAACCCGACTCGATGCGCGCAATCCGTTCCCGCAAAGCGTGGGTGAGATAGTCATCAAGCGCCTGCATGAACAACTGGCGCTTGTCGCCAAAGGCGTTGTACAGGCTTGGCTGGGTCAGGCCCATGGCCTGAGTCAGTTCACGCGTCGAGGTGGCGTGATAGCCCTTGGCCCAGAACGTTTCCTGGGCGGCGGACAGTGCCGCCTTGGCATCGAATTGTCGGGGGCGCGCCATGGGCTTTCCTTGTTTTGTATCGATCGCTATGAAATCTGAAGGGATTATAGATCGATCGATACAAAACGCAAGAACCCCGGGGCTGGCAGGGTTATGCACGGTTATGTGCCGGGCATCACGTTCGCGCCTCGCCAATCTCGATATGTCGTTCCGCCACGTTGGCTGCGATGGCGGGATCGTGCGTGACCAGCATCAGTGCGCAGCCTTGTTCGGTGGTGGCGTCGATCATCACGTCGATGACGTCCTTCTGTGTCAGCGGATCGAGTCGCGACGTCGGTTCATCGGCAAACAGAAAGACCGGATCCATCAGCAGCGCGCGCACCAGTGCGAAGCGTTGCAGCTCACCGCCAGACACGGCCTCGGGCAGTCTCGTCAGCAGCGCAGCTTGCAGGCGCATGCGCTGCATCAGCGGCGCAATGCGTGTGCCGTCGAGTTGATGCTGGACACACAGGTCTGCCAGTGCACGACCGAGGGTGCGGCGTGGGGCGAATGCCGATGCCGGGTCCTGGTAGAGCTTCTGGTAGCGGACTCGCGCGAGGTTTGAGGGTTGTCTCACGGAGCCGGCGTCAGCCGATGCCAGGCCAAGCAGGATGTTACCCAGCGTGGATTTTCCGCTGCCGCTCGGACCGGTGACGGCCACGCGTTCGCCGGCGCGCAGGCTCAGGTCGAGATGGCGGAACAGTTCATGCGTGCCATAGCTCTTGGCGAGGCCGCTGGCGGCCAGCACTTCGTGGCCGCCGGGGGCGGCTGCGCGGCGCGGCCATGCCTGCGGATCGGCTGCGACCAGCGCACGCGTGTACGCGTGCCGCGGATTGCCAAGCAGGTCGTCTGCCGCGGCATGCTCGACGATCTCACCGTCGCGCATGACTGCCACATCGCCACCCAGCGCGCGCGCAACAGCCACGTCGTGGGTGATCGTCAGTACCGTGCAACCTTCGCGCAGGGCGGCTTGCAGTTGGGCGATGATGGCGTCGCGCCAGCGATGGTCGAGCCCCTTCGTCGGTTCGTCGACGATCAACACCGGCGCACGGCCGGCACGCGTGATGGTCAGTGCCACGCGCTGGGCCATGCCGCCAGACAGTGTGGCGGGCCATGCCGCGCGGGCGTGGGGCAGGCCGAGTGCGCCGAGATCATGTTGCGCGTCGCGCCAGGCTGCGGTCCATGATTTTCCACCGACGATGGCATGGGTTTCAGCCAGTTGCCGGCCGATCCGCATCGTCGGGTCGAGCGCAAGCGACGGTTCCTGCGGCAGCAAGGCGATCTGGCGGCCCCAGTGCGCGCGGCGCGCGCGGATATCCATGGCATCGAAGGTCGTGTCTGCCAGCGTGATGCTGCCACTGGCGCGCAGGCCGCGCGGCAGCGTGCCCACGATGGCGTGGGCCAGCAGGCTCTTGCCGGCACCGCTTTCACCGAGCAGCGTCAACGCGCGGCCTGGCATCAGTGCCAACGATACAGGGCCCAGCAAGCGGCCCTCGGAGCCGCTCTTTTCAAGGCTCACTTCGAGCCGCTCGACGCGCAACAGCGGTGTGGTGTCTGATGTCATGGAGCGGTTCTCTCGCGCGGCTGGCCACTCAGCAGAACCAGCGTCAGGGTGGCCAGTGTCAGGACCACGATCGGTCCTGCGATAACCCATGGCGCTTCGGCCGCATAGGGCAAGAGCTCGGTCATCATCAGGCCCAGTTCGGCCGTGGGCGGTTGCGCCCCGAGCCCGACGAATCCCATCGCGGCCAGTGCCAGCACGGCCGCACTGGCGCCGAAGCTTATCAACGTACCGAGCAACGGCAGCAGTTCGGGGAGCACGTGATGACGCACGATGTAGCGTGTGCCGAAGCCAAGCAGTCGTGCTGCCTCTACGTGCGGGCTGGCCAGCACCACGCTGGCCGTGGCACGCGTGACGCGGAAGTATTCCACCCACAGTACCAGCGAGAGTCCAACGTAGAGTGGCCAGAATGCGCCCGGTGCGAACGCGCTCAGCAACAGCACCAGCAACAGCCCGGGCAGCGCCAGCACCGCGTCGGCCACCGCACCGGTCACGCGTGCGGTCCATCCACCACGCCACGCAGCCAGCAGGCCAAGCAGCGTGCCTGGCAATGCCGCGGACAGTACGCTTAGCAGCGCCAGGCCCAGCGACAGGCGCGTGGCGGTGGCTAGCCGGGCGAGCATGCTGCGGCCCAGATGGTCGGTACCCAGTGGCTCGGTCAGCCCGGGCGCCTGCAGGATGCCGTACAGGTTTTGCTCGAACGGTGCGCGTGGGGCCAGCCACGGACCGGCGATGGCAAACAGCGCAAGCAGGAGCAGCAGTACTGTACCCAGACGTTGGCGATTCAGCATCGGCGTCCCCTGGCAATCCGTACACGCGGGTCGATCCACGCGCAAGCCAGGTCGACCAGCGCATTCAGTGCCACGAACAGCAGGCCCATGACGATGGCTGTCCCCTGGATCATCGGTACATCGCGTCCAAAGATCGCATGTACCAGCGCATGGCCGATCCCGGGCCATGCGAACAAGGTTTCGATGACGACCACACCCTCGACCAGATACACGAGCTGTACGCCAAGGTAGGCCACCAGTGGAATGGCGGCGTTGCGCACGCCGTGCCGCAGCAGCGCCTGGGCATCTCCGAGGCCCTTGGTGCGCGCGAACTGGAAGTACGCGGCATCGCGTACCGATGCCATGGCGTGGCGCGCCACGCGCAGCGTCGTGGCGGAGAGTCCGAGCCCGAGGGTCAGTGCGGGTGCCAGCAGTGAGCCGTGCGCATCATGGCCACCCGTGGGAATCAGGTTCCATTCGATCGACAGCAAGGTCACCAGCAGGATGCCGAGCACGAACGGTGGCATCGCGCGCAACAATACCGAGGCAAGTAATGTACCGCGATCGAGTGCCCCGCCGGCACGCAGGCCGGCTGCAAAGCCGAGCGGCACCGCGATGGCGCAGGACACGGCAAGCGCGGCGACGGCCAGCCACAAGGTATGGCCAAGCTGGTGCGTGATCTCGTCGATGACCGGCGCACCGGTCACGGCGGAGACGCCAAGGTCGAAGCGCGCCAGATGCTTCCACCACTGCAGCAGTGCGTCGGCCCATGGCAGTCCGAGTCCCAGTTCCGCGCGCACGGCTTCAGCCGCTGCGGTGGTCACCATGTCGTAGCCATAGCGTCCGGCGGCAATGCGGTAGGCGATGTCGCCCGGCAGCAGGCGCATCATCAGGAAACTCAGTGTGCCAACCAGTGCGGCAACGAGCAAAGCCTGCAGTCCGCGTTGGAAAACGATGCGGCCGACCAGGGCGGCAGAACTTCGTATGGGTGCTGCCACCGGCGCGCTTGGCAAGTCGGCTGGCAGGTCGGGTGCCATCGGCAGGGAAGAATCGTTCATGAAGTCCAGTGCATGTGCGTCAGGCGATAGGTTCGCTCGAACGGATCGATCGACACGTCGGCCAGCCGTGGGCTGGCCGCCAGCGTCTGGCGATACCAGACCACCGGAATCAATGGCAGCTCGCGCTGCAGGGTGCCGGCAATCTGCTGGCGCAGGCGTCGGGCTGGCGGTCCGTCGGCCATGGCGGGCAGGGCCGCCAATGCTTGCGTGACGTCCGGTGCCGACCAGCCCATGGCTCCCCAGTCGCCGCCGTGGGCAGCGAAATCCTGCGCGATCGTGCCGTACGCATCGGGTACCACGCCGTAGTTGCGCGACATCAGACCAATGTCGAGTGATCCGTCGCGATGTGCCAGTGGAATATCGCTTGAATTGCCGATCGATACACGTAGCTGGATGCCGACCTGGCGCAGTTGCTCCTGGATTGCCGCGGCGATGACCGGCAGTTCGGGACGGTCCGGGAAGGTGCGCAACGTGATGCCAAAGCGGGTGTCGCCGCGTCGTAGTACGCCATCGCTGCCCGGCAGCCAGCCGGCTTGGGCCAATAGTCCGCGGGCCAGGGCTGGATTGGATGCCAGGGGTGCCAGCGCGGGATCGTGCCAGCCTGCCAGGGTGGGCGGGAAGAGCTGCGTCGCCGCCAGCGACGGCTCGCGCAGGATCGCCGTGGCGATGCCGCGCCGGTCGAGCGCCAGGGATAGCGCGCGCCGCACGCTCGCGTCGGCCAGGAACGGATGGCTGCCATTGATCTTCAATGCGGTAGTGCGCGGAATTGTCACCGCGTGCAGACGTACGCCGGGGCTGCGCGCCAGGCGCGCGAGGCTGCCTGGATCGAGCCCATATGCAAGATCGGCCTGACCACCTTCGGCCATTAGCGCCCGCATTTCGGCGCGTCCGACGGACAGGTACGAAGCGCGCGCGATCGCCGGCGTCTTGCCGCGCCATCCGTCGAATGCCACCACCGCAAAGCGCTGCGGCGGTTCCAGTTCGATGATGCGATAGGGCCCGCTACCGATGATGGTGCGCACATTGCCGTCGGCTGCGAACGATGCGGGTGCCAGCACTTGCGTGCTACTGTGGGAAAGCAGGGCCGGCAGCGGGGCGAACGGCCGCGTCAGCCGTATGCGTATGGCATTGGCTTCGGTGTCGATCCGTGCGATTGGTGCGACTGCCAGCATTCCCGCTGCGTGGCGTGCGCGTTCAAGCCCAAATGCCACATCGGCAGGGCGCACCGGGGTGCCATCGTGGAAGCGCGCATCGGCGCGCAGCACGAAGCGCCATTGCAACTGGTCTTCCGTGATCGCCCAGCTCTCGGCCAGGCCCGGTATCGGCATGCCGTTCGCGTCATGCTCGACCAGGGTTTCGGTGACCTGCATGCGTGAGAACAGGTAGCCATTGCGCAGCGGATCGAGGCTCGACAGTTCCCACGGACCGATCACGCGCAAGGTGCGGTCCATAACCTGCGTGGCAAGCGCGTTCAGCGGCAGCAGTGGCGAGAGTGCCGCCGCGCGCAGCAGGCGCCGTCGCGCAGATGAGCGAAGCTGGAATGTCATCGTGCTAGAAGCTCAGCTGTACGCCGAGGCGCGCCGTACGTCCAGCACCGGGCATGATCCACAGGTTGCTGTACGAACTGGCGTAGTACGTGCGGTCGAACAGGTTGTTCACATTGAGCGTTACACGTACGGCCTTGCTGTATTGCCAGTAAGCAAGCAGGTCAACCAGCGTGTATGTTGGGAGTGAAAAGCTGTCCTGCACATCGCCGGCGCGCGTGCCCACATAGCGCACGCCTGCGCCGATGCCGTAGCGCTGGCCAAGCGGTGCCTGGTCCTCGTAGATGGCCATCAGGCTACCGCTGGTGCGTGGCACATTCGACAGCGGCGTGCCGGCCGCAAGGCGTGTGTCCTGCGTGATCTCGGCATCGGTGAAGGCAAAGCTGCCGGTGACGCGCCAGTGATTGCCGAGCCGGCCGGACACGTCGAGTTCCACCCCACGGCTACGCGCCTCGCCCGCCGCGATCTGGAATGCCGTGTTCGACGGGTCCGTGGTCAGGGCATTACGCTTGCGGATCTCAAACCATGCCAGTGTGGCGGTTGTGCGATGGTCCGTCGCTTCATACTTCACGCCTGCCTCTACCGCGCGGCCATGCTCGGGCGAGAACGCATTGCCATCGGCATTGCTGCCCGGGTTTGGCCTGAACGACTTGCTGGCGTTGGCAAACACCGACACGGTCTGGCTGGCCAGGTAGGTCACGCCGATGCGCGGTGACACCGCGCTCTGATGCTGGCTGGTGCTGCTGCCGCTCAGGCGGTTGTCGAGCGACTGGTTATAGATATCGAAGCGCGCGCCGGCCAGCACGCGCCAACGCTCGCCCAGACGCAACTGGTCCTGGGCATAAAGGCCGACATTGGTCTGGCGCTCGTAGGTATTGGTGTTCGGCAGTAGTGTCGGGGGCGTCTGGCCGTAGACGGGATCGTAGATGTCGATGGCGTACGGCGCGGCGCTGCTCGGATTCCGACGCAACATGACCTGCGAAATACTGAATCGATACGTATCAACGCCCAGCAACAGCTCATGCCCGAGCGGCCCCGTGGTGAACTTGCCGGTGACGTCGGCTTGTAGCGAGACATCGTCGGACTGGTAGTCGCGATAGCGGCGCTGGCGGGTCAGCGTGCGATTGTCGGGCAGCAGCGCGCTGGCTTCGGTGGAGTACCCTTCGAGCGTGCCGCCGCGGTAGGCCAGTGCTACGCGACCCTTCCAGTGGTCGCTGAAGTCATGTTCCACGGAAAGCTGGTGAGACTGGCTGTCCAGCCGGATGTCACCGTCGTTGGGCTCGCCAAGGAAGCGGGAGCGCGGCACCGCGTCAAGTTTGCCGTTGACGGCCACGATGCCACGGTCCAGCGGTGTGGAATAGCGCTGGATCTCGCCGGCATACTGCACGACGGTGCTGGCACCTGCCATCCACGTAAAGGACGGCGCCAGCAGAAAGCGCCGACTGTTGACGAAATCGCGCGTGCTGCCATCGTGGTCGGCCACCGCGACCAACCGGCCGGCAACGTTTTCGCTGAGGGCGCCGGTGATATCGGCCGAGACGCGATAGTTGTCACGGCTGCCAATCTCGAAACCATAGGTCTGCGCTGGCTTGAACTGCGGTTGCTTCGTGACGATATTGATGACGCCACCGGGGTCCCCGCTGCCATAGAGCGACGAAGCGGGGCCCTTCAATACCTCGATGCGCTCGATGGTTGCCGTGTCGCGCGGTGCCGCATAGCCGCGATTGGCTGCGAAGTCGTTGACCAGGTAACCAGCGCCGGTATTCTCGTTACCCGTAAAGCCGCGTATCGCGAAGTTGTCCCACAGTCCGCCAAAGTTGTTCTGGCGCGAGACGCCACTGACGTAGTCGAACGTATCGTCGAGCCGGGTGGCGGCGATATCGTCGATCAACGTGCGCGGCAGGACCTGCACTGACTGCGGCACCTCGCGCCATGGCGTATCCGTGCGCGTGGCGCCGGTAACGTAAGGCCCGGAAGCCGTGCCTCGCACGGAGACTTCGGGCAAGGTCTGCTCGGCGGCAGTGTCCGCAGCGTCGGCAAAAGGGGATGTTGCCGCAGTAGCGGCGAACAGAATGGCGGGCGTGAGGTGGCGTCCGGGCATGGGCAGGCGAAGCGAAAAGTTGAGATTCGTTTTTGCAACAGTGTTGCATTATAGCGAGCCTCACGCTTCACACCACAGATTTTTGTTGCGACGCAACGTCGCAGTGGAACCTACTGCTGGCGATATCCAAGCAGTGCGGACAGATCCCTTGCCGCAGTCTTTACTTCCTTCTCGGCGCGCTCGCGCAGCAAGCCATCGGCTTCAAACCGTTGCTGCGGTCCGGCAACGCTGATGGCGGCGATGACTTCGCCGCTGGCGTCGCAAACCGGTGCGGCGCAGGAATCTATGCCCGGTTCGAATGCCGAGAAGCTCCATGCGCAGCCGCGTTCGAGGTCTGCCGCGAGGATCTCGGCCAGCCGGGCGTGGGTGCCGGGGCTTTGTCCCGTAACCTTGGGCAGTGGATCGTCGCCCAGTCTCTCTCGCAAATCCTCGGGCGGCAGATGGGCGATCAGCATGCGGCCCGGCGTGGTCAGATGCGCAGGCACGCGACTGCCTACCTGGATATTGCTGACCAGGCCCGTGTTGGGCATCTCGCGCAGCAGGTAGAGCACGTGGCCGCCGTCGGGCACCGCAAGGTAGGCCGACAGTTGCAATGACTCGCTGAGCCGCGCAAGGATGCGGCGCGCGAACGATGTCAGGTCGTTCGACGCCAGTACGCGCGAGGCCAGCTTCAGGAACGCGAAGCCCACCGTGTGCCCGCCCTGCGGCAGCCGTTCGACCATGCCCTCGTGCTCGAGCGTGGCCAGCAGCCGCATCACCGTCACGCGGTTGACATCGATACGGCGGCCCACTTCGCTGAGATTGGCCGTGGAACCGCCCTCGGCAATAAAGCGCAGCAGCCGCATGCCGCGAATGACTGGCGACACCAGTTGCTGCCCACTGCCAGTGCCATCGTCGGCGTCGTTTTCGGATTCGGCGTGCAGGGATGGGTTGCGCAGCGGGTCGGGCTTCGGCATTGGCAAGCTGGGAAACAATCGAAAGGGAAGGGCTTCCTGTGCGCGCGTTCACCGTACACGGTGAAGCGCAAACGTTCAGTCCAGTTCAGTTCAGCGGAACGTTCCAGGCGTTGTAATCGTACACCCAGTCCGCATTGCCGCCGGCCTTGAGCCATTCGTTGCCGCGCGATCCAATCTGGATGCGGCTAGTGCGCTCGTGGCGCGCGGCCTGATAGCGTGCAAGCGCGGTGGGCACGTCGTCCAGCGTGGCGTCGGCCAGGCAACGCGCCAATACAACACCATCCTCGATCGCCATGCCGGCACCCTGGGCCATGAACGGCATCATCGGGTGGCACGCATCGCCCATCAGCGCAATATGTCCGGCCGACCATGCCGGCAGCGGATCGCGCACGTACAACGCGGAAATCAGCACGTCGTCGCAGGCATCGAGCAACGCGCGCGCATCGGGATGGAAGCCGGCGTATGCGGCGCGCAGGTCTGCCACGTTGCCCGGCGTGGTCCAGGATTCATGGCGCCAGCTGTCTTGGGCCACCGTGGCGAACACGAAAATCTCGCGACCGCGGTTCAGCGGGAACGTCACGATCTGGCTGCTCGGCTCGGCCCCCCACCATTTCGTGAAGGCGCCAATATTCGGCACGCCAGCAAGCCGTTCGGCCGGCACCACGGCGCGATAGGCCACCACGCCGGTGAAGATCGGATGCTCGGCGCCCAGCAGCGCGGTACGTACGATCGAGTGGATGCCATCGGCACCAATCAGCACGTCCACGTCCTGATGGCTGCCATCGGCAAACTGCAATGTCGCGCCACGTTCGCGCGGTACCACGGCGGTGGCCTTGTGCCCAAGCCTGACATTGGCCGCCGGTACTACCGCTTCCAGCGCGGCCATCAGGTCGCCGCGATGCATGGTCAGTTGCGGCGCGCCGTAGCGGCGCTCGGCTTCGTCGGACATCGGCAGGCGCGAGGTTTCCTCGCCGGTGTCCCAGGTGCGGCTGATGCGGTGCGTGGGGCGGGCCGCGGTTGCGCGCAGTGCATCGCCCACGCCAAGACCGTCGAGCGCACGCACGGCGTTTGGCGTGAGGTTGATATCCGCACCCACCCGTGCGAATCGGGCGGCCTGCTCGAAGACCACAACATCCATGCCGAGTTTGCGCAGGGCAATGGCGGCTGCCAGGCCACCGATGCCGGCACCGTTGATGCCAATTTTTCCTGAAATCATGAGGGCGCTCCTTTGAGGTAACCACTGCGATAACCGTGGTCAGTTTTATGTATGTTCAAATATGAACGATAAGTTCATAAAAAGAATATTCGTGATGAGGTGGAGCGTCAAGTGGGGCGTCAAGTCGGACGTCAAGCGCGAACGAACGGACCCCTCTGAGAGGACGTAGCGCATGCCATTTCCGTCACTCTTCAGGGTTTGTGAACACGATGTCATCAAACGTGACTTGGCTGCGCTATGGCGCGCTACCTATAGTCACCGGTTCGGGGTGCCCACGGCCCCGGTCAAGACGGAGACACAACAATGATGAAAAGCTGGGTAGCGGCGGGAGCCGTTGCAGCGACATTCCTGGCGCCGGCAGCCTATGCACAGCCCGCGACGGCAACCGATATCCACGTGATGATTTCCGGTGGGTTCACGGCAGCCTACAAAGCGCTGGGGCCGAAGTTCACGGAGCAGACGGGCAGCAAGCTGGAGACCGAGCACGGGCCATCGATGGGAAATTCGCCCGAAGCGATACCGAACCGGTTGGCGCGCGGTGAGCAGGCCGATGTGGTGATCATGGTTGGCTATGCACTCGATGACCTGATCAAGAAGGGTGTGGTCGACCCGAAGTCGCGTGTGGAACTGGCCGACTCGCGCATCGGCATGGTGGTACGTGCAGGTGCGACGGTGCCTGACATCCGTACCGTGGATGCCCTGCGGCGGACGCTGATGCAGGCAAAATCAATCGCCTATTCAGATAGCGCCAGCGGTGTCTATGTCGAACGCGAACTGTTCGGCAAGCTCGGCGAGCCGGTTGCGCTGGCTGCCAAGGCAAAAAAGATCGAGAAGGTGCCGGTCGCATCGATGGTCGCCAATGGCCAGTACGAGATTGGTTTCCAGCAGGTGGCCGAACTATTGCCAGTGCCTGGCGTAACCTTCGTTGGCCGCATTCCTGAAGACGTGCAATCCATCACGCGTTTTGCCGGTGGTGTGCCGGTCAACGCTGCGCATCCCGCGCAAGCGCACGCACTGCTCGAATACCTTGCGGCGCCCACGGCGCAACCTGTAGTCAAGGAAACCGGGCTCGATTCCGTACCGCACTGACATCGACGACACAATTTTTTGAGGCTGCAGTACTGCCCAGGGCCGGCTCGATGCCGGCCCTTTTTCATTGGCCTTTTTTCATTGGCCTTTTTTCATTGGGCACATGTCGCAAAGTGATGCTGTGGGAATTGTCTTACGAATGTTTCAGCAGCGACCTTCTGCTTTGCTGGAGCGGCAAAACATAACCTGCAACTACAGCAGGGCACAACGCAAAGTGCGATGAGCCTGACGAGTATTTCACTTGAGAAAAGGAGCACGACATGATTGCAAAGAAGTGGCTGACCGCGGCAGTGTGTTCGATGATGGTTGCCGCCCCGGCGGGCTTTGCCTACGCCCAGGCAGGTTCGAAAGCAGACCATGATGCGGCGGTGAAGCAGGCCGACGCAGACTACAAGGTAGCCAGCGACAAGTGCAGCGGCATGTCCGGGAATGCCAAGGACGTCTGCAAGCTGGAAGCGAAGCGTGACCGCGATGTGGCCAAGGCCAATGCGGATGCCAAGCGTGACGGCACCGAGAAGGCCCACGCCAAGGCCATGAAAACCAAGGCCGACCGCGATTATGACGTGGCCAAGGAAATGTGCGACGACAAGAAGGGCAACGACAAGGACGTCTGTGTGAAGGAAGCCAAGGCTTCGCATGAACGCGCGCTGGGCGCCGCCAAGGTTGAAAAGGCTGCCGCTACCGGCACCAGTACCGATGTGGCCGAAGCTCGCGCCGATGCCCGCAAGGACACTGTCGATGCCGCTTACAAGGCCGACAAGGAAAAGTGCGATGCGATGTCGGGTGATGCCAAGGACAAGTGCCAGGCCAACGTAAAGGCCAAGTACGCGAAGTAACTACCAATCAGCTCGGCAACACCTAACCGAACGCAAGGAGTCGCTATGAACTGGGATCAGATCGAAGGCAAGTGGGAGCAGGCCAAGGGCAAGGTCAAGGAGAAGTGGGGCAAGCTGACCGACGATGACATCACGGTGATCAACGGCAAGCGTGACCAGTTGGCCGGCCGGATCCAGGAGCGTTACGGCTACACCAAGGAACGGGCAGAAGAAGAAATGAAGGCTTGGGAAAACGACGTGCGCTGGTAAGTCGGTGCACACACGGCCGCAACTGGCGGCTACTCATCATGCGCGGACACGCGTGACGGAACGGCGAAGCGATGCTTCGCCGTTTTTGTTTGGCCTTTGCCCAGCGTGATGTGACGGAAGCCCGGCGAAGACGAGCGTTGTGCGTAAGCTGTAACAAAAATGAAAAACATTTCAGTGAAATAGCGACATATTGGGCACAAATGCGCGGACTTCGCTTGTTCCTGCTTGGCGTGTCAACCTGTATTATTTCAATGCGTTACGGGATATTACGGGCTAGGCCTAGATCCCCACTAACGCGAATATAGATAGGCCAGCCCGTTGCCGATCCCATCCGGGACGTGCAGCAGGGTCATATTACGTGCAAACCAGGTCCCGCCAAGAATGGACCGGCGCGTCAACAGGGGAGCATTCCGTCGTGCAAGGACCAATGTCATGTCTGCAAGGGCTTCTTCATGCCCGTGCAGGTGGGTTGTTTGATTTTCCGCCAGCGCAGTATTTGCGATACCTGAGTGCGGTAGCCTCGGTCTCCACTTTCTGCTATCCGGCGGGCAGCCGTAAATGGTTGTCGCGCCGGCTCAAGCTGCTTGCCATGTCAGCCATGCGTGCGCATACGGTGCAGCCGTGGATGCGTGATGCCGGCTCGTGCGCGCTTCTGGGCAGGTTGGTTGCCGCCAGGCCGTTGCTGCTTGAAAAGCCCTTTCGACCGTTGGGCAAGTCGGGGCTGGGTTTTGGGGAACGCGTGCGCATGGTGCTTGACCACTATTCGGTCATGCAGATGAACTTGCCGGCTTGCGTTTGCGACCGTGTTTATCTCACCGGTGGCCTGGACTGGCAGTTTGGTGACGGCAGGTACGTGCTGCGGCTGGCCGACCCCGGCCCCAATCCGAAGGAGGGCGAACTGGCGTTCTACTGGACCGATACGGAAACCGGGGCGTGCCTGACGCAACTGAGCTTCTATCTGCGCCGCGGCAAGGACGGCCCCGAAATCTTTGTCGGCGGCCTGCAGGGGCCGATGAACGAGGCTAGCCGCGAATGGATCCGCACGGCCACCAAGGCCAGTGAGGGCCTGCGGCCCAAGGACGTGGTAATGGAGGCGCTGCTGGCCTTTGCCGCCACGGTGGGCGTACAGCGGATCCGCGCCGTGTCACGCGACAACCATGTCGGGCGCCAACGCAATACACCGCGTGAAATCCAGACCGACTACGAGGGCTTCTGGATGGAATACCACGGTGTGCCCTGTGCGGATGGCAACATCGAGATCCCCACGTGCCAGCCATTGCGCGACATCGCTGAAATCGCTTCGAAGAAGCGCTCGGCCTGGCGCCGCAAACAGGCATTCGTGGAATCCGTGCACGCTGCCGTCAGCGCCGCATTGCGCCTCGACGACATGACAGCCGGCAACGATGCCGAACTGGCACCGGCCATCGTTGCTGCGGCCTGAGTTGGCACAAAACTGCAGGATGGAACGGTGCGGCGGTAAACCCTAGTAGTCTAGCTACCTAGACTTTTAATAGAGTCTGGTATCGACCCAGCGCGGCGACGCATGTGCGTTGCTGCGCCGGGGACTACTTCTGCCATGCCGGACGCCACCGACCTGCTTTCCCGAAGCCGCGAGCCTGTCTACCTGCAGCTCGCCACCATCTTTCGCCGCCAGATCGAAAGCGGTGCCTGGCGTCCCGGCGAACAGATCCCGTCGCTCGAAGCGTTGTGCCGCCAGTACGGCGTGGCACGCATGACCATGCATCACGCGCTGTCGGAGCTGGATGCCGAAGGGCTGGTCGCGCGTTCGCGCGGACGTGGCACCTTCGTCAAGGCCGCCGGACGTGAGCGACGCCAGTTGACGCTGCCGGTCAGTTGGGACCAGGCCGTGGCGGTAGGCGGCCAGCTTTCCACTGAAGCCATGGTCGAGTCGACGGCCGACGTGGCACTGCCCGACGATCTTGGCATGCCCTGCGAGGGCCGGCGTGCCGCCGGCTATCACTTCCTCAAGCGCGCGCACCGCATGGACGACCGTCCGTTTGCAGTGGGCGAGGTCTACATTGCCGCTGACGTTTTCGCACGCGAGCCCGAAGCATTCCGCCACGGGGCATCGGTGCCGGTGCTGGACCGCTTTCCCGGCCTCAAGGTCAATGCCGCCCGCCAGCGCCTGTCGATCGTGCCGGCCGGTGCGGCGTCAGCCGGCGCGCTGGAACTGGCCGTTGGCGCGCCCGTGGCTGAATTGCGCCGCTTTGCGTGCGTCGACGACGTGATCGTTTACTACGCACGGATTGAATTCCCCACCGAGTACGTCAGCCTGGATTTCGACCTGCTCGCCCCCCATTCCTGACAACAGCCAACCAGCACGGAACCCAAGATGGAGATTCAAGAACCGATGAACGGCGCGGAAAGCCTGGTCAAGACGCTGCTCGCCTGCGGCGTGGATACCTGCTTTGCCAACCCCGGTACCAGCGAAATGCATTTCGTGGCCGCGCTCGATCGCATTCCCGGCATGCGTTGCGTGCTGGGCCTGTTCGAAGGTGTGGTGACTGGCGCGGCCGATGGCTATGCGCGCATGGCCGACAAGCCGGCCGCCACGCTGCTCCATTGCGGACCCGGCCTGGCCAACGGGCTGGCGAACCTGCACAACGCGCGTCGCGCCCAGACGCCGGTCGTCAATATCATCGGCGACCAGGCAACCTATCACCGCCCGTTCGATGCGCCGCTGACCGCCGATACCGAAGGCTGGGCGCGCCCGGTCTCGGTATGGACGCGCACGGCCACCCATGCGGCATCGGTCGGTGCCGATGCGGCAATGGCCGTGCAGGCGGCAACCTCGGCGCCGGGCGGCGTTGCCAGCCTGATCCTGCCGTCCGATGTGTGCTGGGATGCCGGCGGCAAGGTTGCGGCACCGTTGCCTGCGCTGCCCGTGCCGAAGGTGGCGCCCGACGCGGTCCAGAATGCCGCGCGAATCCTGCGCAGCGGGCAGCCCACGCTGATCGTACTGGCCGGCAGTGCGCTGCGCGAAGGTGCCCTGTCTGATGCCCATCGTATCGCTGCCGCCACCGATGCGCGCCTGATCACGCCGATGTCGAACGCGCGCGTGACGCGCGGACGTGGCATGCTGGCCATCGATCGCATTCCATATTCGGGAGATGCGGCACGCCAGAAGCTGGCCGGGATCCGCAATGTGATTCTGGTTGGCGCACCGACGCCGGTCACGTTCTTTGCCTATCCGGGCAAGTCGCCGCGGCCGTATCCGGAAGATGCGTCGATCCACGTGCTGGCTCGTCCCGAGGAGGATCTGGCCGAGGCGCTGGCACGTTTGGCGGACGAGCTCGGCGCGCGCAGCGCACGGCTGCCGGAAACGGGGTCCGTGACCGTGGAACCTGCAAAGGGTGCCGTCACTTCGGAAGCCGTGGCGCAGACGCTGACCGCGCTACTGCCGGAGCAAGCCGTGGTGGTGGAAGAAAGCGTGAGCTTTGGGCGCGCATTCTATCCAGGCACCGTGCATGCCGCGCCGCACGACTGGCTGCAACTGACCGGTGGCGCGATCGGGGCCGGCCTGCCACTGGCCACCGGTGCGGCAATTGCCGCACCAGACCGCCGCGTGGTGGCACTGCAGGCCGATGGCTCGGGCATGTACACGCTGCAGTCGCTGTGGACCATGGCGCGCGAGAAGCTCGATGTGACCATCGTGCTGCTGGCCAATCGCAAGTACGCGATCCTGCTTGGCGAACTGGCCGGCGTAGGGGCCAATCCGGGCAAGACCGCGCTCGACATGCTCGACCTCGGCAATCCGGATCTTGACTGGGTCAAGATGGCCAATGGCATGGGCGTGGAGGCGGCGCGCGCCGATAACATGGAATCGTTCAATGATCTGTTCCGCATGGCCAACCAGCGTAAGGGCCCGTTCCTGATTGAACTGGTGATTTGACAGCGGTGGCTTCCAAACTCCCCTCTCCCGCAGCGCGGGAGAGGGGAGAACACCACCGAAATCATCCACGCCTGTTCCATTGTGGCGGCGGTGCGACCGACTCAACATGAGATCGTCGATACCGCCTCGGAGGCCATCATGGGAAAGGCATGGATTTGCATCGTGGGCATTGCGCTAGGCGTTTGCGGCTGTTCGCGAACCCCGCCACGGCCGCCGTTGCAGCAGACGCTGACCGACGGCAGCAACAACATCGTCTGCAATTTCTCGCATCGATTGCCTGACGACCCGATTGTCTATCCAGGCAAGCCAGGGATTGCGATGCAGCACGACTTCTTCGGCAACACCACGGCGAACGCCATGTCGACGGCAGACTCGCTGCAGGCCAGCCCGGGCACGACGTGCGAGAACGCCGCGGATGCCACGGCGTACTGGGCGCCCGCGCTGAGGTTGCCGGACGGTAAGGTCGTGGCGCCGATGTACCAGAAAACGTACTACACGAACCAGGCGGTGCCTTCGTCGAAGCGGGTCGTGGTACAGCCATTTCCGCCGGGCCTCAAGATGCTGGCCGGCAATCACCACGGGACCCAGCCTAACCCTCGCGTCTCGTTCCTGTGCACGGGGCGCGGCTACACCAATACCATCCCCACCAGTTGCGTTCCGGATCCAGCCACGGGCACGCAATTCAATATCGGGCTCAACTTTCCCACCTGCTGGGATGGCAAGAATCTGGCCCCGAAGATGGGAGGCCATGACAATATGGCCTATCCCGACAGCAGCGGTAACTGTCCGTCGGACTACCCGGTTCATCTTCCCGAGGTCAACATGAACATCGCCTACCGGCTCGGGCAGATATCCGATCTGACGAATGTGCAGCTTTCACTGGACCCGGAACTCGATGCCCAGGGCAAGGTGGTCAAGGAGTTGTGGGGTTCGCTCTACACGGCCCATGCGGATTTCTTCCTGGGTTGGCGCGACCAGGCTGCGAAGTTCATGGCTGGCTACTGCATGAACAAGGGACGGGTTTGCAACCGCGAGGTGGCCTATTCCTATAACGAGTCGGCCGAAGACGCCACGGTGATCACTGGCGATGCCGCCAACTACGGTGCCGAGCCATCGCTCGATGCGGAAATCGGTGGCGGTTCGAAGCCGGAATCGATGATCTATCTGAAACTCCGGATTCCGCAAGGTGCGGTCACGCTGCCGCCCGATTTCACGCCGCGTTATGTGCTGCTCATGTATGGGGGAAATGAAACGGATACGGCGGCGGTCAATATCCACGCCTACAGCGTCTCCACGGAATGGACCGAGCAGGCGATCACCGGCGCGAATGCGCCGGCCTGTTCCGGAACCAGTGCCGCGCTCTATCTCGACAACACGCTGCAATACCGTGGCTTCACCGTTACGCGGGCGGTCAATGAGGCAATTGCCGCGGGCAAGGACACCGTGGCATTCTGCATTCGCGGTGCGGGCGCTGGCCGGCTGTTCAAGTTTGGCAGCAAGGAGAGTGACAACAAGCCGGTGCTGTACCTGATTGCCGTAAATCCGCTGCCAACCTGAAAAGGCCCCGGCCCGTTATATCAGGCGCCAACCTCGGCCCACGCCGACATGGCCTGCCCGCCCTTGTCGTCGCCGGTCCATAGCACCACCTTGCCGGCGGTATCCGGTGCGTCCATGCCGCCGACCGATACGGTGTCCTGATGGAACAGCGGTGCCAGACCCCGGAACCCGAAGCGCTTGACGCGTGCCTGCGGCCGCTCGTGGCGCAGCAGTTCCAGCGTGAGCATCGCCTGCAGCGGGCCGTGCACGATCAGGCCAGGGTAGCCTTCGACATCGCGCACGTAGTCGAGGTCATAGTGGATTCGATGGCCGTTGAAAGTCAGTGCCGAAAATCGAAACAGCATGACAGGGTCGGCTTGCAGCGTACGACCGAACTGTGCGGCATGTTCCAGTCGCGGCCGCGGCGCCTGGGGTTGGCCTTTCTCCGGCATGGCGCGATAGACGATATCGTGGCGCTCGTTCAGCGCCGTTTCGCCATCGACGGTGTAGGCATGATCGACGGTCACGAACCACAGCTCACCGCTACGGCCTGACTTGTGCTGGACGTCGGAGATGGTCGACGTCTTCGTCACCGTCTCGCCCACGCGCAGGCCACGGTGGAACGTGAGTTCGCCGCCGGCCCACATGCGACGTGGTAGCGGCACTGGTGGCAGGAATCCGCCCAGCGCGGGATGGCCGTCCTGTCCAATCGTGCGCTGTGGGGCCCGTGGCAGGAAATACAGCCAGTGCCACAGTGGCGGCAGCGGCTGGCTGGCAATGGCGGCGCCGTCCAGGTCAAAAGTGGCAGCCAGCGCGTGCACTGGCTCGGCCGCCAGTGTCTCGGTGCGGGTCTCCGAACGGCCGATCCATTCACGCAATTGCTCAAGCGTCGGTGCTGTCGTTGCTGTAGTCATTGCCTTGTCCTGTGGGGTTATCGCGCCGAAGGAAGCCAGCCGTTGACGTTCGCTTCCTGTTCAAGACGCCATACGCGAGCGATGATAGCGCGCATCTCCGCCTCGCTAGCGCCGTGGCGAAACGCGCCAAGCTGGATGGCCTTGGCTTCGAGTTCCGGCCGCGACAACGTATTGTCCGGATCGCCCTTGGGCACATCCACGCGTGCTTCGAGCGTGCGGCCATCGGTGGTGCTCACCGTAACACGGCCGATCCACTGCCGTGGATAAGCGGCATTGATCTCGTCGTCGAGCGCCATCGTGACCTTGTTGCAGAAGGCTGCGATGCGCGTGTCCTGTAGCGCATGCTGCTCGAACTCGGCCAGGCCTGCGTGCGCATGGACGGCTACCAGGCCCAGCACGGTGCCCATCGAGAACTTTGCCTGATGGATGGTCACCGGATTCACAACCGGGCCCAGCACATCGATCGCCCCCTGGTGTACGTGGGCCGTGACCGAAGCAATCTGCTCGGCGTGCAATCCATCGCGTTGCATCAACGCCTTCAATGCATCGGCCGCGGGGTGGGTATGGCGGCACGAGGCAAAAAACTTGAATGACGTTTCAGCGGTGGCCCAGCGTGTGCCGAGCCCGTCGGTCAAGGCCGCGGGATTGGCATCGGACGACATGCCGGCTGCCATGCCCTGCTTGCCTTCGAGGATCTGCTTCGCGCCGGTGAAACCCGCGCGGGCGAGCCATGCCGACTGCAGGCCGTCCGCGGCGGCCTTGGCAGTGTGCAACTGCTTGGAATCCGCGGCGTCGCGCAGGAATTCCCAAAGCCCGGCGGCTTGCGTGCCTGCCGAACCGAGCGCCTGGTTGATGCCTTCGGCATCGAGCCCGTACAGCTTGGCTACGGCAGCGGCCGCAGCCAGCGTGCCGACGGTACCTGTGGTGTGGAACACCCGATAGTGCGACCGGCCCATGAATTCGCCGATGCGGATGCCCGCTTCATAGCCGGCAATCGACGCCAGCAGGACTTCGGCGCCGCTCTTGCCTTCGGCCTGCGCGGCGGCTACGACAGCGGGGAAGACCACGGCGGCCGGATGCAGCACCGAGCCGTTGTGCACGTCGTCCTGTTCCACCACGTGCGACGAGGCGCCGTTGATCAGCGCGGCAAAGTATGGCGATGTGCGGCGGCGATCGACCAGTACTTCGGCGTCACCGGCGTTTGGCCCCATCGCGGCGGCAAACTCCTGGATGCGACGAATGGCCGGCGCGTCCTTGCCGGCAATGGCCGAGGCAATCCAGTCCAGGAACAGGTCCTTGGTGCGCTCGACCACGGGCGCGGGGATGTCACTGAGCTTCAACTGCGCCAGGAACTCGCAGAGCTGGCGGGTCGGGTAGGTATCGTTGGGCATGTTCGACATCGGCATCAGAATCAGAACGAACGGGGCAGTTCGAGCACGTGCTCGGCCACGTACGACAGGATCAGGTTGGTGGAAATCGGTGCCACCTGGTACAGGCGGGTTTCGCGGAACTTGCGTTCGATGTCGTACTCGGCGGCAAAGCCAAAGCCGCCATGCGTCTGCAGGCAGACGTTGGCCGCTTCCCACGAGGCATCGGCGGCCAGCAGCTTGGCCATGTTGGCCTCCTTGCCGCAGGGCTTGCCGGCGTCGAACAGCTGCGCCGCCTTGTAGCGCATCAGGCTGGCCGCCTCCACGTTGACGAAGGAGCGCGCGATCGGGAACTGCACGCCCTGGTTCTGGCCAATCGGGCGTTCGAACACGATGCGTTCGCGTGCATAGCCGCTGGCCCGCTCGACGAACCAGTAGCCGTCGCCAATGCACTCGGCCGCAATCAGGATGCGCTCAGCGTTCAGGCCGTCAAGGATGTACTTAAGGCCCTTGCCTTCCTCGCCGATCAGGTTTTCGGCCGGGATTTCGAGGTTGTCGAAGAACAACTCGTTGGTCTCGTGGTTGACCATGTTGCGAATCGGCTGGACGGTCAGGCCGTTGCCGATGGCTTCGCGCAGGTCCACCACGAACACTGACAGTCCTTCGGACTTCTTCTTTACCTGGTCGAGCGGCGTGGTGCGTGCCAGCAGCAGCATCAGGTCGGAATGCTGCACGCGCGAGATCCATACCTTCTGCCCGTTGATGACGTACTTGTCGCCACGGCGAACGGCCGTGGTCTTGAGCTTGGTGGTATCGGTGCCGGTAGTGGGCTCGGTCACGGCCATCGACTGCATGCGCAGTTCGCCTGAGGCGATACCGGGCAGCCAGCGCTGTTTCTGGGCTTCGGAGCCATGGCGCAACAGGCAGCCCATCACGTACATCTGGCCGTGGCAGGCGCCGGAATTGCCGCCGTTACGGTTGATTTCTTCCATGATCACCGAGGCCGCGGTCAGCGGCAGCCCCGAGCCGCCATAGGACTCGGGGATCAGGGCGGAAAGCCAACCCGCCTGCGTCAATGCCTGGACAAATTCCTCCGGGAACCCGACCTGTTCCTCGATGCGCTGCCAGTAGGCGGAGTCGAACTGCTGGCAAAGGTCACGTACGGCCTCGCGGATTTCCGGGTAAATCTGGTCTTGGTCTTGTGCAGCATGCATGGCAATGTCCGTGATTGTCGGGGTGGGGGTCATTATTCACGAGCCATCGGGGCTGCAATATTCACATTTGCCAAAGCGCGACTTCGGTCCCGGCGTAGGGCCGGTCGACGGGTTGGGGTTATCCCGTGGCTTTTGCGCTGCCTTGTCCACCCTTCGGCAAATCGGAATTGTGTGCCGGCGCCTTTGCTTTCACGCTGCGCATCACACGGATTCCTTGATAACCGGACGCGTGATACACGCGCCAACAGGAGACAGCGCATGACCTCATTTCCGCAGCCGCCGGCGACCCTTGCCCGCTTTCGCCATGCATGCCATGCCGTGACCTGGGCCGCCCTGGCCGTCACCGCCGTGGTGCTGGCCCCGGGCCGGGCGTTTGCCGCCGATTCGTACCCTTCGCGACCCATCACCATGGTGGTGCCGTTCGCGGCCGGTGGCCCCACCGATGTGGTGGCGCGCTCGGTGGCGGCCGCGATGTCGAAGTCATTGGGCCAGAGCGTGGTGGTGGAAAACCGCCTGGGCGCCGGTGGCACGGTATCGGCCGCCTATGTGGCCAAGGCAGCGCCGGACGGCTACACGATACTGATTCACCATAACGGCATGGCAACGGCGCCGGCCCTGTATTCAAAGCTGCCTTACAAGCCGCTGACCGACTTTGCCTTCGTCGGCCAAGTCGCCGACGTGCCGATGACGCTGCTGGGGCGCCATGATCTGCCGGCCAATACGCTGCCCGAACTGGTCAGCTATATCAGGCAGAACCAGAACAAGGTGAACCTGGCCAACGCCGGCCTGGGCGCGGTGTCGCAACTATGCGGCATGCTGTTCCAGAAGGCCATCGGCGTGGACCTGCAGACCATTCCGTACCAGGGTACGGCGCCGGCGTTGACGGCATTGCTGGGCGGCCAGGTCGACGTGCTGTGCGACCAGACCACGCAGACGC
Source organism: Cupriavidus sp. (assembly GCF_057315035.1). NCBI lineage: Bacteria > Pseudomonadati > Pseudomonadota > Betaproteobacteria > Burkholderiales > Burkholderiaceae > Cupriavidus > Cupriavidus sp. The sequence continues at coordinate 28,356 of NZ_DBHKYV010000010.1, read as the reverse complement.
TGCCGCATATCCGGAGCGAGAAGGTCAAGCTGTACGGCGTGACCACCGCAGAGCGGATCCAGGCGCTGCCAAATACGCCAACGCTGCGCGAAGGGGGGCTGAAAGACTTTGAAGTCAAGGTATGGCACGGCATCTATGCGCCCAAGGGCACGCCCCCGGCGGCCATCGACAAGCTCAACGGTGCGCTGCGCGCAGCCCTAAAGGACCCGGCGGTAACGGCGCGCATGAAGGACCTGGGCGCGGTAATCGTGCCCGAGGACAAGCAGACGCCGGAAGGCCTGCGCACATGGCTGGCCTCCGAGATCGACAAATGGTCGCCAATCATCAAGGCGGCAGGCGTAAAGGCGGATTGAAGCACGGCGCTGGGGTTCCGCGAGCGTGAACCCCACTTTTGTCATTCATGAATTCCACAAACTCCGCCGCCAATTTATCGTACCGAACTGTGCGATAGAACGGGTACGCTCCCGAACCCGGACAACTGGCAGCCAAGGAGGCAGCAATGAGTGGAATGATGACAGGCAAGGTAGTGGTCGTGACGGGCGCAGGCGGTGGCATTGGCCGCGGTATCGCGCTGGGAATGGCCGCGGCCGGTGCGCGCGTCGTGGTCAACGACCTGGGCGTGTCCATGACTGGCGAGGGCGGTGACGCGGGCCCCGCGCAACGCGTAGTCGACGAGATCCGTGCGGCCGGTGGCGAAGCTGTTGCCAATACCGACAGCGTGTCGAGCTGGGCCGGCGCCAATGCCATCGTCCAGTGCGCGCTTGACCAGTTCGGTCGTATCGACGCGGTCGTCAACAACGCCGGCAACCTGCGCGACCGCATGTTCTTCAAGATGAACGAAGAGGAGTGGCGTTCGGTAATCGATGTGCATCTGCATGGCACGTTCTTCGTCAGCCGCGCCGCCGCCAACTATTTCAAGGACCAGGAAAGCGGCGCCTATGTGCACATGACTTCCACATCGGGCCTGATCGGTAACCTGGGGCAGGCCAATTACTCGGCCGCGAAGCTCGGTATTGCTGCCTTGTCGAAATCGATCGCGCTGGACATGGCGCGCTTCAACGTGCGTTCGAACTGCATCGCACCATTTGCCTGGAGCCGGATGACGAGTTCGATTCCGGCCGAAACGCCCGAGGAAAAGGCGCGCGTGGCCCGACTGCAGAAGATGGAGGCCGGCAAGATCGCGCCGGTGGCGGTGTTCCTGGCAAGCGATGCCGCTGCCGAGGTCAACGGCCAGATCTTTGCCGTGCGCGCCAACGAGATCATGCTGATGAGCCAGCCGCGGCCGGTGCGCTCGGTGCATACCAGCGAGGGGTGGACGCCGGAAACGGTGGCGGAGATCGCCATGCCGGCCATGCGCAGCAGCTTCTTCAAGCTCGACCGGTCACCCGACGTGATCAACTGGGATCCGATCTGACGCGTCCTGCGTCCTGCGTCCTGCATATTCCGTGTTTTGTACGTCCACGCGCGTTGCAGTGCAGCATTGGCAGTGCGCGTGGCACGCATTCTGCTCATCCCCTCTCATTGCGGTTTGATAGTTGCTGCAAGGTGCTCGCAGCGGACTCACGCACTCGGACTGTGCGTGGCGACGGTAGCGGATACGCAAAAGCGGTGCATGACTGCGCAGTCGCGCCGTCATGTGCGATGGGCGTGTAATTGGCACTCTCGCATCGACAGTGCTGAAACCGTGCGATGCGCAGGGGCACGGAAATGCATTGGAGATGAAGTCGTCCATGGCGCGGAGATGGTTATCGCGCGCATAGTGGTCGATTCGTTCCGAACGGGTGTTGGATCGGTCGATCGATGCGGTTGCGATGTTCGGTGTGAACGCAACCGCGAAATGCGCAGGCCGATATGAGAAATACGGTGCAAATCATGCGTTTGCATGATGTCGGCTTTAACGATGTTCGCGCACAGTGAAAGCATGCGTGTAGGACCATTGCCGACACTGTGTGTCAGATGTTTCTGGATTTGTGGGATCGTTACACAACGCGCTGTGCACGATGGGCGTGAAAGGTGTAATGTGTGTCACAAGCATGGTCAATGGCCCGTCGCAGCGGGGTGAGCAAGCGAGTGTCAGGTTGAAGTGCGGATGCCATGTGCGAATACACGCAGATGACGGATGCAAACGATCTGGCAGACGTCAATAACGCGTCAACTCCGGGCTCACATTCGCCGTTATTTGACTATGATGAAGTAAAGACTTCGCAACTTGGCAACACCACCAAGCCGGGGTGGCGGAATGCAAGATTGCCGCGAAGGCTTAGGGAGTAGAACTACCTTCGCCTCGGACGTGGGACTCTGACGGGAGTGAGGTATGGACATTTTTGGCCACTACGCCACGCGCTTCGAAGCACGCAAGGAAGAGGAATACAGCATCCAGGAGTATCTGGAGATCTGCAAGAAGGATCCTACTGCCTACGCGACCGCTGCAGAACGCATGCTTGCCGCAATCGGACAACCCGAACTGGTGGATACCCACCATGATCCGCGCTTGTCCCGACTGTTCTTCAACAAGGTCATCCGGGTCTACCCGGCGTTCCGCGATTTCTACGGAATGGAGGACACCATCGAGCAGATGGTCTCCTTCTTCAAGCACGCGGCACAGGGACTTGAAGAGCGCAAACAGATTCTGTACCTGCTTGGACCTCCCGGTGGCGGCAAGTCGTCGCTGGCCGAGAAGCTCAAGGCGCTGATGGAAGAGGTTCCCATCTACGCGCTCAAGGGATCTCCCATCCATGAATCGCCGCTCGGACTGTTTTCCGCCGAGGAAGACGGCAAGATCATGGAAGAGGACTATGGCATTCCGGTGCGTTACCTGAATACCATTCCGTCGCCATGGGCGGTCAAGCGCCTGCATGAATTCAATGGCGACATCACCAAGTTCCGCGTGGTGAAGCTGCGTCCGTCGGTACTGTCGCAGATCGCCATCTCGAAGACCGAGCCTGGCGATGAGAACAACCAGGATATTTCCTCGCTGGTCGGCAAGGTCGACATCCGCAAGCTCGAGGACTTCCCGCAGGACGACCCGGACGCCTATTCCTATTCCGGCGGACTTTGCCTGGCCAACCGTGGCCTGCTCGAGTTCGTTGAAATGTTCAAGGCGCCGATCAAGGTCCTGCACCCGTTGCTGACCGCGACGCAGGAAGGCAACTACAAGGGTACCGAGGGCTTCGGTGCAATACCGTTCGACGGTGTCATCCTGGCCCACTCGAACGAAGCCGAATGGCAGACCTTCAAGGCGGACAAGAACAACGAGGCTTTCCTCGACCGGATCTATATCGTCAAGGTGCCGTACTGCCTGCGCGTGTCCGATGAGGTCAAGATCTACGACAAGCTGCTGCGCAGCAGTTCGTTGTCGGCGGCGCCCAATTCGCCGAACACGCTCAAGATGATGGCGCAGTTTGCCGTGCTCACACGGATCAAGGAGCCGGAAAACTCGAACATCTTCTCCAAGATGCGCGTCTACGACGGTGAAAGCCTCAAGGACGTGGACCCGAAGGCGAAGTCGTACCAGGAGTATCGCGACTACGCCGGCATCGACGAAGGCATGAATGGCCTGTCCACGCGTTTCGCGTTCAAGGTGCTGTCGAAGGTCTTCAATTTCGACAATACCGAGGTGGCGGCCAATCCGGTGCACCTGCTCTATGTGCTCGAACAGCAGATCGAGCGCGAGCAGTTCCCGCCGGAGCAGGAAGCCAAGTTGATGTCCTACATCAAGGAGTACCTGACCACGCCGTACGTGGAGTTCATCGGCAAGGAAATCCAGACCGCCTACCTGGAATCGTATTCCGAGTATGGCCAGAACATCTTCGACCGTTATGTGGTGTTTGCCGACCTGTGGATCCAGGACCAGGAGTACCGCGATCCGAACACCGGTGAAATCCTCGACCGCAACGCGCTGAACGATGAGCTCGAGAAGGTGGAGAAGCCGGCGGGTATCTCGAACCCGAAGGACTTCCGCAACGAGATCGTCAACTTCGTGCTGCGGGCGCGCGCCAACAACGGTGGCAAGAACCCGGTCTGGACCAGCTACGAGAAGCTGCGGATGGTGATCGAAAAGCGCATGTTCTCCACTACGGAGGACCTGCTGCCGGTGATCTCGTTCAACGCCAAGTCGTCGCGCGAGGATCAGGACAAGCACGAAAACTTCGTCAACCGTATGGTTGAGAAAGGCTATACACCCAAGCAGGTTCGACTTTTGGTGGAATGGTATCTGCGCGTCAGGAAGTCGTCGTAACCAGCACCCGACGCGGTCTTTTTCCATGGCGCGCTTTCCCGGCGCCTCAACCAGGCGGGCGAACGGCATATGGCTACGGTGATAGATCGGCGCGAAAACGGCGGCAACAAAAGCGCCGTCAACCAGCAACGCTTTATCAAGCGCTACCGCGAGCAGATCCGGCAAGCGGTGGCGAAGGCGGTGTCCGGCCGGAAGATCATGGACATCGAGCAGAGCGGGCAGGTGTCCATTCCGGTCAAGGACATCACCGAGCCAATTTTTCATCACGGCCAGGGCGGGCGGCGTGAGTGGATTCACCCCGGCAACAAGAAGTTCGTCAGGGGTGACAGCTTTGACCGCCAGCAGCAGGGCAGTGGTGGAACCGGGTCGCGTGCCAGCGACAGCGGCGAGGGCGAGGACGATTTCGTCTTCACGCTGTCGCGCGAGGATTTCCTGAATTTTTTCTTCGAGGACATGGCGCTGCCTGATCTGGCCAAGCGTCACCTTGCCAAGATTGCCGAGGTGCGCAAGGTACGGGCCGGCTTCTCGATCGACGGCACGCCATCGAACCTTTCGATCCTGCGCACCATGCGCAGCTCGCTCGGGCGCCGCATCGCGCTGTCAAGCCCTTACATGAAGCGGCTGCACGAGCTCGAGACCGAATATAACGAGGAGCTTGAGAAGGATCCCTACTCGGTGAAGGCCGAGGAATTGATGGAAAAGATGCGCCACCTGCGTGCCCAGGTGGATCGCGTGCCATTCATCGAGAAGCTTGACCTGCGCTACAACAACCGCGTACTCAAGAAGCGTCCGCAGGCCCAGGCCGTGATGTTCTGCCTGATGGACGTGTCGGGCTCGATGGATGAAAGTCGCAAGGATCTTGCGAAGCGCTTTTTCATGCTGCTGTACCTGTTCCTGAAGCGGAACTACGAACGCATTGACGTAGTGTTCATCCGCCATCACACGGTTGCGAAAGAGGTGGAAGAGGAAGATTTCTTCCATTCGCGGGAATCCGGTGGTACCGTGGTTTCCAGCGCGCTCAAGCTGATGGTGGAAGTGATTCACGACCGCTATCCGCCAAGCCAGTGGAACATCTACTGCGCGCAGGCGTCTGACGGTGATAACTGGGCTGGCGACTCCGAACTGTGCGGTCGGCTCTTGCGTGAATCAATCCTGCCGTTGGTGCAGTACTACGCTTATGTGGAGGTGGCTTCGGAAGAACCGCAGAACCTTTGGGAAGAGTACCTGACGGTGAAAAGCCAGTTCGAGCACTTTGCGATGCAGCGCATCATCGGTGCAGAAGAAATCTACCCCGTCCTGCATGACCTCTTCCAGAAACGGGCCGCATGGCCCGGCAGGTAGCACAGCAGCAACCGGTACGTCGCAGCGAGCGCGTACCGGCACGTCACTGGGGAAGTCTATGGCCTATCTTTCGACGGGCTCGGAGTGGACCTTCGAGCTGATCCAGCGCTATGACCGCGAAATCGCCCGCATTGCCGGCGAGTTCGGCCTGGACACCTATCCGAACCAGATCGAGATCATCACCGCCGAGCAGATGCTCGATGCCTATGCATCGTCCGGCCTGCCCGTGGGCTACAACCATTGGTCGTACGGCAAGCATTTCCTGGCTTCGGAGCGCAGCTACCAGCGTGGCTACATGGGGCTGGCATACGAGAACGTGATCAACTCCAATCCGTGCATCGCGTACCTGATGGAGGAGAACACGATGCCGATGCAGGCGCTGACCATCGCGCATGCGTGCTACGGACATAACTCGTTCTTCAAGGGCAACTACCTGTTCCGCACCTGGACCAATGCGGACGCCATCATCGACTACCTGCTGTTCGCCAAGAAATACGTGGCCGAGTGCGAACAACGCTATGGCGAGCAAGAGGTTGAGGTGCTGCTCGATTCCTGCCATGCGCTGCAGAACTATGGCGTGGATCGCTACAAGCGGCCCAAGAAGCTGTCGATCACCGAGGAACAGGCACGCCAGACCGAACGCGAGAACTACCTGCAGATGCAGGTCAACGACCTCTGGCGCACGCTGCCCAAGCATCGGCCCCATGCGCTGCGCGAGGAGGAAGAGGCAGCCGACCACGAGGTCTCGTATCCGCCCGAGCCGCAGGAAAACCTGCTGTATTTCATCGAGAAGAACGCCCCCAAGCTGGCGCCGTGGCAGCGTGAGATCGTGCGTATCGTGCGCAAGATCGCCCAGTATTTCTATCCGCAACGCCAGACCAAGGTCATGAACGAAGGCTGGGCCACGTTCTGGCACTACACGATCATTCACCAGCTCTACGAGGAAAAGCTCGTCAACGACGCCTTCATGCTCGAGTTGCTGCAGGCGCATACCAATGTCATCTACCAGCCGCCGTATCACAGCCCGTACTACAGTGGCCTGAACCCGTACACGGTGGGTTTCCTGATCTTCCAGGACCTGCGCCGCATGTGCGAAAACCCGACTGAGGAAGACCGTCGCTGGGCGCCAGAGATTGCCGGCAGTGACTGGCGCAAGACGTTGGACTTCGCGATGCGCAATTTCAAGGACGAGAGCTTCTTGCTGCAGTTCCTGTCGCCGCGCGTGATCCGTGAGCTGAAGCTGTTCTCGGTGCTCGACGATGACCGCGAGGGCAAGCTGCGCGTCACGGCGATCCACGACGATGAAGGCTATCGCGAGATTCGTCAGTTGCTGGCCAACCAGTACGACCTGTCGAACATGGAGCCCAATATCCAGGTGACCAATGTCGACGTGGGCGGTGACCGCTCGCTGACGCTGCGCCATTTGCAGAACGAACGCCGGCCGCTGGCGCAGAACTTCGATGAAGTGGTGCGCCACGTGACGCGGCTATGGGGCTTTACGGTACGGCTGGAGGTAGCCTACGAGGATGGCCGGCGCGAGCTCAAGTACGAGTGCAAGCCTGAGCGTCGCCATCAGCAACAGCGCAAGGCCGCATAGCATCCAACTACCACGATCAGGCTCCCTTCTCCCGCAGCGCGGGAGAGGGTCAGCGGGTCAACCGCTATCGGCCCCTGCCTTGCACGGCCCTGGGCCGTGCCGCCGAGCAAACGCCGGCTCGCTCCAGATCCACTCCTGGTAACAGGTGCAGCAGGCGTACCAGTTCAGACTGGCGATGGGTGCCGGTCTTGCGCAGCGTGTCGCGGATATGCACCCGCACGGTGTGTGGCGAGAGGAACTCGCGTTCCGCGATCTCGTTCAGCGTTTCGCCCGCCGCCAGGCGGATGGCGATAATGCTTTCCTTTTTCGACAGGCCGAACAGCGATGTCAGCACGCCGGCATCGAGTACCGAACGTGATTCGGAATTGCCCATCAGCATCATCGCCATCGGCAACTGCCACGGGCCGTCGACGGGCTGCCGCGATACCAGCGGCATGACGATCAGCGGAACAGGCTGGCCGCCCGACGTGATGTGCATCCATGACCCTGCCGCCGCGCCACCATGGCGGCCGCCATGCACGGCGTTGTCGAGCAGTTTCACCAGCACCGATTGCAGCGATTCCGGGTGCGCGCGCAGCACACCATTGTCGAGCGCCAGGTTGGTGTCGGCCTGCACCAGGGCTTCAGCCCAGCTGTTGGCATAGCGCACGCGCATGTCGGCCTGCAACACCATGACGCCGAAGTCGAGCGTGTCGAGCCCGGCCAGTCCCAGCGATGCCATGCCACTCAGTTCGAAATTGCGATGCTGCATGCGCGCGGCCCGTGCCCAGTGGGGCATCACCTGTGCCACGCGACGGTTGCAGTCATGCGATGCGCATCCGTCGCACCCGGGCGTGGCGCTCATCCAGACGCAGACATCGTGGGTATCGAACAGGCGAATCCCGTGCGCCAGGCCGCTGCAATCGAAGGGCATCGCCGCGCCCGGTTCAGGCGCATTTGGCATAGTGGCATCGGCGGTGGCTGCCAGCACCGCACGCGACGGCAGCGCGCGCATGTTTTCAGGCATGCTGCTGGCGCTGGTAAAACAACCGTGTGGTGTGACGCCCAGGCGTGCGCGCCCAGCGAGCTTGTCCCAGATCAGGTAGCTCGGACTCGCGGAACACGTGTAGTGGGAAAACAGGTCGAGGGCGGCTGGCATGGCAGCCACGTCCATGGCGGACTCATAGATGCTATCGACCAGACGATAGAAGACATCGTCGGCAGACAAGTGTTCGCCCATTTCATTTTCCCCCGGTGGCAAACGCCTTTTCCTCAAGGCCGCTGCAGCGAGGCGCGACCTTTCTTTATGTGTTGGTATTCCCTGCCCGCGACCGTACGCTTATGGTGCGACTGGCCGCGGCAAATCCATATGATGATCATCGTGCATAAACCGCCTGCGGGAATATCCCGCCAAGGGAGGGGGAGAACCGGAAAACCGGCGCCACGCCTGCCTTTGCGGCTAGCAGGTCAGCGCGGGCATGCACCCGCGGCGACTGCTGAAGTTCGCGAGATAGTAATGCGATGACCGGGCTATTTCAAACCATTCGCCAAGATGTCGCAGTGTGGCATTGCGCAAAAGCGACAACCCGCATGCCGGCGAGACCCGGTCTGCACATTGCTGCGCCGGTCAGCCGGCGTTCCCAGCCTTTGAGGTGACTAATTCGGCGCCTGCGCCGGCCGCCGCAGCCTGTCCGGCTTCCACGGCGGCAGCGGCGCCATTCGCGGCATCGACCTGAACCGTGACATAGGGCGCTGCCATGCGAATGCCCTCGGCGTCGAAATTGCGCTTGAGCCGGACGTTGAACGCGCGCGAAATCTCGGACTGCATCAGCGGGCGGGTCTTGAACTGGGCCAGCACCACCTGGCCGTTCGGGTCGAAGCGGTCGAGGCCCAGGACATCCAGTCCGGACAGCAGGTTGCGGCTGTACCGATAGTCACGCGACACTTCGGCGCCGGTCTCGCGAATGATCTCGAGCGCGCGGTCGAAATCGCTCTGGTAGGCGATGGAGATATTGAACACGGCAAAGGCATAGCCGCGTGACAGGTTCTTGACCGTCTTGATCTGGCTATAGGGCAGTGTATGCAGCGCACCCTTGCCGTCGCGTAACCGGACGGTGCGGATCGTCATGCCTTCGACCACACCAGCGTGGTCGGGCAGTTCGATCGAGTCGCCAATGGCGATCGAGTCCTCGATCACGATGAACAGACCGGTGATCAGGTCCTGTACCAGGCTTTGTGCGCCAAAGCCGATGGCCAGCCCCACCACGCCCGCGCCTGCCAGCAGCGGCGTGACATTGACGCCGAGGTTGGCCAGTACCGCGATCATCGCCACCACCAGTAGCGCAACGAACGACGCATTGCGCACCAGTGGCAGGATGGTCTTGGCGCGCAGGCTGGGTTGCACCGCGCGATTGTTAGTCGGCGACAGCGACTGCGTGATCGCGGTATCAATCAACAACCAGACCAGCCACGCCAGCAAGACCACGCCGATCACGCTGAGGATCGACTGCGTGATATGCCGGCCCAGCACCGTGGCCTCGGCAAGCTGGAACAGCGAGGTGTGCCAGATACGTGCGTTGAGTTCAAGAAAGACGATCCAGATCGCCACCCGCACCAGCGCCGCGCCAAAGCGTCCAAAGCGCTGCAGATACGCCGAGCGCCGGCGGTCGCGCAGTCGGGGTGCCCGTACGGTGGCCTTGGGCGAACGGCCCGCCACCAGTGTCAGCAACACGGCGCCGACGAACAGCGCCACGGTGATTACGGCGCGGCGCAGGAATTCATCGGCGTGGCCGGTGGCCATGATGGTGCCGATTACCGAGGCCGCCACCACGGCCAGCATTGGCAGGTACCAGGCCTCGCCCGCCATGCGCAGCAGGTCCATCACTGCCGGATGCTCCTGGCGGAAGGCAAACGGGCGGAAAGCGATCAGTTGCCCGATCGAGCGGCGGAATCGCACCGTGAATACGCCAATCAGGATCGCCGCCAGCACATTGGCCAACGTGCTGACCAGCGCGGACAGGTTCACGCCGAGCGAGGCAATCACGCGCGGATCGGTATTGGCTTCCCCCAGCGCCGCAAGCGCGCCCGTGACAAAGAGCAGGATTGGCGAGTGCTTGAGCAGGTCGCGTACCGCATGGACGCGATGGCCGGACTGGAACAGCGCGAAGATGACCTGGCAGACCGCCGACATCACGGCACCGGCCACGATCGCATAGGCCACCAGCACGGCACCGATGCTGGCGGGCGTGCGGCCGAACACCTGGTAGGCCAGCAGCAGGGTCAGGCCGAAGGCAACAATCCATGGGCCGATGCGCTTCAGGAAGTAGATGCCTACATCGATCCACGACGGCACGATCGGCAATTGCGTCGGTTGCGGCGTTCGCAGGCGGCGCCTGTGCATGCGGCGCGACAGTTCGCGCAGCAGCCAACCGGTGATGGCCCATCCGGCCAGCACGATACCAAACTCGCGCCACGACTCCACGGCCGCGCGCGTGTTGCTGATGGTCAGTGCTTCACGCAATTCCTCACCCGCGAAGTCGATGCGCCAGCGCCAGTATTGCCACGGTCCGCGGGCAGGGCGCTGGGTACTGTCGAGTTCCTGAAGTGCCTGTGTCACGGCGCCGATCAGTCCGGGTGAGGGCGCGCTGGCCGCCGCGGCGGAGACCGCCGAGGCATCGAGCCCCTTGCGCAGCGTTTGCAGTTGCGTGAGCAACGCTTGCCGCTCGGCGTCGTTCTGGAGCGTGGCAATGACCTGGTCCAGTGATTGGGCGAGCGGCACGCTCGCGGGTGGGCTGGATGCGGCGCTACTGCCGGCTTTCTGCACGGCATTGAGCAATGGCGATCCGGCTCCATAAGCCGCGCCACATAGCAGCAGCGTCAGCAATGCAACCTGGAGCCAGGCAGGCAACGGGAAGTGGGTGCGCAAGCGATGCATGGAGGGGCGCGGACAGCGGTTGTCGCCGTCAGATAGCCAGCATGCGCGTCACTGTAGCGCATTGCCGCGCCATGGGCGGCGGGAATGTCGGCTGCCGGACGCTTCGATGCTGTAATGTCGATTCAAAAAAACTGAATAACATGTCCGTAGATACGTCACTTTTCAATCAGACCGGAGGCCTATAGTTCTATTCATGGACGGCGCGCAACGCAGCAACAAGGCGAAACAGGATGTGCGGCAGGCCGGGACCATTCATACAAACTGAATAAAACTGAATTTTTTACGGAGAGAAATCATGACCAAGACCACCGCCCTGAAGATTGCCCAGAAGTTTGCCCAGAACGTCGCCCTGAATGTCGCTTCGGCCATCGCCCTGTCCGCTGCAGCGCTGGGTGCTGCGCACGCAGCCACGGTACCGGCAGACAAGTATGGCTACGAATTCCGCACCACGGTTTCTGCTGACAAGTACGGATACGAGTTCCGCACGCATGACACGTTCACGGACGGCGCCCGCACCGGCAAGGTGGACACGTACACCGACGGTGCTCGCACGGTGGCAGGTCTGGACAAGGTTGGTGTATCGGCCGCGCCTGCCCGCCAGTCCGATCCGTATCTGGACGGCGCCCGCAACGCCGACCCCTACACCGATGGCGCACGCTTCATCGCAGGTCTTGACCGGATTGGCGTCTCGGCCGCGCCAGGCCGCACGTTCGACCCGTATCTGGACGGCGCGCGCGCATGAGTCATGTCACGAGCAATGAGCAAGGCGTTACGTAACCCGTAACGCCTTTTTTGTCTGGCGAGAGTTGTTTGTGGACTTCCGGCAGGTGCTCCGCGCGCCCGACTGAAGTGGGGTGGAGACGCCGGGAACGTCGGCGTGGCGCGGCTTCCGCAGGCGTCGCTTGAAACCTGGGTATGGATCGCGGCAGCGGGTGCCGATATTGGCATGTCGTTTGCAGACCATGGTCGGTGAACACGACTGAAATGCAGTGTCCAGACTTGCCGACCGGGAGACCATCATGTTCCAGACCTTTGCCGCCCCTGCCAATGCCGATGCCGCCATCGTTGCCACCATCGACACCGCGATGCTGCGCCGTCGCGATGAATATGCCGGCCAGCCGATGGCATGGAAGATGTTCTGCGAAGCCTCGCACGTAGCCACACTGAGCGATGTACCACGCATGGCGTTTATTCAACGCGTAGCCAATGAGCGCGGTGCCGATATCGCATTGCGGCTCAAGGCCAAGGCTGAAGCCATCCGGGCGGAGGCCATTGCCCGGCTGATGTAGGTGCAGCGACTACGGCGGGCAGTCGACGACCCCGCCTGCCGTAGCCCAGTCCATCAATACATCATGGCAATACTGGGTTTGCCACCGCCCGCGCCACGATCGCATCGGCATCGCGTTGCAGCAGGAAGCGTTGCGCAACCAGATCGTTGGCCGCGGTGGTCACTGCGGTGACATAGCCGGCCTGGTTGGTGTACAGCGATTCCAGCGACGGACGACCGTCACCAGCGGCCAGCCTGGCGGCTTCGGTCTTGTGGAACGGTATGAATGACCCGGTCAGGTTGGACAGGTCGACGATGCCCGCTGTGGCCACATAGTTGAACTCGAGGCTGGTCCCGATCGGCGCACGCGCTTCCACGCTATGGATGCCGGCGCGCGGTATGCCCGTGGACGCATCCACCTGCGGCACCAGGATTGCATAGTCACGGTTCAGGTAGGCGGGCGGCAGGGTCGTGGCGATACCGGACTCATCCTCGCGCCGGTATTGCGGCCCGAAGTCGAGCAGCGGATAACCGTTGTAGCGTGCCAGGTACTGGAAATCCGGGATCGCGGTCGATACACCGGAGACCGGCCATGCCACGCCCTTCATGACGGGCAGCGTCAGGCTGGCAGGGCGCACCAGCGTGCCGTCCGCCAGGGCGGGCACCTGGCTGGCCGGTGGTTGCGTGCCCCGCACGACCCAGTCCTCGAGATCGATGAATAGCGCGCGGAACGTATCGTTGTGATGGATCACGGTACCGGCCGGATACACATTGCGGGTGGGTGCGAACGCAATGCTGGCAGTGCCGCCGGCGCCGCCGTGCTGGGTGCCGGTGTAGTAGTAGATGCGCACATTGTCCGGTTGCTTGAGGTCACTGAAGCCGTTCGCGTCGGTCAGCACCGGCGACCCTTGCAACTGCCAGAACTCGGTACCGGACAGGCCCAGGAAGAACTTCGGGCAGGTACTGGTGGCGGAACAGCGCGCCATCACGCCGCCGGTCTTGCCGGAGATATCGTCGGTGTAGTTCTTGTCCAGCCCGCGCGGCGCGGTCTGCCCGAACGCCGTATGGTCGGTACGCAAGCCGCCGCCACCGCCGGGTACCGCAAAGCGCGTATTGATATTGGTCTGCCGTGCGGCCACATGGGCGTAGATGCCGTCGAACACCTTCGAGCCATCGAGCGACTGGTTGAAGCCCAGATGCAGGAACGTCTTCATCGCATTGCCCGACTGCGAGGTGCCCTGGCCGATCGCATACTTGATGCGGCCCGCCAGCGGGTTGGGCGTGCCGGCACTGTCGACGGCCTTGTTGCGGAAGAAGCCGATGGTGTCGCGCAAGGCGGCCAGGCCCACGCCCATCACCTTCGGATCCTTCGCCACATAGACCAGTTCATAGAGATACTGCGGATCGAAGCCACCGCGCAGGCAGACATTGGCGGGATCGGCGGTGCCGGGGAACGGATTGCCGGCGTCGCACTTCGCAAACTTCCAGTCGCTTGCCGGAATGGCCACGCGCGGATCGGTCTCGTTGATGCGTCGTGTCAGCGAGTACCCCGGCTGCGTGTTGTCGAGGCTGGCCGGCGCGTAGGGCAGCATCGTGCCATTGAATACGCCGCCGGGCAGCGACATCATCGGTGTCGCCGTGGTGGGGACCAGTTCCGAGCGATACGTACCCGTGATCGAGGACCCGTCGGCATTCTTCGCCACCGGCACGGTGACCGTCAGCCGGGCCGCGCTGGACTTCGGCACATCGCCTTGCCACGCGGAGTACAGCAGCACATAGCCACGCTCGAGGTAGACCGCGTCGCTGGGCGTTACCGCCGGATTGGGCATCGTCAGGATATTGCCGCGATTGGGGGCATCGTAGCGCAGCACGCCGCTGGCCTTGCTGATGTCCTTGGGCTTGAGCATCACGAAGTCGGTCGTGTATTCCACCATGCCATTGGCGTTCACCGGTGCCAGCGCCAGGTCCTGGATGATCGCGTTTTTCGGATCCTTCGGGTCGACTTCGCCGCTGATCGTGCCGCTCACCTGTTCGTACTGGCCCACGCTGCCGTACGTGCCGGCAAAATCCTGCGTGCCCGTGATCTTCAGGGTCTGCGCCGGCGTACGCGCCGGCGTGGTGCCGGTGCCGCTGGTGGTGCCGCTACTGCTGCTGTTGTCGTCGCTACCGCCGCAAGCCGCCAGCAGCGCTACCGATGCCGCAAGGGCGAGCGCCGCCGCGTGCCGCCCATGTGCACGTGCTTCCATCTGATGTCTCCTCGTCTTTGTTTTCGAATACGCGTCCCGTCATGCGATGCGGGAGGCGCCTCGAATATAGGCCCCGAAGATTGTTCCGATAAATTGATTGTTTGGATCGATTAATCGATACAGCAGAAATATGCGAGCAGTGCGCGTGACCCGGTGCATTGGGCTACCATGGCCGCTTCATTCGATGGAGCCAACCGCATGCCGCCGCTCGAAACACTGCTGCCATTTTTGGGTATTGCCATCCTGCTTGGCCTGGCGCCGGGGCCTGACAATATCTTCGTGCTGCTGCAATCGGCAATGCACGGGACACGGGCTGGACTGACAGTGGTGCTGGGCCTGTGCACAGGCTTGCTGGTGCATACGGCGGTGGTTGCGGTAGGACTGGCCGCATTGCTCGCGGCATCGGCGGTGGCGTTTGCGGTGCTGAAGATTGCCGGTGCGCTGTACCTGGTCTACCTGGCATGGCAGGCGTTCCGCGCACCGGTGGGCCAGATCGGCCAGTCGGGCGCTCATGCGCAGGCGGGCAAGAATATGTACTGGCGCGGCGTGGTGATGAACCTGACCAACCCGAAGGTGGTGATCTTCTTCCTGGCATTCCTGCCGCAATTCGTTGTCGCGCAGCGTGGCCACGTGGCGCTGCAACTGATGGTGCTGGGCCTGGTCTTTATCGTGGCAACGTTGCTGGTATTTGGCGCGATCGCGTGGTTCTCGGGCGTATTTGGCCGCGTGCTGATGCGCTCGGCACGCGTGCAGCGCGCCGTGAACTGGTTTGCCGGAACGGTGTTCCTGGCGCTTGCCGGCAAGCTTGCGCTGTCGCAGCGCTAGGCCTGCCTCGTCCCTCAGGCGAATGTAATGGCGCGACGCCGTTCCGGATGCTCCAGGTGCGGCACGTTGTTGAAGCTCAACAGACGCTGCGTGCCGCGGCCGACAATCAGCTCGCAGAACCCGGTATTGCGGAATTGCAGGTTCAGTTCGATGGCAGTCTGCGTGGGTGCGCCGAGCAGATCGGCGATGGCACGGCCGATAGCGCCGCCGGAGCTGACCACCAGCAAGGCGTCTTCCCGTGCGCTGCCTTCCGTCGCCTGCGACATGGCCGCCTGCATGCGCGCACCGAATTCCCCCCATGTCTCGGGCATGCCGTTGAGTTGGTCCTGCGTCCACGCCGCAAATGCCGCGCGGAACGTGCGCCAGTAATCCTGGTAGTCGCTGTTCTGGTGGGCGCGATGATCGGCGCCATTGGTAAAGCTGCGATAGAGCGCTTCGCCGTCGTACTCGTTCAGGCCCGCGTGAGTATCGACCGGCGTTCCGCCATGGCCCATGCCGTGCAGGATTTCGCTGGCGGTGTCCTGCTGGCGCACCAGTGTGCCGGCCACCACGCGCCTGAACTGAATGCCGCGGTCGCGGAAGTATTCGCCGAGCCAACGCGCCTGCTGGCGCCCGACGTCGGAAAGGCAATCGTAGTTGGCGGCACCGAACGAGGCTTGTCCGTGACGGACCAGGAATAGCGTGGCCATGATGTGGGAATTGCGCTGATGAATATGCCGCGATTCTAGACGGCCAATTCCGGGGGACCTAGCGAGTCCCGCCGGAATTCATACCGGCCATGGTTGCGCTGCATTGCGCGCAGGCCGGGCAATGTCAGTCGAGCGTCACGCCGGTGTCGGCCGTCAGCTTCAGCACCACCGGCAGATAGGCCTTGTAGGCACGTTCGGCCTCGGCCGGCGTATTGCCAATTGGCTCGGCCCCCATCTCGTCGATCTTGGCCTGCATCTCCGGCGTCTTCACGAGCGCGGAAACTTCGCGGCCCAGTCGCTCGACGATGGCATCGGGCGTTTTCGCGGGCGCCAGCAAGGTCGTCGGGCCCACCAGCTTGTAGGCGGCATCGCCATAGCCGGCTTCGGCAAAAGTCGGCACGTCGGGTAGTGCCTTGACGCGTGTGGTGCCGGCCACCGCCAGCGGACGCAGCTTGCCGCCGGCCATATGCTGGCGCAGCGTGGTAACCGAGCCCACGGTGACATTGACCTGGCCAGCCAGCAGGTCGCTGACCATCGGGCCTTCGCCGCGATACGGCACGTGCAGGATATCCACGCCGTAGGTCTTGTCCATATACGCCTGGATCGTGTGTGGCAGCGTGCCCGGTCCCCATGAACCCATGCGCAGCTTGCCTGGCTCCTTCTTCGCGTAGGCCAGCAGTTCGTTGACCGACTTCGCCGGCACAATGCTGTTCACGGCCAGAACGGTGCGCGCCATGGCCACATCCGAAATCGGGCGCAACTCGGTGCGCGGGTCATACGGCAACTTCTTGTAGAGCGCGAGGTTGGAAGTGATCGGCCCCGGAATCGTCATCAGCAGCGTATAGCCGTCGGGCGCCGACTTGGCCACGAAGTCGGTGCCGATGATGCCGCCCGCTCCGCCCTTGTTCTCGACCACCACCGGTTGACCCAGGCGCTTGGACAGGCCATCGGCCATCTGGCGCGCCAGCGTATCGGTCAGGCCGCCGGCCGGGTATGGCACCACCATGCGGATTGGCTTGACGGGATAGTCGCCCTGGGCGAGTGCCGCCAGTGGCAACAACGACAGCGCGGCGCATGCGGCGCGCGTGGCCCACTGCCTGCGCGGCAGTGTCGAATGCTTCATGGTGTGTCTCCTCGTTATGCCCGGTCTGATGGCAGACGTGCCGCTATGGCTGCGGCTGATGCGGGCGGTTGGTTGATTTCAGCGAGGGAAATCGGTTCAGGCCGCGTCGAGCCCGAGATAGGTGACCATCATGCGGGTCAGTTCGGCCGGCAGCCGCTCGTCGTCGAGGTGCAGCGGCTCGGGGTTGTTGAGCACGGCATTGACGAGCGTGCCAAAGACCATCTGCATTGCAAAGTTCAGCCGCAACTCGGCGTCTTCGCGCGAGCCCTTCACATGGGGCAATAGCAATGCCACGAGGCGGTCGACCAGCAACTGGCCGTTCTTCTGGTGTGGCAGCCATTCCTCGGGGCGTGTGGTGGCGTGTTTGAGCGAGGCGCGGATCACGCCCCGGTTGGTGTGGCAGCCGTTGACCATGAAGCGCATGGTCTTCTCGATGATCTGGCACGGTGGCACTTCCTGCCAGCGATGCTCGGCCATGTAGCGGGCCACCGAGGCATCGGACTCCTCCATCACCATCGTGCGCAGCGCATCGAAGAACGCCATCTTGTCGCGGAACCGGCCGTAGAACGCGCCGACCGATACCTGGCATGCCGCGGCGATCTGTGCCACCGACACTGCGGCGAAATCGCGCTCGGCCAGCAACTGCCGCCCCGCGGTCAGCAGGGCCTGTTCGGTTTCACGCGCGCGCCGTTGGCGCGGCGGTTGCAGGATCGACGAAGTGTCTACCTGTGGAAAGGCGGAAGGCGGCGCGGCTGAAGCGATGGCTCGGGCACTTTGGGTGGTGGCTGGCATGAAGGGTTTTCCGTATTCGAATTCGGATTCGGTTTTAACCTTACGTTTCGCCGCTGCGCACCGTCAAGTAGGGGTTTACGATCTGGATTTCCAATATTTGGAAATTGATTCCGCTTTTTGACACATGCCGAGATCGCCGACCACACTGAAGACAGGAGACGAGATGCCCATTAACACCCCGGTCGAACAATTCATTGCCGAACGCCGCCGCGAGGATCCCTCGTTTGGCGGGCTGCTGGCCAAGGGGTTTGCCTTGCTGCGCTGCTTTATCGACGATCCCCGCCCGCTGGGCAATGGGGAGTTGTCGCAGAAGCTGCAACTGCCACGTGCCACGGTGTCGCGCATCTGTCGCACGCTGTTTGAACTCGGATACCTCGACTGGGACCCGAAACTCGACAAGTACTTTGTCGGCGCTCAAGTCCTGGCGCTGGGATATCCGTACCTGGCCGGCCTGCAAGTGCGGCACCTCGCGCGCCCGTTGATGCAGGCGCTGGCCAACCAGGTCGAGGGCGCCGTATCGATGGGCGTGGCACACCGGCTGGACGTGACCTACCTCGAGTCGTGCACGCACATGGAAGGCACCCCAGCACGCCCCACGGTTGGCGCGGTGCGTTCGGTACTGACCACGGCGATGGGGCGCGCTTTCCTGTGCACGCTGTCGAAGAGCGAGTTCGAGAAACTGATGAATGCGGCGCGCGTGGAGCGTCCCGACGAATTCGCGGCCTGCTACGAAACGCTGTGCCACAACGTTGCGCATTACCCCAAGCGCGGCTTCGCGCTGAATGAAGGGGATGCCGGCAGCGATGTGCATGGTGTGGGCGTGTATTCGCGCATCGTCTACCTGAACCGTCCGCTGCTGTTCAACTGCGCGGTGCCGGGCCTGCGCGTCAGGCGCGGGATGATGGAAAAACGCGTGGCACCGCTGCTGCGCGAGATGGTTCGATCCATCGAGAACATGGCTGGCGTGGGACGCTAGCCGCCGGTACGCGGGACCGGAACTCCCGCACGACGGAACGACCGTGGCACGTACCGCGGCGTCAATATCGGAGACACCATGCAGGACTTGCAGCCACTGTTGTGCCCACGCTCGATCGCGGTGATCGGCGCCTCGACCCAGCCCGACAAGGTCGGCGGCGTTCCGATTCGCCTGCTTGGTGAACTGGGCTATCGCGGCCGTGTGTTCCCGGTCAATCCCGGGGCCGAAACCGTGCAGGGGCTGCGTGCGTGGCCGTCGATCGAGGCGATCGGTGAGCCGGTCGACCTGGCCATCGTGGCCGTGCCGGCGCCAGCCGCCCCCGACGTGATGACCCAACTGGGCCGCGCCGGTACCCGCGCGGCGGTGGTGTTCACATCCGGTTTTGCCGAGGTCAGCGGTGGCGAGTCCTTGCAGCATGCACTGGCCTCGCAGGCCCGCGCGCATGGCGTGCAGCTGCTGGGCCCGAACTGCCTCGGTGCGATGAACCTGAAGGAGCGCATGTTCGCCACCTTCTCGCCGATTCCGCTTACGGGCGTGCCGCCGGTGGGCGAGGTAGGGCTGGTCAGCCAGAGCGGCGCGTTTGGCGCCTATGCGTTCGCGCTGGCGCGCGAAGCGGGACTGGGGCTGAGCCACTGGGTTACCACGGGTAACGAGGCGGGGCTGCAGGTGGCCGATGTCATCGAATGGCTGGCCCACGATCCACAGACCCGGGTAATCCTGGCCTACATCGAGGGCGCGCGCGACGGCTTGCGGCTGCGCCAGGCGCTGGCAGCGGCGCGAGCGGCGGGCAAGCCGGTAGTTATCGCCAAGGTGGGCACCACTGCCGCAGGTGCCGGCGCCGCGCAATCGCACACCGCGAGCCTGGCTGGCGAGGATGCCGTGTACCAGGCCGTGTTCGATGAATATGGCGTGCATCGCGCCCATACGCTGGAAGCATTCTTCCGGCTGGGCTACACGCTGGCCCGCGGCCGCCGACCCACGCACTGGCACTCGCCTTCCGGCCTGCCAGCCGATGCGGTGGCACCGGTGGCCATCGTCACGGTGTCCGGTGGCGTGGGCATCATGATGGCGGACAGCGCCGAGTCGCAAGGGCTGCCGTTGCCTGCGATGCCCGCCCCGGCCGCGCAGGCGCTGCGCACCGCGATTCCGTTTGCCAGCACCGCCAATCCCATCGACGTCACAGGCCAGGTCGTGGCCCAGCCGCAGGTCTTTGTCGACGCACTGGCCAACGTGGCACGTTGCGGCGAGTATGGCAGCGTGGCGGCGTTCCTGGCCGGCGGTGCCAATGCGCCGCGGCTGTGGAGCGTACTGCAGGAAACCGTGCAATCGCTGGCAGCCGACCGTCAGGCGGCACCATTGCTGATCTCGGGCGTGATGGACGACGACAAGCGCGCCTGGCTCGAAGACCGCGGATGCCTGGTGTTCCGCGAGCCTGCACACACCATGGAAGCGGTGGCGGCGCTGGCCAGGGCCGCGGCGATGGAAGCGGTTGCGACCGGAAAAGAGACCGATGCCGCTATCGGTCGCACTCCCACTCCAGATACCAGTGCACCGACGCCGGTCTTGCCAGCCGATGCGAGCGCGTTGTCCGAAGCCGAGGCCATGGCGCTGCTGGCGGACGCAGGTGTCCCGGTTGCGCCGCATGGCCTGGCACACGATGTCGGGCACGCGGTACGGATTGCCGAGTCGATCGGCTTCCCGGTAGCCGTCAAGCTCTGCTCGCGCCAGATCCTGCACAAGAGCGATATCGGTGGCGTGGTGCTCAATCTGCAGGACGCTGATGGGGTACGTGCAGCGTTCGCCCGGGTGCAAGACGCCGTGCTACAGGCGCGCGATGCCGAAGGCCAGCCCGTGCCGTTCGAAGGCGTGATCGTGGCGCGCATGGTCCGTGGCTGGGGTGAAATCATGGTCGGCGTGCGGCGCGATCCGGTGTTCGGACTCGTGGCGCTGGCCGGCATCGGCGGCACCGCCGTCGAGATCTTCCGGCAAATGGCCTTCGGCCTGGCGCCACTGTCGCGCCAGCGCGCACGCGCCATGCTGGAGCAGAGCCGCGCGGCGGCGTTGTGTGCGGGACACCGGGGCCATCCGGCGCTCGACCTCGATGCGGTGGCCGATGTCCTCGTCAATGTGTCCCAGGCGGCCGCCGCTATCGGAGACCGGCTCGACACGCTCGAAATCAATCCATTCATCGTCGGGGCCGAAGGCGTGGTCGCGGCCGATGCGGTGATCACGCTGCGCTGAACCGCTGTGCTGACACCCGACCCACACCCCTAACCAGACGACACTGACATGAACCATCCCGCATCGCCCGTATTTGCCGCGCCCGCCTACGCCAGCCCGCAGGAAGCCCTGGTGGCTGCCGCCGCATTGCCACTGGTCATCTACGGCTATCCGCTGATCGAAACACTGCGCACCTGCCGCTTGCAGACCTCGGTGGATGCACCAACGCGCTATGGCCGTGCGCCAATGAACATGTTGTCGGCCAGCGCGCGGCAGTGGACGCACGAAGATCGCGACATCGTCACGCCTGCCAACGACCTGCTGTATTTCTGCGGCTGGCTGAACCTGGCAGATGGCCCGGTGACGCTGCGCGTGCCCGCGCTACCCGATGCAGACCGCTACTACGTGATCGAGTTGCTCGATGCGCATACCAACAACTTCGCCAATCTCGGTCCGCGCAATGTGCCGATGGCCGGCGCCGATATCGAGATCGTCGGGCCAGGACAGCGTGGCGACGGTGTGCATGTGGTAGAGGCCCCCACTTCACTGGTGTGGGTGATTGGCCGTGTGCTGGTGACCGGCCCCGACGACCTGCCACGCGCCCATGCTTTCGAGCAGGGCTTCCAGGTCGTGCGCAGCGCCGGCTCCGCGCGACCGGCCAGCGTAACGCAATGGCAGGAAACCGGCGACGAGGCGATCGACCTCTTCCAGAACCTGTTCCGTGCCATGCGCGACTTCCCGCCTGCCGAGCAGGAGCAGGGCCTGTTCACGTTGCTACGGAAGGTGGGATTGCGACGCGAGGACGATGTGGAGATTGCCGCGTTGCGTCCGGCGGTCGTCAATGGCCTGCGTAGCGCGTTTGCACAAGGCATGGCGCTGATCGAAGCGCATACGCGCAGCCAGGGCCAGAAAGCATGGGGATACAGCCTGCGTCTGGGCACCTACGGCGACGACTGGTTGCTGCGCGCCTGCACGGCCATGAAGGGACTTGGCGCCTTGCGTGCCGACGAGGCGGTGTATGCGATGTCCGATTTCGATGCGGATGGCGAGCGGCTGAGCGGCCAGCACGCCTATGAACTGTGCTTTCCTCCCGGCATGCTGCCACCGGCTGGCGCGTTCTGGTCAGTATCGCTCTATGGCGAGGATCGCTTTTTTACCGCGAATGAAGCAGGACGCTATGCGGTCGGCGACCGTACACCGGGACTGCGCCAGGAAGCGGACGGCACGCTGGTCATTCCGATTGCCCATGCGCGACCGGCGGTCGATGCGAACTGGCTGCCCGCGCCACAGGGCAATTTCTACCTGATCCTGCGCCTCTATCACCCGACAGCGGGCTTCATGGCGGGGGAATACCGGATTCCCGCGGTACGGCGCGTTGCCTGAGCGCCGGGTCGACTGAACGCCGGAAGGCTGGCCGCAAATACCGACAAGACTGGAGACAACAGAACATGCCGCAACACACCACTGACCTGCAGCAACTGGCGCGCGATGCCGTGCTCTACACGCTGCCACTCTACGAGATGGCCCGCATGCGCGCAGCCACTTGCCCGCGCCGCGACCGGTCCGGCGAGTTCGCCGGGAACGGCCCCGAATCCACGTTTCGCTGGGTCAACCACCTGATCCATACGCGTGAGTTGCTGGGGCCGCAGCACCGGCAGGTGGTGACGCCCAACAACGATACGCTCTATACCAACGCATGGCTGGATTTGTCGCGTGAACCAGTGGTGCTCGAAGTGCCAGAGTTTGCGGGACGCTATTACGTGCTCGGGCTGCTCGATTTCTATACGAATCCGTTTGGCTATGTGGGCAGCCGGACCACTGGCACCGGTGCGGGTCGCTTCCTGCTGCACGGGCCGGATTGGCAGGGCGCGGTTCCTGACGGCATGCAGGCCATGGCGTGCCCGACCAATGCGGTGTGGATGATCGGCCGTCTGCTCGTCGATGGCGAAGCCGATCTGCCCGTGGTGCACGCGTTGCAGGATGCCATCGCATTGAAGCGGATCGATGGCTCGCCCGCCGCGTACCAGTTCGATGTGGGCATGCATCCGCGCGAACACCTGGGCGATGCGCGGCGTTTTGCCGAGGTCGTCAACCGCGTGCTGGCCGAGAACCCGCCGCCAAAGGCGGAGGCGGCAATGGTCGCCCGATTCGCCGCAGTGGGGATTGGGGCAGGCGTTGGCGCAGGTGTCGGCACCACCGATGCCCACATCGAGGCACTAGGCCAGGCGCTCAAAGGCGTGCTTGAAGACCTGGCGGAGCCGCAGGCATCTGACATGGGCGGCGGCTGGGCGATGTCGGTCGATGTTCGCGAATCGTTTGGCACGCACTACCTCCAGCGCGCACTGGTGGCACGCAACTATATCGGTGCGCTTGGCGTGCAGGAGGCGATGTACATCCTGGCGGACCGGTGCGGCGACGGCAAACCGCTGCACGGCAGCCAGTCGTACCGGCTTGATTTCGGCGCGGGCAACCTGCCAGAGGTGGGCGCCTTCTGGTCGCTGACCATGTACGACAAGTCCGATTGCATGCTCGTGCCGAACGAGATTTCCCGCTACTCGCTCGGCGATCGTTCGCCGTCGCTGCAGCATGGCGCCGATGGCGGCCTGACGGTGTACCTGTCGGCGCGGCCCCCGCGGGACCAGTCGCAGCATGGCAACTGGCTGCCGGCACCGGCGGGGCCGTTCTACGTGGCACTGCGTCTCTATGTTCCGCAGCCCGCGCATCTGGAACGTACCTATCGCTATCCCTCCATCGAGCGCATCGGGGAGGCATCATGACCCCGTCTCAACGGATACGGCGCCGCCTGCTTGGCGCCATGGCGCTGGCCGGCGTGGTGCCTCAGGCCTTCGGCAGCACGTGGCCGGGCAAACCGGTGCGGCTGGTATCGCCATACGGGCCGGGCGGTTCCAACGATACCTCGGCGCGCGTGCTGGCCGAGGCGTTGAGCCGCAAGTACGGCCAGCAGATCGTGGTGGAGAACAAGCCTGGCGCGGGGACGCGCGTGGCCAGTGAATCGGTGGCCCATGCCGCGCCCGATGGCTACACCTTGCTGTGGGCCGCAGCGCCATTCGCGATCAATACCGGTGCCGGCCTTAGCCAGCGCTTCGATATCCACAAGGATTTCGTGGCGGTGGGGCCGAGCGTGCGGGGACCGGTATTCCTGATCGTCAACGCGAACTCCCCGGTGAAGACGGTGGCGGACTTCGTGAAGCTGGCGCGACAGAAGCCCGACGGCGTCACGTTCGCCTCACCGGGCATCGGGTCGGGGCCGCACCTGACGGCCGAGTTGTTCGCCTCGGTGGCAGGGTTCAAGGCGCTGAACGTTCACTACCGCGGCGACGCCACGGCATATACCGAATTGCTTGCGGGGCGCGTGGATGCCACGCTGACGGCGATCACGACCGCCTTGCCATTTATCCAGGCTGGCAAGCTGCGTGTGATTGCGGTGGCTGGCGAGGCCCGCACGCCGGTGTATCCGGATGCCCCGACGTTTGCCGAGCAGGGCGTGCCGGGCGTGATCGGCTACGGCTGGTTTGGCATCGTGGCGCCAGCGGGTACGCCGGCGGCCATCGTGCAGCAGATCAACCGCGACGCGAGCCAGGCGCTTGGCGATGCGCAGGTCCGGCAGAAACTGCTTGGATTGGGACTGCAGCCATCGCCGGGCACCAGCGCGGAGTTTGCCGGCTTTATCGATAGCGAGGTCAGGAAGTGGGGCGCGCTGGTCAAGGCGCGGGGCATCGTACTGGAATAGTTCCATAGGGCCCGGGAGCAGGCGGGTGCCCGGGTACTTCACAAAAATGTCATAAAAACGTCACAATGCGGCTTTGGTCCTCGTCGCGGAGAACGAGGCCACTTCTGGAGAGAGAGATGACGTTGTTCGCCGCCCGCCGTGTCCGGCATGCATTGGCCGTGCTGGCCTTCACCCCGCTGGCGCTGGCCGCCGGTGCTGCCCAGGCTGCCTGGCCAGAGAAACCAATCCGGATGGTGGTGGGCTTTCCGCCTGGCGGGCCGGTCGATACGCACGCCCGCATCCTGGCTGAAAAGCTGCAGCCGATCCTGGGCCAGACCGTCGTGCTCGACTACAAGGCCGGCGCTGCCGGCAATATCGGTTCGGACAACGTGGCCAAGTCGGCGCCGGACGGCTACACGCTGTTGATCGCCAATACAGGCCAGATGGCGATCAACAACTCGCTGTATCCCAAATTGCCCTACAGCATGCCAAAGGACTTCACGCCGGTAGCGCGCACCGCCCTGATTCCGCTGGTGATGGTGGTCAACAACAACGTGCCGGCCAAGAATCTGAAGGAGTTCATTGCCTACGCAAAAGCAAATCCGGGCAAGCTCAATTTTGCTTCGGGCGGCAATGGCGGGATTTCTCACCTGATGCCCGAGATGTTCAAGCAGGCGTCCGGAACGTTCATCGTTCATATTCCGTACAAGGGTAGTGCGCCGGCACTGACCGATGTGATGGGCGGCCAGGCGCAGATGATGGCCGACT
The DNA here is from genome assembly GCF_057315035.1 of Cupriavidus sp. Taxonomy (NCBI): domain Bacteria; kingdom Pseudomonadati; phylum Pseudomonadota; class Betaproteobacteria; order Burkholderiales; family Burkholderiaceae; genus Cupriavidus; species Cupriavidus sp. Next base: position 2,632 of record NZ_DBHKYV010000010.1, on the reverse strand, counting down.
CGATTCCGCTGTTCACCCAGTACATCAAGGCCGGCAAGGTACGCGCACTGGCGGTGACATCGGGCAAGCGCTCGCCGGCGTTGCCCGATGTGCCGACCATGGAGGAGTCAGGCCTCAAGGGTTTCGAGGTGGTTGGCTTCTATGGCGTGCTGGCGCCGGCAGGGACGCCTAAGGAGATCGTCGACAAGCTGTCTGGTGCGCTGCGCACCGTGCTGGCGGACCCGGATACCAAGGCCAAGTTCGAAGTGCAGGGCGCCGAGCCGGCCTGGCAGGCGCCGGAAGCTTTTGCGGCCACGATTCTCAATGAGCAGAAGCGTTGGGGGCAGGCCATCAAGGCGTCGGGTGCGAAGATCGACTGATCTATCGACTTACCGGCTTATCTACTTGCTGAGGTCAGCTGGCGCCGGGGGTCTTCCGCGCCAGCCCTGCGCACGGCCCGACCAGACCCTGGACGCAGCATGCGCTGCCACTCCATTCACCACGGCTGACGTTGCCATCCGAGCCAGCTACCAGCTTGCGCTGGCACTGGGCGACTCTTGCCGGAGGCTCCAGCCCGGCATCGCGCGGGCCGCTGCCGGGCGCGCGCGCGGCGGGAATTTCATCGGTCCAGACATAGGCGGTGCCGTCCGGCACCGTTTGGACCGCTTGCGGTGGACCCCATTGGGCCTTGGCCTGTTCCACGGGGGCACCCTTCCACGAATCGAAGATGCGCTGCATGGTGCTGGCCTCGATATTGGCGCAGGCTGCGGCCAGGACGATCGCGCTGGTGACCGGCAGGACGGCGCGGCAGACGGAATGGCGGGGCGACGCAGGCATGGCGGCTCCATCTCGAGGGGGCTGTTCCTCCCGTCGCAGACTAGCTGAGTTCCGCAATGTGTGGCAACGCGTATGTGTGCGCGGCCGCACGAAGGCGTAGTTCCTGGCCGAGTTACCCGAATAGTGTCAGGGTTTGATCAGCGATGGTGGCGGTCGGGCTCCGCCTGGTTGTGCGTGGCGTTGTTACAGGCGCCGGCCTGGCTGGAGGTTCCGGTGGTGTCAGTGCGAAGGACCGTGTCGACCGCAATGGCACGGCGGTCTCCTTGAGCATGGCCAGATGCGGCGCGAGGATCAGGTAGGTGTCGATATCGAAGCGTGCCGGCGACGCCGCCAGTTCTTCGGCTTCATCGATGGTCCTGGCGGTTCCCAGATAGCACCAGTCTTCGATCACGTGCCAGGCCGTTTCCGCCCCCGTGTTTTCGCGCCATGCCACCGGGCCGGCAAATGGCCACGCTTGCAGTCCAATCGCACCGATGGCTTCCAGCGTCCGCGTGCGATGCGCTGCGCGTGATTCCGCGCCGGTGCAGGCACCCGCGCAACGATGCAACTGGCGCGCGAAGCAAGGGTTGCCACTGCGCGCCACGGCTTCCAGCATCAGCGTCACCTGGCAAAGCTGGTGCTCTTCGGCCAGTGCCCGCAGCTTTGCACGTGCCGTAGTGCGGCTTGGAAATACTCCATAGAGGCCCGGGTGGCGGCTGAAGTCGACCTGACGGTCCGACCGCAGGCGCGGGGCAGGCAAGCCTTCAACCATTTCCCACGCGAACAGCTCGCCGCTATGGCGCAACTGGTGGTTATGCAACGGCTGCAGCGTCTTGACGAGGTGCGCTTCCATCAGCAGTGCGCCAATCTCTCCGCCAGTCTCGCGCCAGTCGACACGGCGCACCGCGCGCGCGATGCGCATCTCCTTGGCGTTGGTATGGTCGCCTGCAAAATGCGCGCGGATGCGCTGGCGCAGATGGATGCTCTTGCCAACATAAAGCAGTGCATCGTCATCGCCATAGAAGAAATAGACTCCAGCGCGGTCCGGTACATCGTCAAGGGCCGTCTCGGTCAGCCCCGCTGGCAGGCTCGCATGCTTGATGAGGGCCTTCACCGCCGACTCGACCAGATCGACTGAATAGATACCGTGGATCTTCTGCCAGAACTGCCAGAGCAGTTCCGCATCGGCCAGCGCACGATGGCGGCCCTTGGGCAGCAGGTTGAAGCGCGCGATCAAGGCGTCAAGGCCGTGCCGCTCGACCGACGGAAACAGCGAACGTGACAGCCGGAGCGTGCAAAGCACGTCGGCGCGGAACGTCACGCCAGCGCGACGGAACTCGTTCTTCAGGAAGCCATAGTCGAAGCGCGCGTTGTGGGCGACGAACAACCGTCCCTGCAAACGCTCGGCCAGGAGCTCGGCGATTGACCCGAAGGTGGGTTGGCCACGCACCATCTCATCGGTAATGCCGGTCATGCCCTGGATAAAGGAAGGGATGCCGGTTTGGGGATCGACAAGCGTGTCCCATTCCTGGATGCCGTCGGGGCCCACCTCGACCACGCCAATCTCGGTGATCCGATCGCGCTGGGCATCGGGGCCGGTAGTCTCCAGATCGACAAATACGATGGGCCGGGTGAGTGCTGCTGCAAGCGTGTGCGCGTCGAGCGCACCGGCATCGCGGCTTGCGAGTCGTTCAGGCAGGTAGGTGGGCAGGTCGGGCGACGTCATGCGGCGATTCTAATGGATCGGAAATTTCTTTTGCGAAACCCCTTGCGTAGCCCGAAAAGCTCATCTAATATTCGCCCCCTCGCAACACGAACCGCTCTGCAAACGCAGTCG